>DASWBH010000001.1:0-13027 GCA_036390755.1 Thermoanaerobaculia bacterium
CGAATTTCATTGCAGCGAAACTTGTGCAGATTGTAAGCGAGATTCACGACGGAAGAGTGGCGATTCGCTGGTGCCTCCGGCCGGACTCGAACCGGCACGCCCGTTTCCGGGCAGCGGATTTTAAGTCCGCAGCGTCTGCCAATTCCGCCACGGAGGCTCATCACGATGATAACCGCGACCCATCGGGTATGATTCGCCGCTGATCTCACCAGGAGTTCTTCCCATGACAACTGAAATCGCCGAACTCATCGCAACGCCGCTGACGGTGCTCTCCGAAGAAGAACAGATGTTTCAGCAAAGCGTCCGCGACTTCGCCGTCGAGCGCATTCGCCCCCTCGTGCACAAGATGGATCACGACGCCACAATGGATCAGGGACTCGTTCGCAGCTTCTTCGAGCTCGGCGTCATGGGCGTCGAGGTTCCCGATCAGTGGGGCGGTGCCGGCTCGACGTTCTTCACTGCGGTCCTGATCGTCGAAGAGCTCTCTCACGTCGACGCATCGTGCGGCGTGCTGGTGGACGTGCAGAACACGCTTGTCAACAACGCGATCCTCCGCTGGGGCAACGAAGATCACAAATCGAAATACCTGACGATGCTCGCGCGCGACACCGTCGGCGCGTACGCGCTGTCGGAAGGCGGATCGGGCTCCGATGCGTTCGCGCTCTCCGCGAAAGCCGAGGACAAGGGCGATCACTGGGCCCTGAACGGCCGGAAGCTCTGGATCACCAACGCGGCCGAAGCGGGCGTGTTCATCGTCTTTGCGAATGCGAACCCCGACGCGGGCTACAAAGGCATCACCGCGTTCCTCATCGAGCGCGACTTTCCCGGATTCAGCGTCGGCAAGAAGGAAGACAAGCTCGGCATCCGCGCGTCATCGACGTGCGAGCTGATCCTCGAAGACTGCCGCGTCCCGAAGGAAAACGTCCTCGGCGAAGCCGGCAAGGGGTACAAGATCGCCATCGAGACGTTGAACGAGGGACGCATCGGCATCGGCGCGCAGATGATCGGTGTGGCCCGCGGCGCGCTCGAGCACGCGATCGCGTACACGAAGGAGCGCAAGCAGTTCGGGAAGACGGTCTCCGAGTTCCAGGCCGTGCAGTTCCAGATCGCGCAGGCCGCGACCGACCTGGAGGCCGCGCGCCTGATGGTCTACAACGCGGCGCGCCTGAAAGACGCGGGCAAGCCGTTCGTGCGCGAAGCGGCGATGGCCAAGCTCTTCTCGTCGCAGGTCGCCGAGAACGTGACGTCGCTTGCCGTGCAGTTGTTCGGCGGCAACGGCTACACGAAGGAGTATCCGGTCGAGAAGTTCTGGCGCGACTCGAAAGTCGGGCAGATTTACGAGGGCACGTCGAACATGCAGCTGCAGACGATCGCGAAGGCGATCATCACCGAGCGGCTGTAATCGATTTATTCGCGGCGCGCCTTTTCGGCGGCGCTGCGAATCCGCTGGCCGATCACAACGGCCGCGAGCAGGATCAACACGATCCACAGCATTACTGCGATCCCGCCTCGCGCTGTCGCCGCGCGAGCCGCTGCAGAAAGTCGAACGCCAGTCCGCCACTCGTCCGGCGCAGGGACAGAAAGTAGACCGCGAGCGCAACGATACCGCCCATCCACGCCAGCGTTCCGAGCTCCTGCTGATGCGGAAAGAACGGCCAGATCATGAAGAAGAGCGCACCGATGACTCCCGCCACGAGCATGGCCACGCGCTGCGCTTTCGGCGCGTCGATCTCGCGATCGCAGACCAGCCGGACGGTCGCGTCGGGTCCGTCCGCCGCTGCCCATGAAATTGTGCACTGCACGGCGCCCGCGGTCGCGATGCCACGGCGGAGCGGAAGCACGAACTCGCGCTCGTTCACGCGCGAGGCTTTGATCTCGCCGCCGTAAAGATCGACGAGCTCGCTGATCGTCTCCTCGATGCCGTCGCGCGGCACGCCGTCCTCGGTGAACTCCACCGGACGCGCTTCAGTCATTCGTTCTCCTGAGCCAGCGATCGCGCAACGCGTTCTCCCCGTTCGCGCGCAGCGTAATCTTCACCCGCGGGTCCGCTGTGGCCGTCAACGTCGCAGGACGGATGACGCCGCCGCGGGAAACGAGCATCTCAACGGGCGTGCCGCCCTGCAGTGACCGCAGCACGCTGGTTGCGTCCGCTTCCGTCGTCGTCCGCGTTCCGTCGACGCTGATGACCTCGTCGCCGGGCAGGAGACCTGCGTTCATCGCCGCTCCGCCGCGCCGCGCGTTGACGACGATGAGGCGCCCGCCGTCGCTCCGCACCGTCGCCGCGAGCGCAGGCCTCGCGTCGCGCGGTTCGGACTCGATGCTGACAGCCGCCGCTGCGAGCAATTCCGCGTACGGCAGGGGCTCGGTTCCGTCGACGTATCGCTCGAAGAAGCCGCCCACCTCGCAGGTGGACGCCACAGCGCGCGCGAATCCGTCTTCATCGAGAATCTTTCCTTCGCGCCAGATCAGCCGCATGACATCGTCGAGCGACTGCTTCCCGTCGCTCCGCTGCAGAATCGTGAGGTCGAGCATCGCCGCGACGACTTCGCCTTTGTTGTAGAACGAGATCGTCGCGTTCGCTCGATCGTGCATGTCGTTCTGCAGCCACGCGTCGAAGCTCGCCTGCGACAGGGACAGCACTTCACGCCCCGGCAGATTCTCGAGCGTCTCGATCTCGTTCGCGAGGTGCTCGAGGTAGTGCTCCTCTTTCCACACCCCCGCACGGGCGAGCGTGAGATCGCCGAAGTACGACGTCACCCCCTCCATCACCCACAGCAATCGCGTGAGCGTTTCCGACGAGTAGTCATACGGCGCGAAGAGCGCGGGCATGATCCGCTTCACGTTCCAGAGATGGAAGAACTCGTGAGAACAGATCGACACGAAGTGATCCCAGCCGGCGTCGCCTGGCTTTGCGCCGAGGAGCTCGGAGCGTTTGGCGACGATCGAACAGGAGGCTTCGTGCTCGACGCCGTGCCACCTGTCGCCGATCTGCGTCAGGAAGCGGTATTCGCGGACGGGCAGACCTCCGAACATTGCCGCCTGCATCCGCACGACGGCGCGCAACGGATCGACGAACTGCTCCGTGTCGATGCGCTCGCTGCCGATGAAGACGAGGTGGATGATCGCGCCGCTCTCGGAGAATGAATGACGCACGAACTCCGGCGCGGCGATCACCGGCGAGTCGATGAGATGGTCGTAGTCGCGCGCGGCGAACGTGTTCTCGTCTTCGCGAGACAACTGCGTCTCGATCCGCCACTCCGCCGGGGCAGCGATCGACAGCCGCACCTTTTCGGTCCGCAGTCCATCGACCATCATGAACAGATTCGATCCGTTGAAATACGCCTCGCCCTCGTCGAGAAAGCTCGACCCGGCGTCGAGCACGGCGGCGAAGTAGCGGTAGCGAACCGTGACCGCCTCCCCCGCCCTGGCGTCGACGCGCCAGCCCGACTTCGCGTCCTTCCAGATGTCGCACGGATCGCCGTCAGCGGACGCGCGCCATTCGCGCACGTTCGCGGCGTAGTTCTGGATCAGATACCGGCCAGGCCGCCACGCTGCGAGCATCAGCCGCGGATCATCCGCCGGCGCGGTGAACGAGATCGAAATGTCGTAGAGGCGTTCGTGCGGATGGGTCCAGGAGATCGTGTACGCGACCAGATCGATGTCCTCGTGCGAAGCGCGCAGATACTAACTCAGCGTCCGACCCTCAGCGGGTTAACCCATATGGCTCGTGTAAAATGCGGCGCGGGTCACGATCCCCATCATGCCGGAAATCCCGAGCGCCGTTGACCACTTCGAGATCTCCCGGATCCTCGGGAAAGGTGGCATGGGGACGGTCTATCTCGCGCGCGACCAGCGCCTTGGCCGGTTTGTCGCGCTCAAGGTCCTCAACACCGAAGAGATCCTGTCGGAAGAGGCGCGGCTGCGTTTTCTGCGCGAGGCGCGGAGCGCCGGCGCGATCCGCCATCAGAACGTGGCGACGGTTTATGAGGTAGGCGAAACCGACGACGGGCAGCCGTTCATCGTCATGGAGTACTGCGAGGGCGAGACGCTTTCGCAGCGTCTTCGCCGCCGGCCCCTCGAGGCCGGCGAGTTTCTGAGCATCGCACGGCAGATCGCGGCGGGTGTCGCCGCAGCCCATGCAGCGGGCGTGGTGCACCGCGACATCAAGACCGCGAACATCATGATCGAGCCGAACGGGCTCGTGAAGATTCTCGACTTCGGCCTTGCCAAGTCGCTGCTGCGCGAGTTCGGACCGGCGAAGGCTTCGTTCGCTTCGACGAGCGGCCAGTTCTTCGGAACGCTGCACTTCCTCGCACCCGAACAGGCGCGCGGCCTTCCGGCCGACGAACGCAGCGACCTCTTTTCGATCGGCGTCGTGATGTACCAGATGGCGTCGGGCCACCTGCCGTTCAACGCAGACGGACCGCTGCTCGTTCTGGAGAGGATTCGCGACGCCGAGCCGGAGCCGTTCGTTCCGCTCGATCCGGCGTTCCCGTCGGCCGCAGTCAAGATCATCGGCAAGCTCCTGCAGAAGAATCCGGCGAGCCGGTATCAGAACGCGAACGACCTGCTGCACGACATCGAGGCGATCGAGCCGCCGACGTTGCGAACGAGCTCGCAATACAGCAAGTCGCTCCTCGGGCCGACCGTCCGAAAGCGCGTCTGGGTGCGCGCGGCCGTCGCCGCCGCGGCGCTGCTGATCGTGGCGACGACGATCTATCTCGTGCAGCGCAGCAATGCCACGCCGGACATCGCCGTCGCGAAGCCGGCGCTTGTGGCGACGACGCCGATCCGGTCGATGGCCGTTCTTCCGCTCGACAACATCGCGAACAACGCGCGCGACGACTTCCTCTCCGTCGGTCTTGCCGACGCGCTCGTGACGAAACTCGAGTCGATTCCTTCTCTGCAGGTGCGGCCGACATCGGCCGTGCTCGAGTTCCGCAACCGGAAGATCGACGCGAAGACTGCAACCGACAAGCTGCATGTCGACGGCATTCTCGAGGGTCGCTTCCTCGCCGCCGGCGACCTCGTCCGCGTGAACCTCCAGCTCACCGATCTGCGCAGCGGCTACAGCGTGTGGGCCGACTCGGTCGACGGCAAACGCGACAACCTGCTGAAGCTGATCGACGACGTCTCCTCCCGGACGCTTTCCGGTCTCAACGAGAAGCTGTCCCTCGGCAACACGCAAACGCGGCCGCGCTCGGAACCGCGGTCGTCGAACCCGCAGGCGTTCGAGGAGTATCTGAAGGCGCGCGCTCTCACCGGCAGCCTCGTCCCGAAGGACTATCACGCGCAAATTGCCGCTCTGAAGAAGGCGATCGACGACGATCCGAACTTCGCCGCGGCCTACGCCGACCTTGCCATCGCGCTGTCGCTCGGCTCCGCGCGCAATCTCGGTGCGCCGCAGGACATGCAGAAAGCGGAGTGGTACGCGCATCAGGCGGTCCGACTCGATCCGAACCTGCCGCAGGCCCATCTCGCGCTCGGCCGCGTGTTCGTCCGAAATCCGGAGCGGTATCGCGAATCGGTTCGCGAGATCCTCGCGGCGCTGCGCCTCAGGGCAAACGATACCCAGGCGCTCAACGCGATGGCGACGTACTTCGCCGCGACCGGCGACATGCAGAAGGCCGAGTGCATCGGACAGCGCATCGTCGCAATCGATCCGTCGTCGAACGAAGCGAAAGTGCGCGGCTACTGGTACGTCAACTCCGCCGATCCGGAGGGGGCGCTGCAGAACGCGAAGTACGCGCTCGCCTCACCCGACACCGCGCTCGCCGGCCACGACATTCGCGGCGTCGCGTTCATCCTGCAGGGCGATCTGCCGGACGCGCAGAAGGAAGCGGCTGCCGTCACCGCCCTCGTTCCCAATCACTACCTCGGCAAGAGCCTTCGGGCGATGATCGCGGCCGCAAACGGCGATAAGCCTGCAGCCGAGGAGGCGATACGGTCGTTCGAAGAGGATGCGAACCGGAATCACTGGGCGGCGATCCGCGTCGCTCTGTGCTACGCGAAACTCGGCGAGCACAAGAAAGCGCTGGCGTGGACGAAGCGCGCAGCCGAGCTCGGTCACCACAGCTGGTATGAGCTCGTGAAGCATCCCTGGCTCGAGCCGATGCAGAACGATCCGCAGTACCAGCAGATCGTCGCGAAGGTCAGGGCGGACATCGACGATGTCAGAGACGACATGATCGGCGTCTATCAGCTGATCTGCAAGTAGCAGCCCGTCATTCTGAGCGCCGCAGAGCGCGAAGAATCTGGGCGGGGGTACCGAGCCACCGCCCAGATTCTTCGCGTCTTCGCGGCTCAGAATGACAGCGGCTACTTCGTCGCCTCGAACATCCTGTTCAAGGCCTTCTCCGCCGGCACGCGAATGTCCTCCGGCACCTCGATCTCGTATCGCATGTACTTCAGCGAGTCGCGTACGTCTTCGAGCCGCGTGACTTTCATGAACGTGCAGAGTTTGCAGCCTTTGAGGAACTGCTTCTCCGGCACTTCCATCGCCAGGCGATCCGACAACCCGCACTCGGTGACGACGAGAAAGCGTTTCGCCGGCCGCTCCTTCGCCCAGCGGACCATCCCCGACGTCGAGAGCACGGCGTCGGCGAGACTGGCAACGTCAGGCCGGCATTCCGGATGAACGAGGATCTCGAGATCCGGATCGGCCTTGCGGATGCGATTGATCTCCTCGGGAGTGATCTGCTGATGCACGTAGCAGAAACCTTCCCACGGAATGATGTTCTTGTCCGGGACCTGATCCGCGACGTGCCGCGCGAGATTGCGATCGGGAACGAAGAGGATATTTTTGTTCGGCAGCGAGCGAACCACCTTGGCCGCATTCGCCGACGTCACGATGATGTCCGACAGAGCTTTGACTGCGGCGGTCGTGTTGACGTAACTGACCACCGCCAGGTCGGGATACTTCGCGCGCAATTCCTCGATGCGCAGAACAAGATCTTCGGCCGGCGCGGAGTCGGCGAGCTGACATCCGGCGAGCAGATTCGGCAGCAGCACGGTCCGCGACGGATTCACGATCTTCGCGGTCTCGGCCATGAAGTGAACGCCGGCGAATTCGATGACGTCGGCGTCTGTGACTTTCGACGCCATCAGCGCGAGCTCGAGCGAGTCGCCGACGAAGTCCGCAACCTTCAGAATCTCGGGACGATAGTAGTTGTGAGCGACGATGACGGCGTTGCGCTCCTTCTTGAGCGCGCGGATCTCGTCGTGCAGGGCCTCGAACTCGCGGACGTCCTCTTCCGTGTATTCGTACGTCGTGACGCGGCTCAACTCTTCGAAGAGCGTAGACATGTCGGGTTCAACAATAGCGAGATCGGCGCCATTCTTCACTTGCCGCCGGCGCGGATGAACTCGAAGGTCGATCCGAGCGCGTCGACCATGGCGGAGTCGAGATCGCCGTTGATCTGAGCGAGGCGCGTCTGGATGTCGACGATCGCCTGCCGGTCGCGCCGCGTCTGATCGAGCTCGCGAAACAGCTCCATGTAGACGACGTGCGTCTTCTCGATCATGAGCTTCTGCAGTGCCGGCAGATCGGCGAGCGAGCCTTGTTCGCGTCCGTGCTCGAGCGCATCTTTGGTCTGGTCGAGCGCAGTGAGCGTGAACTGGGAAGCGACCGGATCCTCGTGGGCCCGCTTGAGCGCTGCGTCGACGCGGTCGATCGCCTTCTGGATGGCGATGTTTTTCTGAAAGTCGTTCAGCTCACCGCTCCCCTTCACCACCTCGGAGACGATGAAGGCGTCGCGCTTCACGTCGAGCGCGATCTTCTGCAGACGTTGCGCGAAGCGCTCGAGGAGCATGACCTCCTGACCTTCGCCGACCGTCACGACACGTCGCGGAGGAACCGGCCGCTCTTGTGCGAGCAGCGCCGGTCCGAGCAGGAACACAGCGATGAAGTAGCGCATATGCGTTGGACGCGCGTTCAGTCCTGCGGTTTCAGCAAAACCACAGTCGCCCCCCACCCGCCGCCCGAAGGATCGGCATCGTGGAACGATTCGACCCAATCGAGCTTGCGCAGGAGCGCCTGAACGTTGTCGCGCTGCACACCGATGCCCCGTCCATGGATCAGCCGGACCTGGCGAAAACCGCGCGCTCGGGCAGCGGTCAGATACTCGAGCGCGACGTCGCGAACTTCAGCAGGACGAAAGGGATGCAGGTCGAGGACGTCCTCGATCGGGACCTCGACCGGGTCGTCGTCCATCATCGGATTCTATGCGATACTTTCGCGCTTGAACTCGAACTGAGGCGCTCATGGTCCTTTTCAATCACGCGACGCGGGAGATGACGGCGAAGATCGTCTATTACGGGCCGGGTCTGTGCGGGAAGACGACGAATCTCATGGTCATCTTCGACAAGCTCGACCCGAAATCCAAGGGGAAGATGCTCTCGCTCGCGACGAAGACGGACCGGACGCTCTTTTTCGACCTGCTGCCGGTGGAGATCGGCAAGGTCGGCAACTTCAACCTGAAGATTCAGCTCTACACCGTCCCCGGACAGGTCTTCTACAACGAGACGCGCAAGCTCGTGCTGAGAGGAGCCGACTCGGTCGTCTTCGTCGCCGACTCGCAGCGCTCGATGGTCGAGTCGACCAAGGAAAGCTTCAAGAACCTCCTCGACAACCTTCGCGAGAATCAGATCGACCCGGACGAAACGCCGATCGTCGTGCAGTACAACAAGCGCGACATCCCCGGCGTCCCCACCGTCGAAGAGCTCGCGCATCTTCTCGGACTCGAAGGTTTTCCGCACACCGAAGCTTCGGCGCTCAAGGGACAGGGCGTCATGGAGACGTTCAAGCTCGTCTCGAAGATGACCGCGAAGCACCTGTTCAACCGGCTCAAAGGAAAGAACGAGCCGATCGACCGGAAGAAACTCATCGCAGTCGAAGCGAAGCCCGCCGCGAGACACGACAGGCACGACAGGCACAAACCCGCCGAAGCACCTCCGCCGGTAATGGAAGAAGCACCGCCGATCATGGAAGAGGCGCCGCCAATGACCGAGGCCGAGGTGGATGCCGTTCCGTTTCCGGAGGCGAGCGAGAATCCGATCGACGCCGGATACGAGAAGATGGAAGAGGTCTCGCTCGAGCAACTGCTGCAGGAAGGCCGCGAGCGGCCGGCGACACTCGGTGGCAACGTCCCGTTGCCGACGGAAGTCGATGACGTCGAGGAAATCGGCGCCGAGCACATGATCGAAGAGTCGCCGGCGGCCGTCGCCTTGATGGACGAGCCGAAGGCGCATGCACGCGGGACGCAGCCGGATGTCGAGACGCTCCGCAGGCAGCACCGGACTGAGCTGGAAGCGATCCTCCGCGATCTCGAGAAGCTCGTCGCGCGCGTCCGTCAGCACCTCGGCTGATGTAAAATCGGCGCCGTCCAATTCTGGAGGAAAACAATATGCGTCGCACTCTCATGGCAGGACTCTGCCTCACGATCGCTTTGACCGGATGCAAGGCCAAAGAGGCTTACGACAAGCTCGCGATCTCCAAAGATCTGGCAAAGAACGGCACGACCGACTTGATGAAGAAGGTCGCCGATGACAAGTACGACCCGCCGAAAGACGGCAAACTCACGGACTCGCAGGTGCAGATGTATCTGAAGGTCCGCGAGCACGAGAAAGCCATCGCTCAAGTAGCGAAGAAAGAGCTCCAGGAGCACTCTGACGCCGCGAAAAAGGCCGGCGACAAGTCGATCGCAGGCGTGGTCGAGGGCTTTAAGGGACTCAGCTCTGTCGCCGATCTCGTGACCGCTGACATCCGCGCAGCAAAGGATCTCGGGTACAACACGCAGGAGTACCTCTGGGTCAAAGGACAGATCCTGGCCGTGAGCACCAGCGCGCTGACCGAGAAGATGGCCGAAGCGGGCAACGCCGCATTCGAGTCGATGTATCAGCAGACCAAGAAGGCTTATGACGAGGCGACCGACGAGAACGCGAAGAAGATGTACAAGGAGTCGCTCGACGGCCTCGAAAAACAGAAGGCCGAGATGAACGCCGAGAAAGAGAAGCAGGATCCGGCGCTCTCCTACAACAAGCAGCTCCTGACAAAGTACGAGAGCGCGCTGAACGCGTTCGCGCAGGAGATGTCCAAGTACGACGACAAGCCGGGCGACACCGAGAAGAAAGTGCAGGATTGGCAGAAAGAGATGGACAAGTCCATCGCTGACTCCAAGAAAGGCGCTTCGAAGTAGCTTCGTTGTTGCTACTTTCTGCCCGCTAATGAATGATCGCCCGTGGCGCTCCCACGGGCGATTTGTTTATGCGTAAATTTCCGCTTCGGATCGAATGCTCTGCCTGCTCAACCCAGTACCCCCCTCGCGAACTTCACAATCTCTGCACGAAGTGCGGCGGCCCGCTGCTCGTGCAGTACGACCTCTCCCCCGCGCCGGAATTGCGCCTGCAATTCCGAATGCGGCACGCGACGATGTGGAGATACGCGGAAGTGCTGCCGATCGACGAAGGCGATGAGGTGATCACCCTCGGTGAGGGAATCACGCCGATGCTGCGATCTCGGAAGTCGCCGAATCTGTTGATCAAGGATGAGTCGAAGAACCCGACGCGATCGTTCAAGTCGCGCGGAATGGCTGTCGCCGTCACGATGGCGAAGAACCTCGGCGCGAAGAGCCTCGCCGCGCCGACCGCCGGAAATGCCGGCGCCGCGCTCTCCGCGTACGGCGCCCGCGCCGGATTGCCGGTGTTCGTGGCCATGCCGCGCGACACCCCGGAGTCGATCGTTCACGAATGCCGCTCGTACGGCGCTGAAGTCGAGCTGGTCGCCGGCGTCATCACCGATGCCGGCAAACGCGTTCAGAAGTTCATCACCGAGAACGGCGGGTTCGACCTCTCGACGCTGAAAGAGCCGTATCGCGTCGAAGGGAAGAAGACGATGGGCTATGAACTGATCGGTGACATCGGCCGCCTGCCTGACACAATTCTGTACCCGACGGGCGGCGGGACCGGTCTAATCGGTATGTGGAAGGCCTTCGACGAGATGCAACGCCTCGGGTGGATCGGAGATGAACGCCCCCGGATGTACACGGTCCAGTCGAGCGGTTGCGCGCCGATCGTCCGCGCGTTCGACCAGAACCTCGACGTCGCGCCGGAGTGGGAATCGCCGCGCACTTCCGCCTGGGGCCTGCGCGTGCCGCGTGCCGTTGGCGACCGGCTCATGCTCCGCGCGCTCCGCGAATCCAAAGGGGGAGCGATCGCGGTTCCGGAGGAAAAAATCGAGTCGGCAGCCGAGGAGTTGCGGACGGAAGAAGGGGTGGATGCGGGACCGGAGGCAGGGGCGGCGCTGCTCGCCTACCGGATGCTCTGCAAACAGGGCGCGATCCGGGCCAATGAAACTACCGTGCTCTTCAATACGGGCGGGAACAAGTACCGGTGATTATTTGTACCGCAAGGTGATCACAATCACCGCTGAAGGTTCACACGACCGGTAAAGTCCGCTGCGGGTTCGCGGTTCCGGGCTGGGCCGCTCACTGAACAATCGAGCAGTCGTTCGGCCGCAGCTCTGCGGCTGGAGGATGAATGACACGTCAGAAGTTCGCAGCCGTCATCGTTGCCGTCGCCTGCTTCGCTCCCGCGTTGTATGCGGGGTCGGGGAACATCCTGGCGGCGTGCCCGACTACGATTTCGACGGCCAAGCTTCCGGACGGCGTGGTCGGGCAGCCGTACAAGCAGCAGTTGGCCGCGACCGGCGGCAAGGGTCCGTACACGTTCGCGATCCTGCCGACGACGCCGCTGCCGCCCGGCCTTTCGCTTCTTGCCTCGGCGACCGCGAACATCATCGACACGATTGGCGGCACGCCGACGACCGCCGGCACGAGCACGATCACCGTCCAGGCGACGGATCTCGGCAACCCGACGTGTGTGGCGACGAAAAACCTCAACCTCACCGTCGCGCCGACCTGCCCGACCACTTCTTCGCGCCTGGTCGCACCCGCCAATGGTGCGATTCTCGACGGATCGAAGTCGGTCACGTTCAACTGGGCATCGGTGAGTGGCGCGAACTCCTATGACGTTCTCTATTCGTCAGATGGCGGCGCGACATTCACAAGGGCGCGATCCCAGACGACGTCCGTCACTGTCCCGCTGGCCGCCGGCGCTTACGTGGCGTCGGTCCGCACGAACTTCAGCGCCGGCTGCAGCACCGGCTCGCCGCAGATCGCGTTCACCGTCACTCCCGCGGTCGTCTGTCCGACTGCGGCGCCGGCTCCGCTCACTCCCCCAAACGGAGCGAGCACCAGCAGCACGTCGGTCACGTTCTCGTGGACCACGGCCGGTGACAGCATCACCTATGCGCTCTTCACGTCGCTCAACGGCGGCCCGTTCACGCAGCTCGCCACGACGCGCGATCTGACGACCAACCAGATCGTCCCCGTCGGCACGATCGACTGGTACGTCGTGGCGCAGGCGACCGGCTGCGCGCCCCTGCAGTCGGTAACGAGCCGCTTCGCCGTCACCGCGCCGCCGCCGCAGTGCGGGACCGGCAGCATCACGCTCGTCTCGCCCGTCGACGAATCGACAGTGTCGTCGCCGGTGACCTTCGCCTGGACGCCTGTCGTCGGCGCAACGGCGTATCGCGTATGGCTGGGCGCGAGCGGCGCGGCCGCCGATGTGATCGCACGCGTCACCACGACGACCGCAACGCTGCAGGTTCCGAGCGGAAAAGCGGAGTGGTACGTTGAGGCTCTGTTCGACAATTGCCCGTCGGTCGTGTCGCTGCACCGCGAATTCACCGTGCAGCAGTCGTCGACTTGCGGAGCGGCGAACCCTGCGCCGACGCTCGTGTCGCCGCTGAGCGGCGATGTCGACACTCCGGTCACGTTCCAGTGGAACGCGGCATCAGGCGCAATCGGTTATCGCGTCTGGGTCGTCACCTCCGGACAGGCACCCGTGCAAGCCGGATTCACGACCGATACGAAACTGCAGCACGACCTGCAGCCGGGAAATTACACGTGGTTCGTCGACGCGCTCTTTCCGGGATGCACACCGGTTTCGTCGGCGAGCGCCAGCTTCC
>DASWBH010000002.1:0-7981 GCA_036390755.1 Thermoanaerobaculia bacterium
GGTGCTCTGAATGTTGGTATCCGCGGCGCTGATCGTGCCGTTCGTGGCGTTGTCGAACGTGATCGGCAGTCCGATGAGCACGGGAATGTTGGCGAGCGCGATCGCGGCGTTGTGGTTGTCGTGGAGGAAGTCGGCGGTGAGGGTCGACGAGTCGCCCACTTTCAGCGTCGTCGGTGACGCGGTGTGCGTCAGGACGATGAACGGATCGAACACCACCGTGCCGCTGATCGTGGGAGCGGGCACGTTCGTGCCCCACCAGTTGTCGGGTGCGTTGACCGTCCCCGCGGCGTTGCTGAGGTTGTTGCCGGTGGGCGCGGTGTTGCCGGCGAGACGGCTGAAGGTCATGTCGAGAGCCGTCGTCGCGGCAGTGTCGACGCGAATGCCGCCGCCGGCGACCGTTGCCGTGTTGCCGGCGATTGTCGACTTGGTGATCGTCGTGGTCACGCCTGGGTGATTCAGCCAGAGACCTCCGCCATTGTTGCCGGAGGTGTTGCCGGTGATGGAGCTGAGCTGATCGATGGTCAGGCTCTGTCCGCTCAGAATGCCGCCGCCGTCGCCGGCGGCCGTATTGCCGGAGATCGTGCAGGCGTGACACGCGCTTTGCGTTGCGCCGTCGGGACCGAACAGGAAGATGCCGCCGCCTTGTCCGGAGGTGGCAGCGACCTGGTCCGCGTGGTTCGTGCTGATCGTCGAGTTGCTGAGCGTCACGGGCGTCGTCGTGCCGATGAAGATGCCGCCGCCGATTCCCGCGCCGCCGGTCGATGACTCCTGCACCGTGTTGTTCGACACGGTCACGTTCGAGAACGTCGCCGCGCCGGGGCCGCCGCCGGTGTTCGTCAGCGTGATGCCGCCGCCGTCGCCGTCCGCGGTCGTGTTCTGGTCGACGATGACGTCGGTCACGCTCAAGGTTCCGGTGCCGCTGGCTTCCCAGTCGAATGCGCCGCCGAAACCATCGGTGGCAAAGCTCGCCGTGTTCTTACCGAATCGGATGGTCATCCCCGACAACGTCGTGGCGAATGCGGTGGTGAAGTTCGGATTGATCGAGAAGACTTTGTCGATGCCGGTCCCAGCGGTCAGTCCGGCCTGAACGATCGTGGTCGCCGACCCGGCTCCGACGATGTTGACGCCGTCGAGGATGTCGAGGTCGCCGGTCAGCGCGCCGTTCTCACCATCGGCAGCAGTCGGAACGTTCGGAATGGTCAGCGTGTAGGTGCCGGCCGGCACGATGATCGTGTCGACTCCAGCGGCGGCATTCGCTTCGATCACCGCTTCGCGAAGGCTGCACGCGCCAGGTGTGGCTGCGGCGCAAGCGCCCGGCGTGATCGTGTCTGCCGTGGTGTTGACCGTGAACGTCGGGTCCGGCAGCGGCATCATCAGCCGCGGCGTGGTCTCCCCTTTTTCGATCGTGGCGACGCCCGGGCGCCCGTCGATGTTCACACGCGCCGGAACCGCCGCAACTGTCGTGCGCGAGTACGGCTGCTTCGACACTTCGCCTTTGATGAGCGACTTCGCACCCGTCGCGAGATTCGGATGCGAGATCAAGGTCATCTCGCCGGCCGCGCGATTGAGCACCATCACGTCGTCGGCGGCACGGCTGGAGATGCGCGTGCGCAGGAGAATCGGCACGAGACCGTCGGTGAATTTCGCGACCCCGGCGAAACTCTCGATGATCTGCCATCCTCCGAGGACCGCCGCGGAAGCGTTGCGCGGCAGCGCATTCGCGCGGCCGCGATTCCGGCGCATTTGCGCGAGCTCGTCGGCCGTGAAGGCGCGTGGATCGAATCCGTTGCGCGCGGCAATGTGAATGGACCCGTCGGCGCTCAGCAGCGCGATCTGCAGCCGCGGATCGCGGTCGTGCACGAACGCGCCGATCGCCATGGCCACCGCCGATACGGGCAGCCGCACGGAGCGCGCTTCCATCGTCGAGGACTGCACGATCGACACACGTCCGCCCTCGAGCACCGCGACGTCATTGCGAAGATCGCCGTCGAGATCGCCAACCGCCAGCGCCGAGATCGCGCCGTTGAAGAAGATTTCTTTGACCTGCTCGAGTCCCTCTTCGCCCCCTCGCTCGATGATGAGCGACGACGAGTTGCGCGACCGCGAGACACCCGCGACCAGATTCGTATAACCGCCTGTGCGTTCGAGATCACCCGCCGCGAGCGAGGTGACCGGTCCGGCGAGGCGAATGTTCTTCGGCGATGCGAAACCGCCCCTGCCGTCGCCTGCGAAGACGTAGATCTCATCCGAGGCACGCGAGGCAACCGCGAGGTCGAGACTCGCGTTGCCCGTGAAGTTTCCTGTCACGACAAAGTCAGGACGCACCGGCACATCGACCGTCGTCGCATCGCCGGCGAACGGCGCCGGGAATCTCGCCTCGGCGATCGCGCGCAGCGCAGCGTCCCCGCGCGGCGCAAACGCGTCGATGTTTCCTCTGCGGACGACGATCGTTCCGCCGTCGCGCGTTGCGTACGTACTGATCAGCTCCGGAGCGCCATCGCCATTCAGGTCCGCGGACGCGACCGCAAGCGGCTCCGCGGAACGGCCGGCGAGAGTCTTCTCCGCCGCCGCGACCGGCGCGCTGTGCGACTCCTGCAGATAGATGTGCGGTCCGCTCCTCTGCACTTCGGCGGGAGCGGCGTACAGCGAGGAGACGAGGAGTACGGGAAGTACGAGCAACGCGGCGCGTCGCAAAGTCATAAGTGAGCTCCTGATAACGCCGATGAGAATCGAGTGTCCTTACGCTCGGGCAGGGAAAACACCCTGCAAGGCGATGATGAACGTCAGGCTCAGAAATGGCGGCATGTTGTTGTGCGGCTGCGAGCCGCCGGTAACTGAGACCGCCGAAGGCGACATCGGAATATTGTTCGCCGGGACGCTCGGAGCATACGGAACGGGACGTCCGCGCCCCCCGCTCGGGGCGAGGACATTGTTCGTCGGACTGGCGTTCGGCGCGGTAGCCATTGTCGAACACTGCATCGTGTGCGTGTGGCTCGGCATCTCCGTGCTGAGCAGCGTGACTGCCTGCTCGCCGCCCGTTTCACCGAGGCTGCGAAGAGTGAGACCCGGCCCCTGTCCCGGGTGCATCGGCGCGCTTCCCTGGAGGTTCGGAAGTGCGAAATTGGATTGTCCGTTGCCGCCATACGTCGTGCCGAGGAGTGAGAAGAGCGCTGTGTTCTGCGAGATCGGCAGCAGTTGACCGTTGCACAGCGCCCAACCGGTCGGAGCGAAGTTGCCGGCGAAGATTCGAATCTCAGCGACAAATGGGTTCGACATGGCGCTCCTTCAGTTCTGACTCGGGAAGATGCCCTGCAGGGCGATGATGAAGTTCAGCACGAGGTACGGCGACATGTTCTCGTGAGGCTGGCTGCCGCCGGCCGCAAGGATCGAAGCGCCGTTCATCGCCGCGTCGGGCGTGACGCTGAACGGATTGGCTGTCGACGTTCCCGAGACATTGCCGGCGGGCGATGCCACCGTTGGCGTCGAGACGGACCCGACCGGGACGTGCGTGTGTGCGGGTAACTCAGCGATGTTCAGCGTGTGCGAGGTCTCGCCGCCCGTTTCGCCGAGCACGATGCCGTTGCCGACGTGAACGGGCATGCGACCCTGCAGGTTCGGCAGGGCGAAGTTCACGCGGCCGTCGCCGCCGTAGGTCGTGCCGAGGATCGAGAAGAGCGCCTGGTTCTGATTGATCGGCAGCAGTTGGCCGTTGCAGAACGTCCAGCCTTTCGGCGGGAAGTTCCAGGAGATGATTTTGATTTCCGCGAGAAATGGCGTCGCCATGTGAACCTCCTAGACCTGCGAGGGAAAGATTCCGAAAAGCGAGAGGATGAAGCTGACCGCCACGAACGGCGCCATGTTGTCGTGGGGCTGCGATCCACCGGCGGTCCCCAGCGCATCGGCGGCCAGGTTCGCATTGGGTGTGGGCGTGAATTGATTGAGCGACGAAGCCGACCACACCGCGCCTCCCGGCGAGCTCTGGCTCGGCGTGTTCGTGCTATGGGCCTGCGGAACGTGGTTATGCGCGGGAATCTGGTTCGCGGTCAGCGTGACCGTCTCCGTGCCGCCCTGCTGCCCGAGAGCGAAGCCGGGTCCCACATGAATCGGAATGCGACTGCGCAGATCGGGAAGCGCGAATGTCTGCTGCCCGTCGCCGCCGTACGTCGTTCCGATGAGGTTGAACAGCGTGTCGTTCTCCGAGATCGGGATCAGCGATCCGTCGCAGAACGCCCATCCCACGGGCGCGAAGTTCCCGCCGAACATACGTATTTCGCCGATAAACGGGCTGGACATAGAACCTCCCTCTGTGTGTGGAACCCGGTGTAGCAGGGTACTCTGCGCGAGTCATCCGTCGATGTCAAGCCGACTTGCGCAAAGAACACGCCCCGCGTAAAGTGTCGCGATCCGAGGAGAAAATCATGGCCATTTCGCGCCGAAACTTTCTTTCAGCGACGGGTAGCTTCGTCGCGTTTTCCGCCGTCAGTCCGCTTCAGGCGCATGCTCGCGGCGCGGCCGAAGGGCCTGCATTCGACCTGCGGGAAGAAGTGTTCCGGCCGCTCATCGGATCGACGTTTCGCGCGCGTGGCGAGGGCAAGCGAGAGATGACGCTCTCGCTGGTGAGCGTCACTCCGCTCGACCGCGAGAAGAACAACGCGCGGCATGCATTCACGCTGCGTTTTCACCAGCTCAGCGGAGGCGCGCTGCCCCAGGGCACCTATCGCTTCTCGCATCCGCAGACCGGCGAGTTCCTGCTGTTCGTCGTCCCCGGCGCGCGGACGGAGCGCGGCGTATTCACCGCTGTCGTCAATCGCGTCTAGGGAGCCTCTGAACAAGTCCGACCTTCGCGTTGCGTGCGCCGCCGCTCCCGGATGCGAACCGGCGCGACGCAGGCGATGTGGGACATCGTCGAGGAGCGACGGCGAAGCGGCCGGCGCGGCGCCGCCCGCAACCCGAAGGGCTGATGGCGGTTGCGGGCCGAGATTCGCAGCGCTCGTCGTCAACGATGTCCCGCATCGCCCCCTCCTCGCGCTGCGGATCTCGGCACGCAAGCGCCATCAGCGCGAAGGCCGCACTTGTTCAGAGGCTCCCTAGCCGCCGCCGCTCCACTGCATCAACACGCTGACGCCATCGCCGCTCGCGCGCTCGAAGCCGAGCTTTTCGAAAATGGCCGGCGACTCGCTCGCTTCATCGACGTAAATCGTGAGGGGCACGCGCTTCGACGCCGCTTCCTCCTGCAACTCGCGAAGAACGGCGGATCCGATTCCGCGGCGGCGCTGACTCGGGAGCACGGTGATGTCGAGGATGTGCACGCGCGCGTCGTCGCGCACGACGTACACGCGGCCGGCCGGCTCGCCCTCCGCCTCGATCACCGAGAACTGCGCGGCCGGAAACTTCTCGCGGTAGTAACTGTCCTGAGCGCGGAACTGCATCTCGACAAACTCCGCCTTCTGCTCCGGCGTCCACGGCACCAGGCGCAGTTCGGCCTCGCGCGTGCCGCCATAAAGGCGCAGCAGAAAATCGCGATCACCTGCTCCGACCGGGCGGAGTGAGGTCTTCGCTCGACTCATCGCGCCGCGGGCGATACGAACCGGCTGAACACCGCTTCGTACGACACGCCGTCAGCGTCCGCGCCGATCGGCACGAGGAAGAAATCCATCTGGCCGAGCTGCGCGTGATCCAGCCGCAACGTCTGCTGCCGCACAAGCGGCGTCGCCGGACCGCGAAAGAGCAGCGAAAACTGGGTGACCTTCTCGTTCGACTGCACGAGGTGCACCTCTGTCAGGACGAGCGGCAACGTACTGCCGTCGGGCAGACTCGCATCAAAGCGCGAATTCACATGCGGTTGGAATGTCTCCACGCGATACAGCGACGGATCCATCGTGGTCGGCTCACTCTAACATCGGCGTCCACAGCATTTCGTCGTACATCGCGTCGCCGCCGCTCCGTACGAATCCCATGCGCTCGTACAAACGCCGCGCGGCGGCGTTGCTCGTGGCGACGCTCAGCTTCAGCGTGCGCCGAAGCGCGGCACAACGCACCATCAAGTCTGCGATCAGCTTCGTTCCGATGCCGCGGCCTCTCGCCTCCGCGGAAACGGAGACATCGACAAGACATACCTCCGGATCCGAAAACGACACGAGGAGCTGTCCGACCGGTTTGCCATTCTCGAGCACGATGCTGTGCTCGGCGCCCGGGTGCTGCGTTCGATACGACGACCGCCGCGCAGTGAACTGCATGCGCAGGAACGCATCGCGTTGTGCCGGCGGCCAGTTCCACGCCGCCATCTCCTCGGCGCGCGTGCTCACGTAGAGCTCGAACAGAAACGGTTCGTCCGGTTCGTCTGCCGCTCGCAACGTGATCGTCCCCGCGCCGGCCAAGTCGGCTACTGTAGCTCCGATGTCTCTCCGCACGGAGATCCTCGGCGGGATCACGACGTTCCTGGCGATGGCGTACATCATCGTCGTCAATCCGGCGATCCTCAGCTCTGCGGGACTGCCTGTCGGCGCAAGCACCGTAGCGACAATCGTCGTCGCCGCCGTCGGGTCGATCCTGATGGGCGTTTACGCGAAGCGGCCGATCGCGGTCGCGCCGTACATGGGCGAGAACGCGTTCATCGCCTTCGGCCTGGCCGCACTCCACGTCACGTGGCAGCAGCGCCTCGGCAGCGTGTTCGTCAGCGGCATCGTGTTTCTGATCATCACGTTCGCCGGCCTCCGCGCGTGGCTCGCGAATGCGATCTCGCCGTCGCTCAAGTACAGCTTCAGCGCCGGCATCGGACTCTTTCTCGCGTTCATCGGACTGAACGAGACGGGCATCGTCGCGAAAGCGGAGGCGGTGCCGGTGAAGATCGGGAACCTGCGCGATCCTCAGGTGCTGCTTGCGCTCGCGGGCTTCGTGCTGATCATGACGCTGCTGCATCGCCGCGTGCGCGGCGCAATCCTCATCGGCATCGCCACGATCGCGATCGCCGGTGTGCTCCTCGGCTTCGGGCACGCGCCGGGCGCGATCTTCGCGATGCCGTTCACCGGCCAGTACAGCCTCGCGCCGATCGCGCTGCAGCTCGACATCGCTGGCGTGCTGCGCCTGTCGTTTCTGCCGATTCTGCTGACGCTGTTCCTCATGAGTTTTCTGGACACGCTCGGCACGCTGGTCGGAGTCGGTGCCGCGGCAGGGATGCTCGACGACGAGGGGAACTTCCGCGACATCGAGCGGCCGATGACCGTCGACGCGATCGCGTGCGTCGTCGCCGGTCTGGTCGGCACCTCCACGAGCGGCGCGTACATCGAGTCCGCAACCGGCATCAAGGAAGGCGCGCGCACCGGCGTTGCGGCAATCACGACCGGCGTTCTCTTCGCGCTGTCGCTCTTCTGCATCCCGTTGATCGCGCCGTTGCAGCAACTGAGCTTCGCGTACGGACCGGCGCTGATCGCGGTCGGCGTGCTGATGCTCGAGTCGGTGAAGCGCATCGATTTCGACGACCTCACCGAGCTCGCGCCCGCGTTCGTGACGATCACGATGATGGTGTTCACGTACAACATCGCCAACGGACTCACGGCCGGACTCGTGATGTATCCGGTGATGAAGCTCCTCGCCGGCCGCGCGCGCGAGTTGCGGCCGGCCACGATCGTCCTGGCGCTGCTCTGTCTCATCTACTATCTGTTCGGCCTGCCGCACTGATGCCGCTCGAGCAACTGATCCGCACGATTCCGAAAGCCGAGTTGCACGTCCACATCGAAGGGACGCTCGAGCCCGAGCTGATCTTCGAGATCGCGCACCGGAACGGGATCCGGCTGCGGTACGCGTCCGTCGATGAACTGCGCGGCGCGTACGAGTTCGAGAACCTGCAGTCGTTTCTCGATCTTTACTACGACGGCGCGGGCGTGCTGCGCCACGAGCGCGACTTCTACGACATGACGCTCGCGTACCTGCGCCGCGCCGCCGCCGACAACGTGCGGCACGCCGAGATCTTCTTCGATCCGCA
>DASWBH010000003.1:0-6672 GCA_036390755.1 Thermoanaerobaculia bacterium
AGAAATGCAGATCGAGCGCATTGAAGGCGAAGGCGACATCTCCGGACCCGTGCGCCTGTCGTCCGGTCCGTGGCGCATTGAAGAAGGATGGTGGAAGGACGCGCCCGCGGCGCGCGAATACTGGGATGTCGAGGTTGGGGCCGCGGTTTATCGCGTTTTTGAATGTGGCGCGGGATGGGTGGTGGATGCGAGATATGACTGAACGAGGAGAATGCAAAAGCATTTTGCATTGTCAGATCAGATGTCCCACGGCCGAAAACCAACGAGAAACCTCGACGCTCTCCGCATCACGTATGCGGCGCCGGACGAGCATAAGAAGAAGGTCAAAGCCCGCGCCACGAATGTCCCTGTCTCCTGCGAGTACGACCACATCCCGTACGTTCCGGAGAAGTGGGGCGGCAGCGGCGCGAACGAGGAGCCGCCGGAGCCGGCGGTCCCGAGACTGCGCACAACGAAAGCGCGGCCGTACGCCGAGTTGCGCGCGGCGTCAGCGTTCTCGTTCCTCGACGGAGCCTCGCTTCCCGAGGACCTGATGTACCACGCCGCCGACAAAGGCATCCCGGCAATGGCACTCGTCGACACGAACGGCGTCTACGGCGCGCCGCGCTTCTACGGCGCGGCGAAGAAGACCGGAGTGCGCGCGCTCGTCGGCTCCGAGCTCGTGATGGACGACAGCAGCCGCCTAACCCTCCTCGTCGAGAACCGTACCGGCTACAAGAATCTCTGCAAGCTCGTCACGGCCGGTGCGACCGGTCGCGAGAAAGGCAAAGCGCGCTTCCACTGGCAGCTCATCGAGCAATACAACGAAGGGCTGCACTGTCTGACGCGCGCGGATGACGAGACGGTCGACCGCATCGCCGGCATCTTCCGGAACCGCGCGCACATCGAATTGCAGCGCCACTTCTGTCGCGAGGAAGAGCACCACAATATCCGTCTCGCCGGCCTCGCCCGCCGCATGAAGCTCCCGCTCATCGCCACGAACGGCGTCCGCTATGCCCGCGCGCAGGACAAGGAGCTGCACGACGTCCTCACCTGCATCCGCGAAGGCACTCACGTCGATAAAGCCGGCCGTCTCCTCGGCGTCAATCGCGAGCGCTACATCAAAACGGCCGAGGAGATGGGCGCGCTGTTCAAGGATGTGCCGGAGGCGATCGACGGGGCGTGGTCGCTCGCCAACACGCTCGACTTCACGCTCGCCGACCTCGGATATCAGTTCCCCGACTACCCGCTTCCGCCCGGCGAGACGAACAACTCCTTCCTTCGCAAGATCGCCTGGAACTCGGCGAAGGTGCGCTTCCGGCCGCTCACCGCACGCGCGCAGACGCAGATCGAGAAGGAGCTGAACATGATCGAGAAGCTCGATCTGGCCGGCTACTTCCTCATCGTCTGGGACATCGTCCAGTTCTGCGGCCGCGAGAAGATCCTCGTGCAGGGCCGCGGCTCGGCCGCGAACAGCGCGGTCTGCTACGCGCTCGGCATCACCGCCGTCGATCCGGTGAAGATGGATCTGCTGTTCGAGCGTTTTCTCTCCGAAGAGCGCGGCGAGTGGCCGGACATCGACCTCGACCTTCCCTCCGGCGACCAGCGCGAGAAAGTCATCCAGCACGTCTACAAAACTTACGGCGTGCACGGCGCGGCGATGACGGCGAACGTGATCACGTATCGCGACCGTTCCGCGGCGCGCGAAGTCGGCAAAGCGCTCGGCTACTCGCTCGAGCAGGCCGACAAACTCTCGAAATGTGTCTCGACGTGGAACTTCGGCGAGATCCGCGAGGCGATGGAGAACCTTCCCGGCGAGCTCGAAAAGACCGGCTTCGATCCCGCCGATCTGCGCGTGCAGCACTTCATGCGCCTCTACATGCAGATCCAGAACTTGCCCCGCCACCTCGGCCAGCACTCCGGCGGAATGGTCATGGCCAAAGGCCGTCTCGACGAAGTCGTGCCGCTCGAGCCGGCATCGATGCCGGGCCGCGTGGTCATCCAATGGGACAAGGACGATTGCGCCGACCTCGGCCTCATCAAAGTCGACCTCCTCGGCCTGGGCATGCTCGCCGCGATCGAAGAAGCGCTGCCGATGATCAGAACGAATGAAGGCGTGGAGGTCGACCTCGCCCATCTGCCGGCGGGCGATCCGCTCGTCTACAAGATGCTGAACGAGGCCGACACCGTCGGCATGTTCCAGGTGGAGAGCCGCGCGCAGATGGCATCGCTGCCACGCAACGCGCCGAAGAAGTTCTACGACATCGTCGTGCAGGTCGCGATCATCCGCCCCGGCCCGATCGTCGGCGGCATGGTCCGTCCGTTCTTCGATCGACGTCAGGGCAAAGCGCCGGTCGAGTATCCGCATCCGTGTCTCGAGCCGATCCTCAAGCGCACGCTCGGCGTGCCGCTGTTTCAGGAGCAACTGCTGCGCATCGCGATGGTCGCGGCGAACTTCACCGGCGGCGAGGCCGAAGAGCTGCGCCGCGCCATGGGATTCAAGCGATCGATGGAGCGGATGCACGAGATCGAAGGACGCCTGCGCGCCGGCATGACGAAAAACGCGATCGACAGACGCGCGCAGGACCAGATCGTCAAGTCGATTACCTCGTTCGCACTCTACGGGTTCCCGGAGTCGCACGCGGCGAGCTTCGCGCTCATCGCCTACGCGAGCGCGTACATCAAGGCGCGGCATCCGGCGGCGTTCTACGTCTCGCTGCTCAACGCGTGGCCGATGGGCTTCTATCACCCGGCGACGCTGGTGAAGGACGCGCAGCGCCACGACACGGAAGTGCGGCCGATCGATGTGAATCACTCCGGCTGGATGTGCCGCTGGGAACAAGGTGCCGTGCGGATGGGACTCCGCTTCATCAAAGGACTGCGCGAAGCGACAGCGAAGAAGATCGAAGCGAATCAACCGTTCACGTCGGCCGAAGATCTCGCCCATCGATGCAAGCTGCGCGACGATCAGATGACGAAGCTCGCATATGCCGGCGCGCTCGGCTCACTCGGACTGACGCGGCGAGGCGCGCTGTGGCAGGCCGCGAAAGCCGCAAAGCCGGCCGGAGAGTTGTTCGAGGCGGGTGTCATTCCGAGCGCCGAAGAGCGCGAGGAATCCGGGCGGGGGACGTCTGCGCGGCTCAGGATGACAGGCTCACCACTCCCCGAAATGTCCGCCGTCGAAGAAACGATGGCCGACTACCACGCGATGGAGCTGACCACCGGCCGGCATCTCATCGAACACTTCCGGCCGCAGTTGAAGAAAGAGAACATCGTCTCGGCCGCGGACCTCAAGCGCATTCCGACCGGCCGCCGCGTCACGACCGCAGGCGCAGTGATCGTCCGTCAGCGTCCCGGAACGGCGAAGGGATTCGTCTTCCTCACGCTCGAAGACGAAACGGGACTGTCGCAGGCGATCGTGAGTCCGAAGCTTTTCAGCGAGCAGCGCTCGACGATCCTCGGCCATTCGGGGCTGATCGTCGAAGGAATCGTTCAGAACAGCGACGGTCAGTCATCGGTGAAGGCGGAGCGATTCTGGCCGCTCGAAGGAATCGAGGAGATGCAGAGTCACGACTTTCACTAGTCGTTGAACTTGCGGCACGTGAAAAACGGTTCGCGATGTTCCCAGTCCAGCGGCGAGTCGTACCGGAGCAGGACACCGCGTTCGGCGCGCTGTTTGTCCTTCTTGATGATGGCGTCCGCTTCGTTGGCGTCGAACACGAGCGCGATGCTCCGCGGAGAAAATCGCCATGGCGTCGGCTGTCCCAGGCTGCCTTCCTCAACAGTGATCGTGCCGCGATACAACCTGCTGCTCATCGGCGGAACATTGATCGGCAGCAGCACGCCGGGCGCGACGGTCGCTCCGGTGCCGTCGACCAGCCGCGGCCACGCACAACGCCGGATCGCGTTCTGACTGTGGTTCTCGACCGTCGCCTTCCAGCCGTAAATCCGTCGCTGCTCCTCGGTATAAAGCGATTTGATCGCCGGCCCGCTGACGCTGAGCTCATGACCTGCGGCCGGTTCTGGAATCGCGGAGATCATCACCACCTGGCGGACGGCGCGATCGGGAACGGATCCGGTCACGTCCTGCTGCAGGTGCAGCTTGTCCACGTGAAGATCCGCGTACCGTTTTTCCAACGCCTCGACGCGCCGCGATCCGCCGGCCAGGAGAATCGCTCCGCTCCTCGACGACGAATACGCGAGCAGAAATCCCGCGACGCCGGCGAGGAACGCGACGAGTGCTGCAGCGCGCCGCGTCATTCGACGAAGTCCTTCGCGGCCTTCTCGAGCGCCGTCATGCGCTGCTCGAGATTCTCGATCGCCTTGACGATCTGCTGATCGATCGGTGCGGGCCTGCGCGCACGGTTGCCGAGGCCGGCGCCGATGAGGAAGAAGATGATTGCGGCGATGAAGACGACGAGCGGGTTCGTCTTGTTCGGGATTGTCTTCATGGCTCGATCTCGAGCAGCCGCACATCGATCTTTACGACGTTCCAGTCGCCGAGACGGGTTGCGACGACCTCCGAGGACTCGCTGCCGGCCTTCACAACGATGTACCTGGTGGTCTGGAACGCGGCGAAATCGTCGGCCGTGCAGTATTCAACGAGCACGGGCACGGTGACGTCGGTCTCGCGCGTGTTCCTGACCCGGTACACGACTTCGGCCTGAACGGGCTCGTACAGGTTGTCGTACGGCCGCAGTCGGGCGCCCAGTACGCCGAGCACGACGCCTTCCGGCGGCTCGGCATGCGGATCGATCCGCGGCGCGGGCTTCTCCTCAGCCTCGACGACGTTCGCGGCGACCGGCTTCTCGCCGCGCGGAGTCCGTTCGAAAGCCTCCTCGACGGACGTGAATGTCGCGTCCATGCGCTTCACGCGCTCGGCGAGCGCGATGCGATCTTTGTGGTCATTGAGGGGCGAGATGATCGTGACCGCCGCGGCGAGAAGGACGAGAAGGATCAACTCCACCAGGAGCCAGCCCGCGAACCGCATGGCCGATTCTACGGTTCGTCACGTTGCAGCCCGGCGGACTCTGCGCACGAAACGGTGTGACCTGCTCGGCTGATACGATGGCGAGCACAACAGGAAGGGGTCACTTCATGCAGTTATGGCGAGCACTCTTCATCCCTGCCCTCGCGCTCTTCATTGCCGCCGCCGCGGCGGCCGGTCCGGTCAAAGGAACATTCACCGCGAATGGGAAAACGGTCGATTTGAAGTACGCGTACGCGACCGTGAAAGAAAATCCGTTCGACAAGAAGAAGACCGATGTCTTCCTCGTGGTCACAGACAGGGACATCCCGCCCGGAGCGCTGTTCGATGATTTCGCGCTGGTGAGTCTCGCCGATCAGGGCACGAGCGGATTCACCGTGGAGATCGACGCCGACAAGAGTGTCATCGGCGGCACGCTGTTCAGTCCGTCGTTCAAGAAGCTGCATCAATTCTCGTCGGTCGGGAAGCAGAAGCTCGCGCTCACGGCGCTGACGAAGGATCGCATCGCCGGAACGGTCTCCATGCCCGCCGATGATTTCTTCGAAGAGACATATCAGTACACAGCGACGGTCGACGTGCCGATCCAGACGAAGACGAAGACGAAGGCCGCCGCGAAGCCGGAGACGCCGAAGGGAACTCCCCTGCCAGCCGGCGGTGGCGAGCCGGCGAAGGCGTGGCAGGCATATCGAAAGGCGATTCAGTCCGGAGACATCGCGGCGATTCGCAAGACGGTTGCGAAAGACATGGTCAAGGACACCGAAGATCCCGAATTCAAGAACATCCTTCGCGTGATTCAGGCGATGCAGCCGAAGAAGGTGAAGATCGACGGAGGCGCAGTCGACGGCGACACGGCGACGTTGCTGGTGACTTCGCTCGACGAGAAGAACACCACCGGGACGGTGACGCTGCGGCTGGAGAGCGGTCAGTGGAAGCTGGCCAGAGAGAACTGGAAGAGCAGCACGGACTGAGCGGCGCTACTCCGCCTCGCGTGCCGCGTTGCGCCGCCGGAAGTAATCCTGCCCGCGCTCGTATCCGGCGCGGAACTCTTCACTGCGGCACGGGCCGGGGTAGCACGTCTCGACGTAATCGGCGACCTGGTCGTACTCGCGGCCGCGCGTGGTCGGATGAAGTGCCGCTTCAAATCCGGAGCGGTAGCCCTCCTCGATCGGCTCGAGCCGGCGTCCCAGCGAGTGCAGATGCTCACGCTCGCCCTGCCGCACGGCCTGCCACCACTCGCGCCGCGTCGCCCCGACCGGCCGCCCGCCCGCGCGCTCGATCAGGTTTCGCGCCTGCGTTTCCTGCGTCGCATCGCGCGCGTCCACCAGCACGACCGCCCGCCCGTCCCGCAGTGCTTCCTCGTAGAAATAGAGATCCTCGTTCGGGATCCCGTGGGTGTGCCGGCCGACAGCAGCACCGGCCGCCGTGCCGAGCGCCACGCCGATCAAACCGCTGGCGAGCTTGCCCATGCCGAGGACCGGACCGAGTCCGGGAATCAGCGTCGCGGCGCTGAGGCCGAGGTACCCGCCTAGCGCGGCTCCGGCCTGCTTTGCGTGCACCGGAAACGACGTTTCACCCCGCGCAAGAAGATTGAGTTGGCGATGTTCAAAGCCGTGCGCCTCCAGTGCACGCATCGCGTTTTCAGCTTCGCCGGCAGACGGACAGATTCCGGTCACAGTGGACATCGAACGCTCCCTCCGCGCGTGCGT
>DASWBH010000004.1:0-1592 GCA_036390755.1 Thermoanaerobaculia bacterium
CCGGAAACAACTCGAGCGCTACGGTCTTCTGCTGTTGCAGGACAAGAAGCTCCCCAGCGTCGCGACGATTTTCGCGGGCGAGCCGATGTCGGGATCGTGGTGGGGTCATCCGCGGAGTCATGACATGTTCCGCTGCCTCGCGGAGCTCGAAGACGAAGCGCTGACGACGCGTCTGATCCGCGGCAAGGTCACGTACGTGCACAAGCGGCTGTGGCCGGCGCTCGCGGCCGCCGGCGTGGCGGTCGAGGACGAAGTGCACACCGAATCCGGCAAGCACGAGAAACGGACGGAACCGGCGAAGTCGTGGCTGAAACGGCTGAAGGTGAAGCCGCTCGCATCCGTCGAAGCGGGCCGCGCGAAGCTCGAAGAGGCGGCGGCCGCGCTCGACGCTCCTTTGTCGTCGCTGCCGTGGCGCGAGTAGACTGCGCAGCCATGCCGGCACCTCCCTCATTCACGCTGGGAATCGAAGAGGAGTTCCAGGTCGTCGATCCCCACTCGCGCGAGCTGCGCTCGCACATCGCGGAGCTTTTCGTAGAGGGGGAGAAGCGGCTCAAGGAAGAGATCAAGCGCGAGATGCACCAGCCGGTCATCGAGGTCGGCACGCCGATCTGCCGGAACGTCAGCGAAGCTCGGCGCGAGGTCACGCGCCTCCGCGGCGAGATCATCCGCCTCGCCCGCGAGAACGGGATGCGTATCGCCGCGGCGGGCACTCATCCGATCTCGCACTGGGCGAACGTGTCCATCACGCCGCACGCGCGCTACGACCAGATCGTCTATGACCTGCAGATGGTCGCGCGCGCGAACCTCGTGTTCGGACTGCACGTGCACGTCGCCATCGAAGACCTCGAGACGCGCATCCAGATCATGAATGCGGTGCGCTACTTCCTGCCGCACATCTTCGCCCTCTCGGTCAACTCGCCATTCTGGTGCGCGCACAACACGGGCTGGAAGAGCTACCGCGCGAAAGTGTTCGAGCGTTTCCCGCGCACGGGCTTTCCCGACTCGTTCCGCTCCGTGAGCGCATTCGATGAGTACGTGCAGCTCCTCATCAAAACGAACTGCATCGACAACGCGAAGAAGATCTGGTGGGACGTGCGGCCGCACCCGTTCTTTCCGACGCTCGAGTACCGCATCTGCGATGTGCCGCTGCGCATCGACGAGACTATCTGCTTCGCCGCGCTGTTCCAGGCGGTGACGGTAAAGCTCTGGAGGATCCACAACCAGAACATGTCCTGGCGCCTGTACCGCCGGTCGCTGCTCAATGAGAACAAGCAGCGCGCGGCGCGCTGGGGCATCGACGGCAAGCTCATCGACTTCGGCAAACGCGAAGAGGTGCCGTTCGGCGTGCTGCTCGACGAGCTGCTCGCGTTCGTCGACGACGTCGTCGACGAGCTCGGCTCGCGCAACGAGGTCTACTACGCGCGTGAGATCGTCCGGCAGAAGCCCGGCGCCGATCGCCAGCTCGCCGTTTACGAGCAGCGCCACGACCTCCGCGATGTGGTCGACTACATCGTTTCGGAAACCGAGCAGGGCACGGCGGCATAGCCCTTGATTGAGTCCAACCTGATGGAGAGGCGCGACATCCACGCCGC
>DASWBH010000005.1:0-15912 GCA_036390755.1 Thermoanaerobaculia bacterium
GACGACACCGTGCCCGAGCGCTTCGATGATCTCGCCGTCGGCCGAAACGATCATCGCCGTGTGACTCCATCGCGTGTACTTCTTATCGGGTCCAGTGAAGCGAAGCATCTGGCCGAACTGGATCAACCGCGCCTGCCAGCCGCTGTTATGCGTCAGGATGAAATCGCCCGGCGCGTATTGCTGCGGCGAGGCGTGATCGCCGGCGGGAAACGCCACATTCGCGGCGGGCGTCTGCTGAATCTGCCGGGCTTGCATCACGACATCTGAGGTGCCTGCCGGCACGACCACGTCGAGCGGCAGGCACCCATCGAGACGCTACAGCGTACCGCGATCGGTTTTAGTTTGAGCCGCCGTACCCTGCCGGGATCGCGTGCGCGTACCAGAAGTGGCCCGTGGGATCGGAGCCGCGGTCGAAGATCACTTCGAACTCGCCCCAGATCGGGGAGCCGCCCTGACGCCAGAACGGGCTCCTCTCGAGATCGGTACCGACCCAGATGATCTTCACGTGCTCCGTCGTCTTCGAGCCGTCGGGGAGCATGCCGTTCCATTCGTTGTCGACCCACGCGTCGGATGTCCACGGAGCTCCGCCGAAGCGTGCGTCATCCCACGCTTTCGACCATTTCATGACGAGGTGATCGTTTGCGTACGTGGGGTCACCCCAGACCGCCCCGTCGATGATTCGATCGGTGCCGTCCGCGGCTCCGACGAAGATGCGCGCCGTGTAGTTGTATCCGAACTGGTCGAATCCGCCGGCCGCCATCGCCGGAACTGCCGCAACAAACAATAAAACGACCAATGAGCACACGAGTCCTCGGTTCATCCTTCTCTCCTTTGTTTGGAAACGCGCGGAAGCTACGGCCGTAGGAGCGAGATCGCTCGTGACTACGGCTACGTCGCGTTGTGAGACGACGGAATGGCCAACCCCCGCAGCACGACATCTTCGCGGAGCAGGTAGCGCTTCACCTTCCCCGTCGCCGTCTTCGGCAGCTCGCTCACGAACGTGATGTTCCTCGGACACTTGTACGGAGCGAGCGATTCCTTGACCAGGCTCCGCAGCTCGGCCGCGATGGCATCGCTTGGTTCGACGCCGGAGCGGAGCACGACCACGGCGTGCGGCTTGTGCAGTCCGTCCTCATCCGCCACGGCGATGACGGCGCACTCGGCGACGGACGGATGGCGGATGAGCACTCCCTCGACCTCCACCGGCGAGACCCAGATGCCGCCGGCCTTCATCATGTCGTCGGAGCGGCCGCCGTGGAAGAAGAAGCCGTCGTCGTCCTCGTGGTATTTGTCGCCGGTGCGGATCCAGTCCCCGCGCAGCGCCGTCTTCGTCGCCTCGTGCTTGTTCCAGTACAGCGCCATCGTCGAGTCGCCGCGCACGAGCAGATCACCCATCTCGCCGCGCGGAACCGTGGCGCCGGTCTCGTCGACGAGCCGCACTTCGTATCCGCCGACCGGCTTTCCAGTCGACCCCGGCCGGATCTCGCCGCGGCGGCTGGAGACGAAGATGTGGCAGATCTCCGTCGAGCCGATGCCGTCGAGGATGTCGAGGCCGGTGTGCGCGCGCCATCGCTCGAGGATCGCGCCGGGGAGCGCCTCGCCTGCGCTGACGCACAACCGGACGGAACTGAAGTCCGCCTTCGCGCCGCTGTCCATCGCGCCGAGCATGTTCGCGAACGCAGTCGGCACGGCGAAGAACAGCGTCGGCCGATGCCGCCGCACCTGTTCGAAGACCGCCTCGGGAGTCGGACGCGCGGGAAACAGGACCGCCGATGCGCCGACGTGGAAAGGGAAATACTGGGCGTTGCCGAGGCCGTAAGCGAAGAAGAGTTTGGCAACGGAGAAGCAGCGGTCGTCCGGGCGGATCTCCAGCACCGACTTGCCGTACGTCTCGCAGCAGATCCACATGTCGTGCTGCAGGTGCACGACGCCTTTCGGCTCGCCGGTTGTTCCGCTCGAGTAGAGGAAGAACGCCATGCCGTCGCGATGGGTCTCGACGTATGACTCGAACGGCGCCGCCACTTCGCAGCGCTTCTTCATCTCGTCGACGGTCCACACTTCGGTGTCGAGGGACGCGATCTCCGCGGGAGCGAGGATCGACGGATCGACGATCGTGATCCGTGCCGCGCAGTCGTCGATCACGTAACGGTAATCCGCCGGCTTGAGCAGCGTGTTGACCGGAACCGCGACGGCACCTGCCGCGATCGCGCCCCAGAATCCGATCGACAGCCAACGCGTGTCCGGCGCGATGAACGCGACGCGCTCGTCGCGGCGCACTCCGGCCGTTCGCAATGCTCCGGCGAACCGGCGCACGGCGTCGTCCAGCGCGCCGTAAGTCATCCCGCCTTCGCCATCGATGAGCGCGGTCGAGTCGCCGCGGCCCTCGCGGCCGTGGCGCGCGATGAACCACTCGGCCGAGTTGAACCGGAGCGGCAGGTGGTCGGCGGCGCGCAGGTAGCTTTCCATCGCTGGCATTCATCTATGATGCGCCTCGGATGCGCCTCGCCAACCAGTGAAGCGTCACGCGCGCGCAGGCGGATCGGACTCGGTTTGCGCAGGGGGCCGTCGCCTCGAGTGCAGCTGGTTCGGCCCCCCACCGACCGAATCCCCCACCCTCGTCTTCCTCCACGAAGGCCTCGGGTGCGTCGCGTCGTGGCGAGAGTTTCCGAAGTCCGTGGCCGAGGCGACGGGGTGCGGCGCGCTGGTGTATTCGCGGGCGGGTTACGGCCAATCGGATCCGGCCGAGCTGCCGCGGCCGATCCGCTACATGCACGACGAGGCGGTCGTGCTCGATGAGGTCCTGCAGAGGACCGGCGTCCGCAACGCGATCCTCGTCGGCCACAGCGACGGCGCGTCGATCGCGCTGATCTACGCCGGCAGCGCCAAGCGCGAAATCCTCCGCGGGTTGATTCTCGAAGCGCCACACGTCTTTGCCGAGCCGTCGGGAATCGAGAGCATCGCTGCGATGAAGGTGCAGTACGAGAGCTCCGATCTCCGCGACCTGCTGGCGCGGCATCACGGCGAGAACGTCGACTGCGCGTTTCGCGGCTGGAACGACGTCTGGCTCGATCCCGGGTTTCGCGACTGGAACATCGAGGAGTTCCTCCCCGCGATCGACGTGCCGATCCTGCTGCTGCAGGGCTCGGAGGACGAGTACGGATCGTGGGAGCAGATCAAAGCCATCGAAGGAAAAGTGCGCAGCGAGGTCAAAGCGATCCGGATCCCGACGTGCGGACACGCTCCACACCGCGACCATCCCGGCCTCGTGCTCGCCGCGATGACGGCGTTCGTGCTCGAGGAAGTGCTGAAGTAGCGTCTACGCGCCGATGAGGTCCTGGATCATCTCCAGCAGTTTCTGCTCGTCGGCCGGCTTCTGCACATACCGGTCAGCTCCTTCGTCGAGCGCTTTCTGTTCGTGACTGGCGCGGTCGAGACCGGACACCACGATCACCGGGACGACGGACAGCGCCGGCACCGACTTGAGCCTCTGCAGCACGATGAATCCGCCGCCGCCGGGAAGTCCGAGGTCGAGGATGACCAGGTCCGGATTCTGCTTTCGCGCTTCGGAGAACGCACCGATCGCGTCGCCGCTCATGATCGTCTGATAGTTCGTGCGCAGCAGAGCGTTCATGATCTGCCGCGCTACCGGATCGTCATCCACGATCAGAATCTTCTTCTTGGTCACGGCGGTATCTTACGGCGCGCGAGGATCAAGGAGCGAGACATGGCCAAAAGCGCGAGCAATCGGAAAATCGCGGACGCGCTGCGCGATCGTGCGCTTTCTTATCCGGAGACGACCGAAGACTTTCCGTGGGGCGAGAGCGCGTTCAAAGTCAAAGGGAAGACGTTCACTTTCATGCGCGCGACCGATGAAGAGATCAGCGTGACGATGAAATTGCCGAAGTCGCGAGACTTCGCGCTGACTCTCCCCCGATCGGAGCCGTCGCAGTACGGGATGGGCAAGTACGACTGGGTGACGATGCGGCCGACGGCGAAGACTCCGCTCGACGTGCTCTTCTCGCTGATGGAAGAGAGCTTCCGCGCGAACGCGCCGAAACGCATCGTGGCGCAGCTCGAACGCTCCGCCGAAGTGAAGGCCGCGTCGAAGCGCGCGAAGAAACGGTGAGCGCGTGATCTGGGCTGGCATCGCCGTCATCGCGCTCGCCGGAGTGGCGATCCTCGTCGCGCGGCGCCCGCTCGCGCGCATGCAGGCGATCCTGGCGGGCGGGACGACGCCGGCCGGCTGCGTGATCGCGGAAGGACTGCTGCTGCTGTTGCTCGCGGCCCTGTTCGCCGTCCTGCATGCGAGAGGATTCTTCGAATGAAGGCCGCGCCTGAACGACGCTCAGAATGTCTTGCCGATCGTCACGTAGACGCGGCCGTGGCCGGTCTCGGCACGCCCGTATCCGACGATGATCGGACCTGCGATCGTCTCGGCGCCGGCGACTGCCGTCACCGAGCGATGAATGTCGCTGAGCCGCGCGGGCGCGCCGGCGAGCCACGCGTTTCCTGCTTCGAACAGCGCACCGACGTAAACGCCCTCGCCGAAATTTGCGGAGAGGTCGTACACGCGATAGTACGTTCCGGAGCGGAGGATCGCGTAGCGGTCCCCGTGCAGCTCACCGGCCGCGAATCCGCCGAGCGAGAGAAGGCCGCCGAGCGCGAACTCGTCGTAACCGGGCAGCGTCGTCTGCACATTCGTTCCGAAGCCCAATCCGACGAAGAACGTTTGTCGCGAACGGATCGTGGTGAAGACTGCCCCCTCGGCCTGCAGCTTCGAGTACTCGGCGTCGCTGCCGAGGGAGTGGCGCGCGCGGACGTACTGCGCGAAGAGATTTCCGCCGTCGTGCGGAATCGTGGGACTGTCGGTGCGGATGATCGTCAAGGTCGCGTGCAACGCGGCCTGATTGATGTTGCCCGTCGGCAGGTTGGCAGTGCCGGTGTCGAGCGTCGTGTACGCGCGCGTTCGCGTCACTCCGGTCCGCAGCTCGCCCCACTCGCCGAACGCCACTCCGGCGTCGAGCCAGGCCGTGTCCAGCCGCACACCGTACTGCGCGATGCGCCGGCCCGACTCCCAGACCGGCGACCTCCGGCGCAGCAGTTGCGCGCCGGGCGCGATGAAGTAACGGCCGGCGAAGTTGAGCGGCTGGTAGTACTCGGTGATGAATCCGTGCTCGGCACCGAACAGGATGTCGCTGCGCCACTCGGCGCCGAGAGAGTTGATGCGAGTCTTCGTGGCGTTGAACGCGACCGTGTAGCTGCTGTCGCCCTGCAGGTCGTCTTCGACGTGAAGGTTGAACCGGAGGTATGTGGGCCCCCACGGCTTGTCTTTGAGCGTGAGGACCAGACCGCGCAGGCCGTCGTTCTCGCGAATGGAGAACGTGACCTGTTCGAAGTCATCGAGACCGTACAGACGCGTGACGTCGTGACGAAGCCGCGCCGCGTCGAGCGGCTGGGCCGGCTCGGTGAGCATGTGCGCGCGGATGATCCGGCGATCGACCCGCCTGCTGCCCGCCACCTCGATGAAGTCGAGCGGCCGTCCCTCTGATGTCCGATCGGGCGACGACTTGCCTGCATATCGAACTTCAGGAATCGCGAGCGGCCCGAGCTTCCCGCGCTGCTGCTCCGCTCCCTGCTCGCCGGCGGCGATGATTTTGCGCGCGTCCTCGAACTGCATCGTTCCGAACGCTGCGACTGGCGGCGCGATCACGACATCGGCCGCGGCCAGCTGCACGCGCGAGTTCTGGCGCGTCAGGATCGTCAAAACCTGACTGGTCACCGAGAAGAGCGACCCGATCTGATCGCGCTTCATCAGCGGACTTCCGACGTCGACGGCGATGACGATGTCCGCGCCCATCGCCCGCACGACGTCGACCGGCACGTTGTCGGCGATGCCACCGTCGACGAGCAGTTTTCCGTCGTATTCGACCGGCGTAAACACGCCCGGCAGCGACATGCTCGCCCGGATCGCCTCGGCCAGAACGCCGTGGTCGAGCACCACCGCCTCACCCGTCTCGATGTCGGCAGCGACGGCCTTGAACGGCACCGGCAACTTCGAAAAGTCGCGAACGGCGGCAACCGGAATGAGAAACGACTGCAGGAGAAAACGGAACTTCTGTGCCGAACGCAACCCGCGCGGCAGCATCACATGTGCTCCGCGCAAACCTGCCTCGAACGCGGTGAGGTACCGGTTCTCGTCGGCCTTGCGGCGGAACGACAGGTCCTTGTACTGCGTGCGATCGCGCATGGCGTCGTGCCAGTCGACGGTCGTCAGCGCCTTCTCGATTTCATCCGGCGACATGCCGGACGCGTAGAGCCCGCCGACGACCGCGCCCATGCTCGTTCCGGCGACGTAGTCGATCGGAACGTGCAGCCGCTCGAGAACCCGGAGGACGCCGACATGTGCGCAGCCGCGCGCCCCGCCGCCGCCGAGGGCCAGCCCGATTTTCGGTCGCGGCGCATCGGCATGCAGAGCTCCAGCCGCGAGGAACACCGCGATCACGAAAACGCCGGCACTTCGGCGGCCGTTCATGGACGATCAACCGAATCATCGCACCAGTTACAATCTCGCGCATCAGGGCGTCCAGCCAGCCATGAAGATTTCCCTCACCGCAGCGGCGCTGCTGATCGCGACGACGATGTCGGCGCGCGAAGACGTCCGCTGCCGTACACGCGTGATGTTCCCGCCGTCGCAGCTCACGGTGACCGTGCCGTTCGAGCGCTCGCACAACGGCGTCTTCTTCAAAGCGCGCGTGAACAAGAACCCGGAGCCGTTGTGGTTCGGACTCGACAGCGGCGCCGCGCGCACGCTGATCAGCGAAGAGGCGGCGAAGCGACTGCTCCTCCACGGGACCGAGTCAGCGAAGATCCGCGGAGTCGGCGCCGGCGTCGTGCCGGTGAAGGTTGCGAAAGACGTCTCGATCTTCATCGATGCCGTGAAGATCGAGGGTGTCGAGATCCGCATCGCGAATCTCGCGCCGCTCAAGCCGGCGTGGGGACGAACGATCGATGGCGTCATCGGCTACGACCTGCTTTGCCGCGCGGTCGTGACGATCGATTACGAGAAGAGGACGATGACGATGACGCAGCCCGCCGTCTTTCACAACGATGGCGGCGAGTCGCTGCCCCTCGCGATCAGCGGCGGCTGGAGCTTCGTCCGCGGCACGATCAAGGTGACCGGACGTCCCGCCGTGATCGACAACTTTCTCGTCGACTCCGGATCACAGGACGCGGTCAACCATCCGATCATCCGCGACTCGAAAGGTCCGCTGAAACCGATCAAAGCGGCCGTCGGCCTCGGCCAACCCGTCCCGGGCGTCCTCGGTCCCAACGAGTGGTTCCAGCTCGGCGGCTACACGATCGGCAGCACGTATTCGGCATGCTGCGCAGCATCGGAGGACGCCAGCCGCCAGATCGGCGCGGAAGTGCTGTCGCGTTTTCGCGTGACCTTCGACTATCCGCATCACCGGCTCATCCTGGAACGTTCGACCCGCTAATTCCCGCCTGACGATTGACTTTGCGCCGGACGCAATGTAGAACCTGCCGCACATCCCCATTTCAGGAAGTCGTACACGCCGGCGTTCCCGGTCGTCGTGTGCTGCCCAACCATCTTTCGAGAGGGAGAAGCGACCATGCGAGTTTTCGCCCGGATTCTCGTCCCCATCTGTTTCTTTGTAGCCGCGTTCGCAGTTCAGGCCCAGATCGCGGGGCCGAATGTGAATATGGTGTCCGGTACGGGATGGCCCGGCGGCGATCCTTTCCTTCAGCGGCAGAACGAACCATCCGTCGCGGCGTCGACACGCAACCCGATGCACTTGCTGGCCGGCTCGAACGACTACCGAACGGTCGATCTGCCCGGACTTCCCGACGCCGAAGAGACCGGCGACGCCTGGGTCGGACTCTTCAAGTCGCTCGACGGCGGCCTGACGTGGTTCAGCACGCTCGTTCCCGGCTATCCGCAGGATCAGTCGGCCGAGGGAGCCGCGGCTCCGGTCAAAGGGTTCCAGGCGGCGGCCGATCCGATGGTGCGCCCGGGAATCCAGGGGATGTTTTTCTACAGCGGCATCGCCCTGAATCGCGGGCCGAATCCGGCCAGCGCCCTGTTCGTGGCGCGCTTCAACGATTTCAACAACCGCGAAGGCGCCGATTCCATCCGCTATCTCGGCATGTCGCTCGTCGACCGCGGAACGGGCGGCGGGTTCGTCGACAAGCCCAGCCTTGCCGTGGATCTGCCGCGCTCGTTCTCCTCGACCTGCACGGCGGGAACGCAGACGCTGCTGACCGGGAACATCTACGTCGCCTACAGCATCATCCAGGGGACCGGATCGAGCACGACGTCGAAAGTGATGTTCTCGCGTTCGACGAACTGCGCGTCGAGCTGGAGCACGCCGTTCTCGATCAGTGGCACGAACATCGTCAATCAGGGCTCGGCGATCGCGGTCGACACGATCTCCGGCAATGTCTATGTCGCCTGGCGCCGGTTCAATCGCCTGACCCAGACCGACGCGATCCTGGTAGCGAAGTCGACCGACCGCGGCCAGACGTTCAAAGCGCCGGTGGTGGTCCGTTCGTTCGCGCCGTTCGAGCAGGGCACCACCAACGTCTCATTCCGTACCTCGGCGTATCCGACGATCGTCACCGATGCGAGCGGCCGTATCTACGTCGCCTGGTCGGAACGGACCGGGCCGAATGGCGACGGGCGGATCATGCTCACGACCTCGACCGACGCGACGAACTGGAGCACGCCGGTGTACGCGGCGCCGTCGACCTTCCGCGGTCATCAGCTGATGCCCGCGCTGTCGTTCTCGTCGAGCAAACTGATGCTCGTCTACTACGACCTGCGCGAGGACACGACGGTCGGCATGTACACGCCGATCCCATTTTCGGGCGGTGCGTTCGTCGAGACCCGTCTGCCCGCCGGCGATCTCAACACGACGCCGGCACGGCCGGACAAGGTTTTCACGAACTTCCTGATGGATGCAGCCCCGCTGCTGACCGAGCACCTTCTGCGCCGTCACACGCTCGACCTGCGCGCTTCACAGGCGTCGCCCGCCGCGCTGCCGGCGTTCGACCCGTCGCAACGCGTGTCGCGGTACCGGTTCGGTACCACCGACGCGGCGCCGTCGACGGTCCTGCAGCTGGCTTACAACCCGCCGAACTTCCCGATGTTCAAGACCGGCACGGTGCCGTTCTTCGGCGACTACATCGACATCGGCCCGCAGTTCCCGTTCATCGGATCGCTCCTGAACAATCTGCCCTTTCCCGCGCCGGTCTTTCACGCCGTTTGGACCGATAACCGTGACGTCCGCCCGCCCGCCGACGGCCACTGGGAGAACTACACGCCGGTGGCGGTCAATGCGAACACGCCGAGCAAGTTCAACCCGCTGGTGAATGCGCCGCCGTGCGTGGCCGGCCAGACGGGCATGCGCAACCAGAACATCTACACCGCGCGTATCAGCGCGGGTCTGGTCTTCGGATCGCCGGGAAACGCGAAGCAGACCGGCACGATCCAGCGCGCCTTCGTCGTAAACGTGCAGAACACGAGGACCGTCGCGCAGAGTTACCGGCTTCAGATCGTCAACCAGCCGATCGGCGGGAAAGCCACGTTCGTCCAGTTTCCGCTGAACGCCCCTGCGGTGACGACGCTCGACGTGACGGTGAATCCGAAGTCGACGACCTCGCGTCCCGTCTTCGTCAGCTCGACCATCGCCCACAATCCTATCGGCGTGTTGGTCACGGAGATCATTGCAGTCGGCGGCGGTGCGTCGCCGGGCGGCCTGACCAGCGCGACCGTGCTCAATCCCGACATCGCCAATCCCGATATCGCCAACCCCGATATCGCCAACCCCGACATCGCCAACCCCGATATCGCGAACCCCGACATCGCCAATCCCGACATCGCCAACCCCGATATCGCCAACGGCTCGGTCAGCGATACGACCTGGGACGCAAGCAACACGGGCAACACGACGGCGTCGTACAGCGTGAAGCTTCTGCAGACCGGAACGATCCCGAGCACGTACAAGCTGCAGCTTCTGCTGCACTCGACATATCAGACGCCGGTCGCGTCGGGCTGCCTGCTGAAGACTGAACGCCACGAGAACCTGATCGCGAACTTCCCGCACCCGACGATCTCGACGCTGGCCTCGATCACGAATCCCGACCTCACGAACCCCGTTGTGCCTACGCTCTACATCGCGCCGCACGACACGGCGAAGATCACTGTCCGCGTCGTCGATCCGTTCCACAAAGGGTTGACCATCGACGCGTCGAAGTTCCTCACGCCCGTCGTCATCGCCCACGCCGTCAACACGGCGGACCTCAACAGCCCGAATCCACAGCCGCGAATCGCGCTGATCATCACGACCGGCGCACTGCCCGACGGCGCGAGCGGCACGCCGTTCGCCGCGACGATGGCGGCCATCGGCGGCGTACCGCCGTACACGTGGAGTCTCGTCGCCGTCGACGGCCCGTTCACAGGCTTCCCTCCCGGCATGACCCTTCACGCAAACGGAACGATCGACGGCACGCCGTCGGCGCCTGGCACGTACACGTTCACGATCCGCGTCACCGATTTCGCCGGGCATGCCGCGACGCGCCAGTACACGATCAATGTGAGCGGCACCGCCACGATCGAGTTCGTGGTTCAGCCGCCGCCCGCGGTTTCATTCGGCACACCGTTCGATGTTGCCGTGCGCCTGCGCGACGCGAGCGGCGCCGTGCTGCCCGGCGTGGACATCGCGCTCACGACCGGCAAGAACCCGCAAAATGCGCCGACCTTCGAGCAGCCGCTCATCGCCACGACCGATGCCCTCGGCATCGCGACGTTCCACGGCATTTCACATCCGGCGACGGGCTCGGGCTTCACGCTGCTTGCGACCGCGACGGCGCTCAACGTCTCCGGCGAATCAAATATCTACGACGTCACGGCGGCAATTCCCGGAACCGTCGCGGCCGGGTTCGGACAGCTCGTCGTGATCCCCGGGGGAGAGAGTCTGCCCGATCCGTCAACCTGGGCGAATCGTCAGTTCAAGGTTCAGTTCATCCAGGGCAACACTGTCGCTCGCGGCTTCGCGTTCCCCTCTCCGTCGAGCATCTCGCTCCTGTTCGCGCGCCTGCCGTTCAACGGCGACGGCGTCGACAACGCCACGCTCGCACCCGGCCACGCGTTCGCTCACGTCACATGGGACACGGGCTCGATCCCCGACACATCGATCGGAGTGTCGACGACTCCGGGCGCGCCGGTCATCCGATTCCTGCTCGCCCTCAATGCCGCTCCCGGCCCGAACGATCCGTGCGGCAGTGGCGTGGCAGCTCCGGCGACGCCGATCACGACGATCAATCCCGGACAGGGCATCGGCATCTCCGCGTTCGGAACCGATACGACGGGCGCGGTCGCCATCTTCCATCAGGGGGAGTCGACGTTCGAAGTGCCGGCGCTATGCGGCATGGATCGCTCGGATATCGGAGAAGTGGCACCAGTCGCCGTTCCGTCGGCGCTGTTCGCAGGTTCCGCCTCGATCTCGATCCGGACGAGCGTCAACGGAATACCGAGTCCGCCGAGCGCTCCGGTGTTCGTAACGGTGGTGATCCCGATCCCCTGACCCGCGCGTGCGCTCAGCGCTTCATCGCGGCGAGACGCCTCCGGGCGTCCGCCGCGAGCGGATCGCTCTCTGCTTTCGACCGGAGCGAAAGGTACGTCTGATACGACTCCGCTGCGCTGGCGTTGCCCAATCCTTCCTGCGCGCGGCCGAGGTAGTAGTAGACCGGCGCGAAATAGTGATAGCTGGGAATGTCGTCGAGGAACACGGCCGTGGCCTCTCCCCGCCGTTTGAGGCAGCGATCGAATTCCGATGATGCCTCCGTGTACGCGCCGAGGTCGAGGTAGGCGCGGCCGAGATCGAAGCGTCCGAGCCAGGAATCGCCGAGCTTCTGCGATTCGCCGAAACGGGTGAGCGCGCCGCGCGCGTTTCCGCGTTCGAGCTCGATCTCACCCTCGATCAGTTTCGCGTAAAGCTGTGGATCGGATTCGAGCTTCGAGGCCAGCGTCGCAGCGAGCGCCGAGGCTTTGTCCGCGTCGCCCGCGGCGATGAACGCGCGGGCGGCCGGAAAGATCGCGCTCTCCTCGTTGCCGATCGAGACAGCCGATCCGGAGGCAGACAGCGCCTCCGCCTTCCGGCCGCCGGCCATCTCAGCCTCGGCGAGTGTCGCCAGCTTGTAGGCCGCGGCATCGTTGTTCTTGTTCTTGCGGTCCTCATCGATACCGGCGCGCAGCAGGGAAGCCGCATCGCCGTCGCGCCCTTCGACGAGAGCCACGTCGGCCAGACCGTTCGCCGCGAAGGAGCTCCCGCGCGCGCTCACTTTCTGCAGTTTCTGATAGGTTGCGGTCGCAGCAGCCAACTGATTCTGCGCGAGCTGCGAGAGCGCCAGGGCCACGTATCCCTTCACGTAATTCGGATTGAGCTGCAGCACCGTGCTGGCCTGCTCCGCGGCGGTCTTGAAGTCGCCCGCGTACATCGCATACAGCGCGAGGTTGTTTCGATAGAGGACGTTCTTCGGATAGATCGCCACCGGTTTGCGTCCCTCTTCCATCGCCCGAGCCATGTCGCGCGTGTAGAAGTAGGCGAGCGCGAGATTGTTGATACCGGCCGTGTCGGCGGGATACTGCCGGACCAGCGCGCTGAACTCGTCGATTGCGCTCGGCGTGTTGCGCACCAGCAGGAAATAACCTCCGCGAGTGCGGAACTTCTCGCGGTCGGTCATGCGGTCGATGCGGGCCATGGCCAGCTTGTAGTCCGCCTCGGCCTGCTGGCGCTGGCCGAGGTTCGCCACCATGGCGGCGCGTCCGGCGTAGGCGCGGCCGAGATTGGGATCGAGGCGGATGGCGTCGGTGTACTTCTCGATCGCGTCTTCGTACTTGCCGGCCCATTGCAGCGTCTGCGCCTGCGCGTACGCGTGGGCCGCTTCCACCGATCCGGCGCTGAACGTCTCGCCGGCGGCGAGGCGCACCGATTCAGGAGTGGTATCGCCGAGCGCACTGCGCATCTCGGCGGCGATGCGGCTCGCGGCGGTGAGGACATCGGCCTTGTCCGTCGCCACTACTTCCTCCGATGCGATCGGCTTGCCGGTGATCCCGTCAGTGGCGCGGGCCGACACCTTGTAGTCGGAACCGGCGCGCTCGATCGCGCCCGAGATGACGACATTGATGCCTTCGCGAGCGGCCACCAGTCTGGCCAGCGGCTCCGCCAATCCGGTCGCGCCCTTCTGCAATTGCACCGCAACTTTGCGGGCCTGTCCGCGATCGTAGGACGTGATGAACGAGGCCCCTTCGAGCGCTACCCCCATCAGCGGTTCGAGGGTGCCGTCGAAGACCGGTTCGCCTGTGCCGTTGCGGAAATCGGAGATGAGCACCGAGACCGGTTTCTGCGCGACGACCGGAGCGGCCGGGCCGCGGGCCCGCCACATGAGCACGCCGGCCACGGAGAACAGAAGAAGTCCGGCCGCCACCGCCGCGAGCGCGAAGGGGCGGGGTGACGGCTGCAGCGCGACCCTGGCACCAGCCCGGTCGAGATCGGCGATCACTTGTTCGAGCGTCTGGTAACGCTCATCGGGATCGACCGCGAGGCAGCGGTTCAGGATCTTCGCCAGATACGCAGGTGTGTCGCGATTCAGCTCCTCGATCGGGCGCGGCGGCTGCTGCACGCGCTTGATCATGATCTCGTACGCGGAGTTGCCCTTGAAGGGAACGTCGCCGGCCAGCATCTCGTAGAGGATCACTCCCAGCGAGTAGATGTCGGAGCGTTGATCGATTTCGGTTCCTTTCACCTGCTCGGGCGACATGTAGTGCGGCGTTCCCACCACGGCGCCACTGACGGTCAGGTTCGTCTGCGCCGCGGTTCTGGCGAGGCCGAAGTCGGTCAGAAAGACCTTGCCGCTGCGATCGATCATGATGTTCTGCGGCTTGAGGTCGCGGTGCACTACGCCGATGCCATGAGCCGCGGCCAGTCCCTGGCAGATCTGTCGAAAGATGCTGACGACTTTCTCGACGGGAAGACGCCGGCCGTGTCCGATCGCGCTGGCCAGGTCCTCGCCGTCGACGTACTCCATCGTCAGGAATTTCACCTCGTCGCTTTCGCCGAGGTCGAAGACCCGGAGAACGTTGGGGTGAGTCACGCGGCTGGAGAGAAGGATCTCGCGGCGGAACCGCTCCAGGATCGCAGGGCTGTCGCCGAGCTCGGGGAGGATCAGCTTGAGGGCGACATCGCGGCCGAGGTCGTTGTCGTGGACGAGATACACCATCCCCATGCCGCCGTGCCCCAGGGTGCGGATGACGCGGTAGCGATTGCCGATGTCGATACCGGGCGCGAGCTCGCCGGATGCTCTCCTGCGGTCGCGAGTCCAGTCGGCGAAGCTCTTCGGCGGGGGGGTCGCGACTGCGGCGCCGGTTCGCTGGCGGTCGCCGTCGAGCCGGCGCTCGACCGTGCGATCAGACGCCAGAAGGTCGCTGTCGCATGACGCGCAGGCGGTGCTTCCCTCCGAATTCGCAGAACCGCATTGCGGACAGATCATGGCTGTAAGGAACTTCGGGCATTCTAGTCGCTACACTTCGCCGATGCGAAGAGCTCTCCCGGCAGCGCTCCTGCTGATCGCCGTGAACGCGAACACATCCGAGATCGTTATCCGCGCGGCGGGCGTGATCGACGGACGCGGCGGACTGCTCCGCAACGCTGCGGTCGTCGTCGACGGCGACAAGATCGTCCGCGTCGACAAAACACCCGCGCACGTCGACTACGACCTCGGCGACCGCACGCTGATGCCCGGCTTCATCGACACGCACGTGCACATCGGCTGGCACTTTGACGCGAACGGCCGCTCGAGCGAGGGTGAGAACGAGACGGCCGACGTGCTCGCATTATTCGCGGCTGAGAACGCGTACAAGACGCTGATGGGCGGCGTGACGACCGTGCAGTCGCTCGGCGCGCCGATCGACAAGACGCTGCGCGACGCAATCGCGCGCGGCACTCTGCCCGGGCCACGCATCCTCACGGCGATCGACCCGATCTTCGACAGCAAGCTCACGCCGGAACAGATTCGCGAGGCCGTGCGCAAAGCTGCAGCAGAAGGCGCCGACGTCATCAAGATCTTCGGGTCGCAGAGCATTCGCAATGGCGGCGGACCGACGATGTCGCAGGAGCAGATGGACGCAGCGTGCGGCGAAGCGAAGCAACTCGGATTGCGCACCGCGGTCCACGCGCATGGGCCGGAGAGCGTGCGGCGCGCGGTGACGGCCGGCTGCACGTCCATCGAGCACGGCGCGCTCATCGACCAGCCGACGCTCGATCTGATGGCCGCGCACGGAACGTATTTCGACCCGAACATCGACCTCGTCTTCCGCAACTACTTCGAGAACAAGTCGCACTTCCTCGGCATCGGCAACTACACCGAAGAAGGCTTCGCGGCGATGCACGACGCGGTGCCGAAAGCGCTGAACGTCTTCAAGATGGGGCTGAAGACGAAAGGGCTGAAGATGATCTTCGGCACCGACGCGGTCGCCGGCTCGCACGGTCGCAATCTGCAGGAGCTCGAGTATCGCGTGCACACGGGCGGTCAGGATCCGATGGCGGCGATCACCTCAGCGACATCGTTGTCAGCGGAATCGCTGCGGCTCGGCGATCGCGTCGGCGCAATTGCGCCCGGCCGCGACGCCGATCTCGTCGCGGTCGACGGAGATCCGTTACGTGACATCGGCGCGCTCGAGCACGTCGCGTTCGTGATGAAGAGCGGCCGCGTAGTGAAATCCCCCTTCGCCCCGGCGAAGCGGGGAGAAGGTGCCGCGAAGCGGCGGATGAGGGGCGTCTAGTTTGGATGCGCCGGCGGCCTGAAGCCCGCTGCTCCACCCGACGGCTCGACGTG
>DASWBH010000006.1:0-6189 GCA_036390755.1 Thermoanaerobaculia bacterium
AGCGCGAGATTGCGGAACAGGTACGCGCGGCGCGTCTCCGAGTCGGGCACGCGCGTCGCCGCGAACGTGCGCCACACGCTGAGCCGGCCGAACATCATCAGGCTGAGGATGAACACGAGGGCGAGGTCGAGCAGGATCATCGCCGGCAGCACGACCGGCGAGTGGGTGAGCAGCCAGAGCGCCGCGCGGCCCATCGAGCTCTGCGCAGCGAGCCCGCGATTCGCGTCGGCCATGCTGTTCGCGAGCCTGGTCGCATCGGCGAATTGCACCGCATACGGCGAGAACGACGTCGCCCGCATGATCACCTCGGTCAGACCGAGACCGATCGCGCTGCAGACGAGCGAGAACGTGAGCACCGTGCCGAACTGATCGCGCCGTTCGACCAGCGGCACCGCCAGCATGCTCGGAAGCGCAACCGACAGGACGATGCCGATGAACGACGAGTACACCATCTTCACCTGCGATCCTGACGCGCTGCCCGCGACCTGCATGAAGTAGACGCCGGCGAGCGCACTGGCGACGATCGCCGTGGCCCACGCCGCGCGCCGTCCATTCCGCATCGCGCAATGGAACAGCGATGCGGGAGCGAAGACCAGGAGTGGAGACACCAGCATCAGCGCCGTCGCAACGGAGTAGCCGGCGACGCTGCGCGCGACGCGAGAAAACGGTCGAACGGGCAGCGTCACCATCTCGGCGTGATGCAGGGACGCGTCGGTCATCAGTCAGATCAATCGGTCGCGAACGGCAGCAGCGCGACAGTGCGCGCCCGCTTGATCGCATTCTGCAGCTTGCGCTGATGCAGCGCGCATGTGCCGGAGATGCGGCGCGGAAGAATTTTGCCGCGCTCCGGGATGAACTGCTGCAGGGTCTTGATGTCCTTGTAGTCGATGTACTCGAGCTTCTCGACGCAGAACTTGCAGACGCGCTTCCGGCGATAGAAGAACTTCTTCTTGCCGCCCTGCTGTCCGCCCGCGCCGCCGCGCTCACCGCCGCCGGAACGAGGTCCGCGCGGCCCACCTGTTGTCGTAGCCATAGTCGTCGTTCTCCTTTACGCCTGCACGCCTTCGGGCGCGGCAGGAGGCTCCGGGGTTGCCGGCGTCGCCGGCGTGGCCGGTGCCTCGGGCGCCGCAGCTGCGGCGACGGGCATCGGGCGGACGCGCTCCTTCTTCGGGTTGCGCTTCGCCAGCTTGTCGGCGCGCTTCAGGTCCTCATCCGTGCGCACGATCATGTGCCGCAGAACCCGATCCGAGTTCTTCATGCGGCGATCGAGCTCGGCAAGGGAGCCGTCGCTCTCGAAGACGAAGAGATGGTAGTTGCCTTCGGTGAACTTCTGGATGGGATACGCGAGACGGCGGCGGCCCCACGCTTCTTCGTTCTTCAGCGTGGCGCCGGTCTTCTCGGCAATGCCGCGGAACTCGGTTGTGAGCGCCGTGGCTTCTTCCTCCGGAACTTGCGGAGTAAGAATGAACAGGACTTCGTAAGTCCTCATGATTCCTCCTTCTGGCCTAGCGGGACCGCGACGTGCGTCGGGTCCAAGGAGCTGGCAGATTGTGAAAGATGGTTCCCGGCGCACAGGCCGGGAGCGCGTGATTGTACGGAAAGCGTTGAGCGGCAGCAAATTATTTCGCCCTTGTCATTCACCCTGACCCGGCACCGTGTCGAAGACGAACTTCAGGTATTCGAAGACGATGTCGCTTCGATCCAACGGCCAGGCCCACCACTGATCGGGATGGATCGGCTCGTATCGCGTCGGCCGCACGATGATCGCGAAGGAGTTTGCGGCAGCCGACCGAAGCAACCACTTCGCGCGGCGCGTGTGATAGGGCGAGCTCACCACGATGACCCGCTTGTAGCTCATTCGCGACGCGAAACGCGCCACGAACCGCGCCTCGGCGCGCGTGTTGCCGAGTGCCGTGCCCGACTCCTGAATGGCACTAGCCGGAACCCCCATCTGGGCCAGCGCGCTCTTTTGAATGTCGATCCAGTCGGGTAGATGGATGTGTAACGGGTCTGTCAGGTCGCGATCGATCCAATCGGGTGAGCGGAGCAGAAGAATCCGCGGACTCCATCCCTGCCGGAAGAGCACTCCGGCTTCGAGCGTCCGTCCGATCCGGTGCGCGCCGAGGACGACGATGACGTCAGCGCGCGCCAGAGCGTCGTCGCGAATCAGGAAATGCGCGAGCAGCGGAAGCGACAGCCGCGTGCCCACCACGAGCGCCGCCAGCACGATGGCGAGGAGCGCGAAGGATCGGAAGCGTCTCATCTGCCTGGAGCCGTTGGCCGGAGTCGAACCGGCGACCTGCTGATTACGAATTGCTCATCGAACTCTTGGATACTCCTTACCGCAGGGCAAGAGCGTCCGCATCCGTCCAAAAGTATCCGTGAGAAGGCGGGAACGACACCCGAGCGACACCCTACCGGCTCGTGCTTCTCGGTTGTCACCGTCAAATGGGACAGATCACACTCGCGGAAAGCGTTCCTCCAGCTCGTCCACGTCGTACATCAACTTCGCGTCGAGCCAAACGGCTTGCGCCATGTCGGCGTCCGCTCGCGCGAAATTCTGTGCGGCGAGATGACACTTTGCGCGCACCAGGTACGCGTACGCGTCCCGCGGCGCTGCGCCGCGCCTCGCCATCATTCCGGTAGCAGAACCCCTTCACGGTGAAAGCCGCCCCACAGTCGGGTTGCTCGCTGAGAAGCTGATCGCACAAGAGAGACGCGTCCCTCAAGTGTCCTTCATCAGAAAGCTCATCGGCTCGCGTGATGATTGCCGATACGTCACCGGCCTCGATTCCATCCAGGTCGAGCCATGGTCGCGCACTGTTCCAATCAATCCAGATCCGGATATTCTCGCGACAGTGCGCCAGCGGCTGCGTCTTGAAAATCATCGAGACACCATGAATTCTCACCCACCCGATCTGGGGAGTTACACGATCGTCGGGAATGATGGAGAGGGCGGCCACGAATAACAGCCGCGCGAGGACAACTTGAGTGCAGTCCAGCGCGGGAAGGGCGCTCCATTCGTTGCCGATCCTCAAGCGGAGGGTGAGGTTATCGTCTTCGCGCGGCTCGAACCGCAACTCATCGGCCTTGCGCTCGACAGCCAGGCTCAGGATGCCGTCGATGATACCGATGATCCGCGGCGAGTTGTCTTCGGAGCGGTGCGCCTCCCCGAGAACAGATGAAATATCGTTGAGACGATCCGGCATAACATTCAAGTCTGACTGTGGTTGGTGTCCCTACCGGGATCGCACGCCTGCGGCCTTCGCGACGGCGCCCCACGCCGCGCGAAGGCCGGCTCTCGATGGGCTCCGGCGTTAGTGACGCAGCACTGAGCTGACGGGCGTGGCTACGAGCTGGATATTCCAGATCTTCACCTCTCCGCGCACGTCGCCCTCGATGCAATCGAGCGTGATCGTCGTCGGGGACGAGTACGTGAGCGCCGCCTGAAACGCGACCGGAACCATCATTCCGGTGGAGTATCCGAACGTGCCGGACGGCGACGGGGACATCACCGAGAATCCGTCGGCCCCACCGGCAAACGAACATGTGAGTGAGCCCTTGTGGACCACCTTCGCGGTGTCGACCGTGTCGCTGACCGCTGCGGTCGCCGTGCCATGGAGGACCCATGACCCGGCGGGCACCAGGAATTGTGCGACCCGTTGATAAGGCGGAGCCGTGGCCGTGACTTTGATCTGAGCTCCTGAACCCCGGAACCAATGCGCCACGGCCGGCGTAGCTTGCGCATTCGCAACGACTGAGACAGCGATCACCACGAACGCCCACACGATGACCAAAGAGACTTTCGTTTTCATGTTGGCCTCCTGACCGATTTCTTTGCGGGGCCGAGGACGGGAACGGATTATCCCGCAGGCAACGCCTGTCAGCAAGTCGCGTGGCTGAATTCTGGAGCCGTTGGCCGGAGTCGAACCGGCGACCTGCTGATTACGAATCAGCTGCTCTGCCAACTGAGCTACAACGGCTTAGGGCGCGGCAGGGACCACGAGAACAGCGCGGCGCGCGATTGTATTCACGCCGCTGCGGGGTGTCCAGCGAGCGGGCCCGGTGCTAACCTTATGGAGACGAACAGCAGGAGGTGGGCATGACGCCACAAGAACTGCGGTCTCGTCGGCAGGCGATTGGGATCTCTGTCGGCGAGCTTGCCTTCGAGGTTCGACTTCCGATCCGGGCCGTCCACGACATCGAGAACGGCAATCGCGACGTTCCGCACGCCGAGATCTTCCTTCGCGCGTTCGAGCGCCTCGAGCGCGGATACGTGGTGAGACGGGCCACGACGACGCCTGACTCGTAGGATCCGTCCAGCCGTACAGGCGAAGCTACGTTCGCGCTACACTGCGCCCGCAACGCGCCCTTAGCTCAATTGGACAGAGCATCAGACTTCGGATCTGAGGGTTGGGGGTTCGAGTCCCTCAGGGCGCGCCAGGTCCACTGATCAGTCCTCGCGAAACTTCTTGTCCATTGCGTCGGCGATTTGCGCTGCGGTAGCCGCGATTGCTTCGGGGGTGACATCGGGCGGTCGCGAAGGACAGGAGTGCAGGTGCAGCAGCGCGACGGACTGGATATACGCCCAGCCGGCGCGCTCCACGTCGATCTGCCCATGACACCAGACGCACTCGAAGTGCACGAACACCTCCCGTCGAACGCCGGCGAGAGAGTGCGCCGACTGCTGTTCGAGGAGTTGCTTTGGACCCTGCGACCTACACCCGGCAAACTGTCGCACGTTGCGGCAATCACGTCCAATTCACGTGGCGATCACGTTGACTTACTGCACGGACCATCGTGCAGGCAATTTTCACGATTTGCTGCGAGCGCGCGCGCCGTGCGGTGCGGTCGCGTGCCTATTCTAAAGACGTGATGCGTTTGTCGACGGACGACCGTCTGGTGTTCGAAGCGGCATGCGCCACTCGCGAGAACGAGGTCGCGCGCACGTTGCTCAACCTCTTCGGAGCTGCGAACGCGGACGAGGTTCTCGAACAGATCGCGGCCGCTCCGGTAACGGTCCGGTCCGAGCTGATCGAACACGTCTTCAAGGCGATCGACGAACAGCGCCGCTTCCGTCCCCCCCAGCGGCGCTGACGCGCGTGCTACGATTCCTCGTCTGACACGTATCGAACGCTTCGCGCTTGCCGCGTGCGCCGTCGTTTCGCTCGCCCTCCGCACCATTGCTTTTTTCAACTACCGATTCGATTCCGACGAGCCGCAGCATCTCCACGTGGCCTGGGGCTGGACCGCCGGCCGCGTGCAGTACCGCGACTACTTCGACAATCACGCGCCCCTGTTCCACATCCTCACCGCGCCGTTCGTCGCCGCCCTCGGCGAACGCGCCAACATCCTCTTCTACATGCGCGCGCTCATGGTGCCGCTCTGGGTGGTGGTACTCGTCTGCACGTTCGTCGTCGCTGAACGCCTCTATTCGCGGCGCGTCGCGATGTGGTCGGTCCTCCTGTTGAGCCTCTTCCCGCCGTTCTTTCTGAAGTCGCTCGAGTACAGGACGGACAACCTGTGGACCGCGCTCTGGATGATCGCGCTCCTGCTTCTGTTCAGCGGACCTCCGAGCGTCCGCCGTTCGTTCGTCATCGGCCTCGTGCTCGGATGCGCGCTCGCGGTTTCGATGAAGACGATTCTGCTGCTCGCGACCGTTGCCGGCGCCGGATTCATCACACGGCACGTGACGCGCGACAGGAGCCCGGTCGCCGCGCCGCTCCTCAGCGCAGCCGCCGGACTGGTGATCGTGCCGGCGATCGTCGCCGGCTACTTCATCGCGATCGGAGCCTGGTCCAACTTCGTCTACTGCGTGATCTCGTTCAACACGCTCATCGCGAAGACGCGGCCGAGCCTCACGTTCGAGCACATCGCCTGGCCGTTCGCCGTCGCTGCGATCATTCTCGTCGCTCGCCGCTCGCCCGGCGCTGACGAGCGGCGGCTCTTCTGCGGCGTGGTGATCGCGCTCTTCTGCGTGACGCTTCTCGGCTTCTGGGTCCTGATCTCGCCGCGCGACTTCCTTCCGGTGATGCCGCTCGCTGCAATCTTCTCCGTCGCTGTTTTCGAACGGTTCGACAGCCGCTTCGTGATCTGCACCATCGCCGCGGCGACGCTCGCAATTTCGCTGTTCTACTACGCGGACCGCTTCGAGAAACGGACAGACGAATTCGTGACGATGATGAATCA
>DASWBH010000007.1:0-4849 GCA_036390755.1 Thermoanaerobaculia bacterium
CAACGCGCCGCGATACAGATCGCGCAGGCGGTGACGATCGACGAAGCCGGTCCACTCGATTCCTTCCGCCGCCACGATGCGCGTGCGCCATCCGCGCTCACCGCACAAGACCAGCCGCGGCCGCGGCGCCGGAAGAGAGGACCACACCTCGATGAGCTCATCCACTCCTTTGCGCGGCTCCAGCGTTCCGACGAACAGGATGTAGTCGCCTTCGCCGTGATCACCGGGCGAGAAGAATTCGTCGACGCCGTTCGGCACGATCTCGATCTTCGCACTCGGTACGGCGAATCCGCGCATCGCTTCGTTCGCGATCGCCTTCGAGACGGCCGCGACGCGCTCCGCCAGCTCGAGGCTGCGGCCGATGAAGAGACCGAATGAAACGATCGTCTTGATCCTGTGCCGCCCCGGCATCGTGAGCGATGAAAAATCGTGAAGCGTGACCACAGCAGGTTTGCGCAACGCGACAGGCAGCGTGCCGTGCGGTCCCCACAGCACATCCGCTTCGATGCGAGGCAGGGCGATCTGCTGCCACAAGACGCCCGGCCGGAGGTCGTCGACGCGAAAGCGGCAGTGCTCGATGCCTTCGCGGTTCTCGATCGGCGCGTGCGAGGCGATCAGCGGCGGCGGATCGAACGTGAGCCTCCGCGCGATCTCTGCGGTGTGCACGCCGATGCCGGTGCGGCTGTTCACGAGCGGGCGGCCGTCGATGACGACGTTGAGGGATCTGGAGTGCGGCGGCTCGCCGCCGCTCTGCGACGGACGATCAGCCATCACGTCTCCGCGACTCGCCTCAGAACCGCGAGGGTTTCTTCCGCCGCAACATCCCACCGAAACTGCGCCGCACGATGATGGCCGAGGTCGATCAACTCTTTCCGCAACGCCTGATCATTCAGCACACGTCGCAGCTGCAGCGCCAGTTCGTGTGCGTCGGCCGGATCGAAGTACAGCGCCGCGTTGCCTCCGATCTCCGGCAGCGACGAGGACCGCGCTGCGATCGACGGCACGCCTTCCCGCATCGCTTCGAGCAGCGGGAATCCGAAGCCTTCGTAGATCGACGGAAACACGAACGCGTCCGCTCCCCGGTACGCAGCGGCGAGCTGCGCGGGCGGCAGGTAGTCGAGATGCACCACGCCTGGCGCACGCAGCCGGCTCGCCGTCTGCTCCGCTTTCCACCCGATCCGTCCGGCGACGACGAGCGAGCCGTCGTACTCGCCGCGAATCTCGTCGAACGCGTCGAGCAGCACGTCCACATTCTTCCGCGGCTCGATCGTGCTGACGAAGAGGATGTACTTTTCCGGCAATCCAAGCGGCGGCAGCGGGTCAGGAAGCGCCGCGATGCCGGAATGAATCGTCTGCGCGCGATGCGGATCGAGCGGATAGAAATGAAGCAGATCGCGGCGCGTCGACTCCGAGACGCAGATGATCGCGTCCGCGAGAGCGATCTCGCGCCCCATATGGCGCTCGAGATTGTCGAGCGTCTCCTTCTGCAGCAGGTTGGGAAAGCGCTTGTATGTCAGATCGTGAATCGTGATCACCCGCCGTCGCGCCACCGCCCCCATGAGCCTCGGCAGGAAGTAATTCGCGCCGAAGAAAACATCGCAATCGACGAGCGCCATCAACACGACGTACGCGCCTGCGGTGAGTGGCCGCGCCAGCCGCGATTTCGGGCGTCCGCGCAAGTCGAACGCGCAGAGATGCGCGTTCGCCGGAATCTCGGCGTGAAGTTGCGGACCTTCGTCGGTCGCGCGCGCGTCGCCGAAGAGAAAGAGCTCGACGTCCTCGTGCCGGGCCAGCTCGTGCAGAAGGTGGTAGAGATACCAGCCGATGCCCGTCAGGGGCTCGTAAAACGGACGGATGTCGACGCCGATGCGTATCTTCCGTTCGCGGGTCGTCGCCGTGTGCACCGCGCGTCTGATCCGCTCGCCGAGGGCATGGCCCAGAGTGTGAACGACCGTGCCCAACGTCGGCAGAATCACGGAGGCGGATAGTAGCAGGTGAAGAAGTTCGTTCTGGCAGTCGTGATTCTGGTGGCGATCGCGCTGGCTCTGGCGTTGTATCTGAAGTCGACGACGCCGCGGACGAGCGCCGGCGCACGGCTCCCGCTCACCGATGTCCAGCGCGAGCTGCTCGCGGCTGTTCCGTCTTCGGCGCAGGTCTTCGCGCTGATTCCGACCGCGGCCGCGTGTCGTGCCAAGCTGATCGCGAATCCGATCACGCGCGGGCCGGTGATGGAGTGGGCCGACAGGCAGCAACTGCCGCACTCCTGGATGATCGGCGCGGCGGATCTCGTCGTCTGGCGCTCGGGCAACCAGACCAGCTACGCGATCCATCTCGATCCGATGCGCGCGGTGCTCGTGCGCATGTACCTGATGCTCGGCTCCGGACCCGACGCGCGCGTCAGCGCCGGCACGTTGCTGATCAACGCCGCCGCCGGCTCGCCGCTCGGCTCCGAACGCATCGATCAGCTGCTGTCACCGATCAAAGATGCGGGAGCGGGCGACGCGATCGTCGTGCAGCAGGATCGCGGTCGCGGATCGTTTCCGCCGATCGGCCGGCCGGCCGTGACACTCGTGCAGATCGGCGCCAACGACATCGTGCTCACGTCGCTCGCGCCCGCGACACCGTCGGCGGCACAGAACGCGACGCAGACTCCTCGCTTCGCGCGCGCGGCGCTCATCGCGGCCACGTTTCGGCAGTCGCCGCGCGTCGCCTCCGATCTCGATCGGCTCTTTCTGGCGAAGGTCTCGCACCTCCTCGACGACGGCGGCTCGATCGTGTTGTACGACGTCAATGCCGGCACGCTCCTTCCGCGCCCGGACGGCGTGCTCATCGCGAACGCGACGCCCGAGAATCTCGAGACCGCGGCGAAAATCGAGGAGCCGGTCCGCGCGTTCGGCGATCTCCGCACGAGCGGCGATCAGATCCTCCTCGCGTTCGACAAGGACAGCATGGATCGGTATCAGAAAGACTCGTTCGTCAACGGCCAGTGGCCGACGAACGACTGGGCCGTTCGCGTCGATCCGAAGCGCACCCTTCCGATCCTCGAAAAGCTCAGCGACAGCGCCGGGCTCCGCCTCGCCGCGCCGCGGCTCTACCGCTCCGCGCGCGACCTCCGCGGCTGGATCAGCTACCTTTCTGCGGCCGATTCGATCGAAGCCGCGCACTCCACGAGCGGCGGGACCGAGGAGTTGCGAGTGCGGATCGCGGCGAAATAGTTCGGCGGCTCAACAGGTTAGCGCTTGAACCGGTGCACGGCCCGCCGTGTGCCAGGGTGCACATTTTCATGAGCGACGTCATCAACTTCGACGACATCGACGAGCTCGGGCCGCAGACCTACCACGGCCGGTTCGAGGTCCCTGCGACCGAGCTCGATCGCCCCGAGGTAGCCGGAAGCGGCTTCATCGAGATGGAGGCGCGCGTCGATCAGGGTGACTCGGCCGGCGAGTACGTCGCGGACGGCTCGGCGCGAATCACGCTCGACCTCCATTGTTCGCGCTGTCTCGATCCGTATCCGTTTGCGAACCCGCAGAAGTTTCACGTAAGATTCCGGCCTCGTCCCGAGGGAACCGGAGCGGAAGAGGAAGTCGAGATCACCGGCGAAGAGGAGCTCGATGTCGAGTTTTACTCCGGCCGGACGGTTCCGCTCCGGCATCTCGCGCTCGAGCAGATTCAGCTCTCCATTCCGATGAAGCCGCTCTGCGACGAGAGCTGTCTTGGTCTTTGTCCGAAATGTGGAGCGAATCGCTCGCGCGAGCGCTGCAACTGCGATGAGTCGGTGGCCGACGATCGCTGGGCGGCGCTGCAGGGGATTCGCGATCAGCTGTCGAGGAAAAAGAATCAGTGAAGCGGTGAGCGTTCACCGTTCACGAGGAGATTTCGATGCCTAACCCAAAACGACGTCATTCCAAAGCCCGCACCCGCACCCGCCGCGCGCACGATTTCCTGAAACCGAAGTCGCTGTCGACCTGCCCGCAGTGCCACGAGGCGAAGCTGCCGCACCGCGTCTGCCCGAAGTGCGGCTACTACAAAGGACGCGAAGTCATCGCGGTGAAGGACGTCCTGTAGTTCTTCGCAGCCGATGGCCGAAGGAGCTCGGTCCGGCTCGTGCCGCATCGCGGTGGATGCGATGGGCGGCGATCACGCGCCCGACGAAGTCGTCAAAGGTGCGCTGCTCGCCGCTGCCGAATCCTCGGCTGACATCCTTCTGGTCGGCAAGCAGGAGATCATCGCCGAGAAGCTGAAGGCGTTCGGCGACGGCAAAGTCTCGCGCATCGCGATCGTCGACGCGCGCGAGGTCGTCGAGATGGACGACGCGGCGCTCGCGCCCATCCGCAAGAAGCGCAACTCCTCGATTCGCGTCTGCGCGAACCTCGTCAAGGAAGGACGTGCCGACGCGATGGTCTCCGCCGGTCACACCGGCGCCGCGATGACCTCCGCGTACATGGTCCTCGGCACCATCGAAGGCGTGAGCCGTCCGGCGCTCGCCGCAATTCTTCCGAATGCGAACCAATACACGGTGCTGCTCGACGTCGGTGCGAACGTCGACTCGAAACCTGCGTACCTCCGCGAGTTCGCGGTCATGGGCCACTTCTACGCGCAGATGATGTTCGGGATCGACGCGCCGCGCGTCGGCCTCCTGTCGATCGGCGAAGAGGAAGGCAAAGGCAACGAGCTGACGAAAGAGACGTTCCGCGTGCTGAAGGAGACCGGCCTGAACTTCATCGGCAACGCCGAAGGGCGCGATGTCTTCAACGGCAACTGCGACGTGGTCGTGTGCGACGGCTTCATCGGCAATGTCGTTCTGAAGGCGTCGGAGTCGCTCGGCGAAATGGTGAAGAAGAACCTGAAG
>DASWBH010000008.1:0-5958 GCA_036390755.1 Thermoanaerobaculia bacterium
GTTCCGCGCCATCGATCTCGTCTCGATTCGTGAATCGGTGATCGCGGCGAAGAGCGCGAACATCTCGCACTTCGTCTACCTCAGCGTCGCGCAGCCGGCATCCGTGATGAAGGCGTTCCTTGAAGTTCGCGCCGAGGGCGAACGCCTGCTCCGCGAAAGCGGCATGCGCTCGACGTTCATCCGCCCGTGGTACGTCCTCGGACCCGGTCACCGCTGGCCGTATCTGATCCTGCCGCTGTACTGGCTGTGGATGCTGTCGCCGAAATCGCGCGACAGCGCGCGGCGCCTCTATCCGGTGAAGCTGCGTCAGGTCATGCGCGCGATTGTCGACGCGGTCGAGCATCCGCCCGACGGCGTGCGGATCGTGGAGGCGCCGGAGATGCGGGCGCTGCGCTGGTAAGATTGCATGATGCCGCGCCGGCGCGATGTGACGGTCAGCAAATTCCGTAGCGGTGAGGAGCCACTGGTCGACGCGGCGACGCGCGCGATGTCGCCCGGGCAGCGAATCGAGTTCGCGTGGGAGCTCACGCTGGCGCAGTGGGAAGTGAAGGAGCCGGCCATTCGTGAATCGCGACTTCGACGAGATGTTGCGCGAGTTATCCGACGCCGGCGTTGAATTCGTCGTCGTGGGTGCTCACGCGCGCGCGGCGTATGGCGAGCCGCGAGCAACGAAGGACCTCGACATCTGGGTGCGGCCTTCGGCGGAAAACGCGCGCCGCGTCGTCGCTGCGCTCGCGAAGTTCGGCGCGCCCATGCACGAAGTCAGCGAACGCGATTTTGCGGCGCCAGGCCTGACGTATCAGATCGGCGTCGCGCCGTACAGAATCGACATCCTCACCGAGCTCACGGCTCTGACGTTCGACGAAGCGTGGAACAACCGGTCGGAGGCCGACTTCGGCGGCGGCCGCTATCCCGTCATCGGCAAGCGCGAATTCGTAGTCAACAAGAGAGCGACAGGGCGGCCCCAGGACCTCGCTGACGCCGATCACGTCGAGAAAAACACGCCGGAACGCTAATAGCGAACGAGCAGCCGCGCCGCATTCTCGATCTGTTCTTCGCTCGGCAGGAACTCTTCCTCGAGCGATGGCGAGTAGGGCACCGGCGTGTCGAGCGCTCCGATGATCCGGACCGGCGCGTCGAGAAATTCGAACGCCTCTTCCTGGATGATCGCCGCGACCGACTCGCCGATCGATCCGGTGCGCGTGTCTTCATGAACGATCATCACGCGGCTGCAGCGGCGGGCCAGCGCGAGGATGGCGTTGCGGTCGAGCGGTGCGAGCGACCGCAGATCGAGCACGCTCGTTTCGATGCCGTCCTTCGCCAGCTTCTCCGCGACACGCATCCCGACGTGGACGTATGCGCCGTACGAGATGATCGCGACATCGTCGCCGCCGCGGCGCAACGCGGACTTGCCGATCGGAATCGGCGCCGGCGCGCCATCGCTCAACGTCTGCTTGATGCGCGGATCGCGATAGAGCGCGATGTGCTCGTAGTAGAGAACCGGATCGCGATCCGCGACCGCGCTCGCCATCAGCGCGCGCGCGTCGTGCGGCGTCGACGGCGCCACGATCTTCAGTCCCGGCGTCCGGTAGAACCATGCCTCGGTGTTCTGCGAGTGATACGGGCCGGCGTGCCGCAGTCCGCCCCACGGCATACGCAGCACCATCGGCACTTCGCCGCCCCAGCGATAGTGGATTTTTGCGGCGTTGTTCACGAGCTGATTGAAGCCGGTGGCGACGAAGTCGTTGAACTGCATCTCGCCGATTGGACGCCGGCCGGCGAGGGCAGCGCCGACGCAGACGCCGATCGTCGACCCTTCCGACAGGACCGAGTTGATGATGCGATCGCCGAACTCTTTCAGCAGCGGCTTGAGAAGCAGGAATGCGTTGCCGTACTTGCCGCCAACGTCCTCGCCGTAGACGAACGTGCGCGGATCGCTGCGCAGCGCATCGCCGACGCCGAGCATCACGCCTTCGAGGAACGTCTTCCCCTGTGCATCGAAGGGCGGCGCAGTCTCGACATTCAGTGTGGCGCCGCCGGCTTCGGCGGCGCGCTTTCGATAATCCTCATCAAGCACTTCCACGCGAACCCGCCGTGCCTCACCCGCGAACACGCCCGTCCCGGCGATCTCCCGATCCGGCCAGGGCGCGCCGGCGACCTTCCGCGCTTCCTCCTCGACGAGCTCCGCGGCCTCGCGCTTCAACTCCTCGAGGTCCGTATTCGAAATGCCGAGCTTCTCCGCGTATGTGGGAATCGGATCGCGCGCGCACCAGAAGTCGTACAGCTCGCGATTGGCGTAGCCGCTCTCGTGCAGCGACGGATACGACCACGACGTCTGCGGCTCCTTGCCGAGGTAGAGCATGTCGTCGTGGTGGGCGTGACCGCAGATGCGCATGGCGATCAGCTCGATCAGCGCCGGCCCTTTGCCGCCGCGCGCGCGCTCCGCGGCCCACGCGAACGCGGCCGCGATCGCCTCGGGGTCGGTGCCGTCGATCGTGACTGCGGGGACTCCGTAGCCGATCGCCTTGTCGGCGAAGACGCGAACGGCGGACTGCTCGTCGACCGGCGTCGAGAGCGCCGTCTGATTGTTCTGCACGCAGAAGATCGCCGGCAGCTTCCGCGCTGCGCAGGCGTTGATGGCCTCGTGCCATTCGCCGAGCGAGGTCGCGCCTTCGCCCACGAACGAAACAGCGACGCGGTCCGAACGGTCTAACGCGAACGCCATCGCGATGCCGGCGATCGTCAATGCTGGTCCTCCGAGCGGCGCCATCGCGGGAAGGATTCCGTGCGCCCAGTCGCCGACGTGCAGGTCCTTTCCGTTCATCGGCGGACCCGCTTTCGCCATCTGCGCGTTGAGCACCATGCGGACGGTGTCGCGATCGTTGTGTTTCGCGAGCACGGCGCCCAGGTCGCGGATCATCGGAGAGATGACGTCGTCGGCGCGGAGTCGGAGAGGCGCCGCGTAGATCGCTTCCTGGCCGAGCGAGCGGAATCCCTTGCCCTGGAAGGCTGTGTTGCGCCAACGAACTTCGCCGGACGTGAAGAATTGCTTCAGACGATTGTCGACGGCGCGCGTAAGAATCATGCCGCGCAACATCGAGCGCTTCTCGTCATCGGTGATCGACCCGGCGATCGCTTCGCGGCGGAGGAATCCGTCGCAGGCATCGAGCACTTCCGCCACCGCGTGGTGCAAGCGCTGGTTCACGGTCACGCCGGGCGTGGTCTCGGGCACGTTCGTCACGGCGGTGTCCGGCGCAAGCGCCTCGGCCAGCGCGGGCTCGAGCGCTTTGCGCAGCGGTTCGCGCAGCGCGTCGATGCCGCCGGGCGAGTCGACGATCTGCTCGAGCGCGGCGAGCGCCGGCTTCAGCGCGAACGGATGACGCTCCGCGACGAAGGCGGCGAAGCGACTGAGCAAGCCTCTGCGAACGCGCGTTGTCTCTGTCACCGACATTGCGGCGATGTTACCCCGAGGCCTTCCGCACCAACCAATCCACCACCAACTCCTCGGCCCAATAGACACACTTCCACGGATACGTCCCGCTGATGAATCCGACGTGGCCGCCGTATGGCGTCGTCACGAACTCCACCGACGGAGATGCCGCGGCGCGCGCGCGTTGCAGGACGTCGTGCGGCAGGAACGGGTCGTCTTCGGCATTGACGCAGAGCGTCGGCGTGGTGATTCGCGACAGGTACTGCAGCGAGCTCGAACGCGTGTAGTAGTCGTCGGCGTCCTTGAATCCGTGCAGCGGTGCGGTTGCGGCGTCGTCGAACTCGCGGAAGCTCTTCGCGCGCATCATCGTGCGGATGTCGATGAGACTTCGCGCCTCCGGAAAGTCGTCGACGACCTGCGCGACCTTCTTCTTGAGCGTGCGCAGAAATCGCGAGACGTAGAGAGGCCCCGCTCCGCGCTCGAGATGCGATGCGCCGGCTGCGAGATCGAACGGAACCGAGAGCGTCGCCGCTGCGGTGGCGATGGACTGATTCGGATGCTCGCCGAGCCATTTCAGCAGTGCGTTGCCGCCGAGCGAGGCACCGAAGGCGACGATGCGGCTTTGGGGCATCCGCGACTGCAGGAGCCGCACGACGAAGTCGAAGTCTTCCGTCTCACCCGAGTGGTAGAAGCGGGGCCGGCGGTTCGGAAGCATGCGGAAAACATTCTTCGGATCGCGCGCGCAGGAGCGGAAGTTCATCGCCGTCGCGGCGAAGCCGTGCTTCGCGATGATCGACAGGATGCCCTGAATGTAGACCGAGTACGAGCTTCCTTCCAGACCGTGCATCAGGACGAAGTAAATCCTTGGTGAACCATGCAAATGATCGAGTACGAGCTCGTCTCCGTCGGGCGTGGTGACCGATTCGCGCTCGAGCTCCACGAGCCGCCGCGGGCGCGCGAGCCGGCCCCAGATCGTCTGGGCGTGAGGGCCGCGGACGAACCAGGCCGGCGAAAAATGGTGCACGTGTTTCATCGCCGCGAAGCACGTGGAGTCTATGCGCGTTGCCATGCGGCCACGTGGATGCAGTCACTCCCGGCGCCAATCGATGCGAGTTCAGCAGTTTTCCAAGGAAAATCTTGTCACTTCTTTTGCTTGTACGACTCTGATCTCTTGAAAGGAGTCTCTCCATGTCTGCGCGAATGAAAAAACTGCGCGAACCCCTCCTCACGGTTTCCCTCGCACTCCTCGCCGTCCTCCTCACCACCGTTTTCGTCAAAGCCGACCTCCTCGAGCGTCTCCGGCAGTCGATGCTGGACGCACAGATCGACGCCAACGGGCAGTCGATGGTCTCCCAGGGAAGAAATATCTTCCGGAACGACACCTTCGGCGACGAAGACTTCTGGACCAACACCGTGAAGCTGCATCAGGCCCTCGAAGGCGCGGCGAACGGAGGTGTGGGCCCTGGAGTGTCACCGGCGACCGCGCTCGCAGTCGGACTGAAGGTCGACTCCGAGGCGCTGCCGAATTCCGTGATCCAGGCGATCCAGCAGGGCAAGGTCGATCTCAATGATCCGAAGACCACACTCGCGCTGCTCTCGCTGAACGCCGTCATCGGCGTGAAGGCCACGATGAACTCCGACGGCTCGATCAAGACCTTCGGCATCACCTGCGCGCTTTGCCATTCGACAGTCGACGACTCCTTCGCGCCGGGAATCGGCCACCGTCGCGACGGCTGGCCGAACCGCGACCTCAATGTCGGCGCGATCATCAACCTCTCGCCGGATCTCTCGGCGGTCGACTCGGTCCTCGGCGTCAGCGACGCGACCACGCGCGCAGTGCTGCAGAGCTGGGGTCCCGGAAGATTTGACGCCGAGCTGTTCATGGACGGCAAAGCGTTCCGTCCTGATGGCAAGACCGCCGCGACGCTGATCCCGCCTGCGTTCGGCCTCGCCGCAACAAACCTCCATACGTACACGGGCTGGGGCTCGGTCACGTACTGGAACGCGTTCGTTGCGGTCCTCGAGATGCACGGCAAGGGCAACTTCACCGACGCGCGTCTCGACAATCCGATCAAGTTCCCCGTCGCCGCTCGCAATCATTTCGGCCACGTCAGCAGATCCGAGGATGACGACCAGGTCACGGCCAAGCTGGGACCGCTGCACATCTACCAGCTCGCCATTCCCGCGCCGAAACCGCCGGCAGGCAGTTTCGATGAAGCGGCCGCCGACCGTGGCGACAAGCTGTTCAGCGGAAAGGCGAAGTGCGCGAGCTGCCACACCGAGCCGCTGACCACCGAGCCCGGATGGAACATGCACACGCCCGCCGAGATCGGTATCGACTCCTTCCAGGCCGACCGTGCGCCGGATGGCATGTACCGCACGACGCCGCTGCACGGAATCTTCGCGCACAGCAAGGGCGGCTTCTACCACGACGGCCGATTCGCCACGCTGCTCGACGTCGTCAATCACTACAACTCGGTCATGAACCTCGGCCTGACTGAAGCCGAGAAGAGCGATGTCGTCGAGTA
>DASWBH010000009.1:0-1542 GCA_036390755.1 Thermoanaerobaculia bacterium
CGATCGCGTCGTACAGCTCCTTGTGCAGGTAGTGCGAGTCCTTGCCGCCGATCATCTCGGCCTGCTCGCTCGTGAGGCAGCGGATTCCCTGATCGGTCTTGAAGTGGAACTTGACCCAGAATCGCTCGCCGTTCGCATTGATCCACTGGAACGTGTGCGAGCCGAAGCCGTCCATGTGCCGGAACGACGCCGGGATGCCGCGATCGCCAAACAGTATCGTGAATTGATGCGTCGCCTCGGGCGAATGCGAGAAGAAGTCCCAGATGTTGTCCGGCTCCTGCCGGTTCGTGAACGGATCGTATTTCTGCGAGTGGATGAAATCGGGGAACTTGATGCCGTCGCGGATGAAGAACACCGGCGTGTTGTTGCCGACGAGGTCCCAGTTCCCGTCTTCGGTATAGAACTTCATCGCGAAGCCGCGCGGATCGCGGGCGGTGTCCGCCGCGCCTCTCGATCCGGCCACGGTCGAGAAGCGGATGAACAGCGGCGTGCGCTTGCCGACTGCGGAGAAGACTTTCATCTTCGTCCAGCGCGGAACGTCTTTGCTCGTGACTTCGAGGAAGCCGTGGGCTCCGGTGCCGACGGCGTGTACCACGCGCTCGGGAATGCGCTCGCGGTTGAAGCGCGCCAGCTTCTCGATCAGGTAGTGGTCCTGCAGCAGCGTCGGGCCGTTCGCGCCCGCTCTCATCGAATGCTGGTTGTCGTCGACGGGTGTGCCCGCCTCGGTCGTCAGAATCGGTCGATCGGTCATAAGAATCATCCTCCTGCTTGATGCCACGCTTAACGTCCGCAGATCGCGCGAACCGTGCTCCGTGTCACCGCTGTTGGCTGGGCGCAGGGGCAGGGGATTCTTCGCCGTCTTCGCGGCTCAGAATGACACCTCTGCGGCGCTCAGTATGACACGCGTCATTCTGAGCCGCGCAGACGGCGAAGAATCTGGGAGGGGGCGTCACCGCCACCCAGATCCTTCGCGCTCTGCGGCGCTCAGGATGACAAGGCGCCCTACGGCCGGTTGCGCCCGCGACTCCGGCGCTGGCCGCGGCTCGGCAGTGCACTCGCCGGCCGCCCACCCCCCGGCCGCCCGCCCCCCGGCCGCCCACCGCCCGGCCGCCCGCCCGACGGCGGTCGCCCACTGCGATGCGACGGAGCGGGCGCAGGGCCCCGCGACTGCGACGGCGCCGTACGCCTCGCGGCGTTCGCCGCGGCGCGCGCGCGATCGTCCTTCTTGCGCGCGCGGATCGCGGCGATGCGCTCGTTGAGCGGGATCTCCAGCCGCTCGACAGGCCGATGTTTGTAATCGAAATCCGGCACCGTCACGCGCGGCAGTCGCTTGCCGATCGCGCGCTCGATCGCGCGGAGGTCGTTCTCCTCCTCCGGCGCGACCAGCGTGACCGCGTCGCCGGTCATCTCCGCACGCGCGGTGCGGCCGACGCGGTGGATGTAGTCGTCGGGCACGTTCGGCACGTCGAAGTTGACGACGTGCGAGAGCGCCTCGACGTCGATGCCGCGCGCGGCGATGTCGGTCGCCACGAGAATCCGGTA
>DASWBH010000010.1:0-2575 GCA_036390755.1 Thermoanaerobaculia bacterium
TCACTCCCTTCGGCGCCGAGCGCGCCATCGGGATCTCCGCGCTGCTGATCGCGGCGGGCTCGTTCACGAACGACCCGCGAATGCGCGACGCCGGCCGCGACTCGCTCGAGTCCGAAGTGTGGGCGGCGGGCATCGTCGCCCCCGTGCTGAAGCGCACCTTCGGACGAACGCGCCCGAGCCAGGAGCAGGGCGCACATTCATTTCACCCCTTCACGAGCAAGGATGAGAGCTTTCCCTCCGGCCACGCGACGAACGCGTTCGCATTTGCCTCCGCGATCGCCGGGCATTACGACGGCTGGATCGTGCCGGCGATCGTCTACACGATGGCAACGGGCGTGGCGTTCTCGCGCGTGAACGACCGCGCGCACTTTCCGTCGGATGTGGTCGCCGGCGCCCTCATCGGCCGGACGGTCGGCCGCTCGCTCGTGTCGCGCCACCGCAACACGCGCGTGACGCTCATCTGGACCACTCTTCCAGCCGGTTCGCAGCGCACAGCTCGCACGAAATGACGGGTTTATGCTGTTTTCATCTGCCATCGGCAGACTGAAGACATGCGAGTTCTTCTGGTCGAGGACGACGCCGGCGTTGCCCGGTTCATCAGCAAGGGACTGACGGAACAGGCCTACGCAGTCGACGCGGTCGAGGACGGCGACCTGGCGCTGTATATGGCTGGCGTGAACACGTATGACGCGATCGTCCTCGACGTCATGATTCCGACGCTCAACGGTCTCGAGGTCTGCAGGACACTTCGCACGATCGGTTCTACGGTTCCGATCCTGATGCTCACGGCGCGCGACAGCGTCGACGACAAGATCGCCGGTCTCGACGCCGGCGCCGACGACTATCTGGCCAAGCCGTTCGAGTTCGGCGAGCTGCTGGCGCGGCTGCGCGCGCTGCTGCGACGCGGCGGCGCGACGATGTCGGCCACGATCCGCGTCGCAGGCCTCGAGATCGACACGCGCTCGCACAAAGTCACGCTCGATGGCCGTCCGCTGACGCTGACGACCAAGGAGTACGGCGTCCTCGAGTACCTGGCGCGCAACTCCGGGCGTATCGTGACGCGTGAGGAGATCTCCGAGCACGTGTGGAACCAGGACTTCGATCCGTTCTCGAACCTGATCGAGGTCTACATCAACCGGCTGCGGCGGAACATCGAGAAGGTCTCGCCGGCGAAGCTGATCCAGACCGTTCGCGGCGCCGGGTACATGCTGGACGCGCAGTCTGCCGGGAGCGAGGCATGTTCTACTCCGTCCGCGCGCGTCTGACGCTCTGGTACACAGGCATCCTCGCGCTCGTTCTCGTGACGTTCAGCGGCATCAGCTACGTGTTGCTCGTTCGGGAGATCCGCGCCTCGAGCGACGCAGCTCTCGCATCGACCGCCCACGAGTTCACGGCCGCATTCAGGGCCGATCCGAGCAATGGCCACAGCCGCGACATCGCCCTCGATTTCCGCTACAGCGACCGCGACATCCTCGTGCTGACCGCTGATGGCGAGATCATCGCCTCGTCGCATTCGCAGCTGACGGAACGCGACCGGCAGCGAATCGCCGAGAACGTGCGCGGCGGTCTGACCGGCTACACGACACTCCCCGGCGGTCGTGACGCCGACGGCGTCCGCGTCTTCTCTACGCCGATGAACGTCCTCGGCATGACCTACATCGTCGTCGCAGCGCGAAACCTCCACGAGCAGACCGAGCGGTTCGAGAGCGTCGGCCGCGCGCTCTTCCTGGCCATCCCGCTCGCGCTGATCGTGGCGGCGGGCGGCGGGTATCTCATGGCGCGCAAGAGCCTCGCACCGGTCGCGACGATGAGTCTGAAGGCGCGCCACATCGGCGCCGAGACGCTGACCGAGCGCATCACCGTCAGCAACCGGAACGACGAGCTGGGCGTCCTGGCTGCGACCCTCAACGATCTGCTGGAGCGCCTGCAGCGCGCGTTCGAGTCGCAGCGCGGCTTCATGGCCGACGCATCGCACGAGCTTCGCACGCCGCTCGCGATCATCCAGGGCGAGGCGGACGTCGTGCTCTCGCGTTACGACCGCACCGCGGCCGAATATCGCGAGAGCATCGCCATCATCCAGACCGCCGCGCGCAAGCTGACGCGCATCGTCGAGAGCCTGTTTCTGCTGGCGCGATCCGATGCCGGCCGGTATCCCATCACGCGGACACGCTTCTACCTCGACGAAATGCTGGCCGACTCGGTCAAGGCGATGCGCAGCGTCGCCGCCGCCCGAAACGTGGACCTCGCGTACACCTCACCACCCGAGCTGATGATCGAAGGCGATGAAGCGCTGCTGCATCGAATGACGTTGAACCTGATCGACAACGCGCTCAAGTTCACGCCGGCTGGCGGGAAGGTGCGCGTCGACGTGCAGCCGTTCGACGATCACTACCTGATCCGCGTGATCGACACCGGCATCGGAGTCACCGAGGGGGATCGCAGCCGCATCTTCGAGCGCTTCTATCGCGGCGAGCGGGTGCGCTCACTGCGCGGCACTTCGTCGGCCGTCTCGACCGGCGCCGGACTCGGGCTTCCGATCGCGCGCTGGATCGCCGAGGCGCACGGCGGCGAGCTG
>DASWBH010000011.1:0-20568 GCA_036390755.1 Thermoanaerobaculia bacterium
GCCGGCGGTCCGTTTCCGCGGCAGTCGTTCTGCCCGGTGTGCCATAGCGAGCTGGGGCTCACGCACGACATGCAGCACTCCACGCGATTTCAGTATTGGAGCTGCGCCGCCGGTCATGGTCGCTTCATGAGCTTCATCGATTTCATGCGCGAGAAGGACTTCATCCGTCCGCTGACGCCGCAACAAGTGGCGGAGCTGCGGAAGATCGTCGACGTCATCCACTGCTCGAACTGCGGCGCGCCGGTCAATCTCGCGACCGAGAGCGTGTGCTCGCATTGCGGATCGCCGCTGTCGATGATCGACACGGGCAGACTGGCAGACGTGACAGGCGTTGTGCCCCCGGCGGCGAGCGGTCCGCCCAGCGACGCGGTCGCGGCGCTTCTCCGTCAGTCGTCCGCCGCCCCGCGGCCCACTCTCATCGACCTCGGCCTCGAGCTGCTGGGCCGCTTGCTGCGAACGTCCTGATCGGAACCTTTACAATGGCCGCCGCCCCACAGGCAGATCGGCTAATGATGATCGTCTACGCAGTCGGACACGATGCCGAGAAGCGTCGGGATGTCGAATGGCTTCCGGAGAACGTGACAGACCTCGTTGAGTTTCTGGCTCTCCGCCATTCCTGCGAACGCCGTCACGATCACGGTGTGCCGCAGCATCTCTGATCGCGTTCCGCTCAGGAATTTGATGACGCCGAATCCGTCGACCCGCGGCATCATCAGGTCGAGGATCAGGCCGTCGAATTCGCGCTCGCCGAGCTTGTCGAGCGCATCCTGACCATCGACCGCGCATTCCACTTCGTACCCATTGCGGCTCAGAATACGGCTCAAAAGCGTGCGAATCGGCTCCTCGTCATCAACGACAAGCAATCGCCTCGGCATTGCTCTTTCTTCCGACGCAAAAGTCTATGCAGGGCAATGTCATTTACCTAATTTGGTTGATGACCGCGCGCGCCACTATTCGCCGTCGCGATGATCCACAACGTGCGTCACAAACGTGACCTTTGTTCTACCCGCATGTCCTGTGATTTCCCAACAGCCGGCGGTGGGGAAAATGATGTACGCCGGCACGAATCCCGGTTGGCCGTTGTCCGCGCTGATACGAGCGCAGCGGAGGCGCAGATCCGTCCAGTCTTCTGCCGCTGATCGATAGCTTTCCTTTCACCTTCCGGCACCAGGCGACTTTCCAAACCATAAGAACCATCGGACAGGACGTACCCCGCACCGCCGCGGCGAAATTCAATTTCCGGCTCGACCGTCACGAGTAAACCGTCGGAGCCGAAATTGCCGGGACATTCATAAGTCCCGTGAACGTCACCGGTCGGTTTTGTGGTCGGACACGCAGCTCGAGCAAAGTAAGGATCGAGAAGCATGAGGACGACGAGCGCTTGCAGCCTCACCATTGCGCAATCCTACGTCAGCCAAAGCCGCTTTCCTCGCAATAGTCAGGGCGCGCGGCGTCGGCCATTACTTTCGCCGCAATAGAGGAGCCTACGCCACGCGGTAGCGCGATCGACGCCAGGCGATTCGGAGCAACTTCCACAATAGGCGTTCCAGGATGACCACGCCGGCCACAGTGGCCAAAGCAACCGCAAGCAGGAACCATCTCAAGTGGCGCGCCACTTGAAGGTACGGAGGCAACTCGTTGTACGACGTCCATTCCTCAGCTATTTTTCCATTGACGATGCGCCAGATTGTGATGCCGCGAAGTGTGACTTTTGTCCCGGTTGGTGGAAGACCGACTCCAGCGCCTGTGTGCGTTCCGCTGAAGGTCCAGACGACAGAGACGAAGTCGCCCTGGGCAACCAGGAGGTTGATCGCCATCTTGAGGTCTGGGAAGCGCGTTTACGGTGAAATTCGTGTTGCTTGCGTGGAGACGAGTTGCCATCGACCCTGCCGCGTGACATACACGCGTGTAACGCGAAAGTCACCCCCAATATCCTCGCCGTTACGAATGATTCTCGAACGTTCATGGGAAAGAACGAGCGCCGTGTGGCCGTACAGGTGAACGGTCCTTTCCAATATCTCCACGGGCCGAAATTGCAGCTGCCCTGCTTGAAGCTCGCTGATCTGATCCTTCTTCGTTCGAAGCGCACCCTCGGCGGTGACAAGGGTGTAGTCATCGGCGTAGATGGCTGACAACGTGCGGACATCACCGGTCGTCCTCGACCGAATGCGAGCATCATCAGTGGACAAGACTTCTGAACGTAGCTCGTCACCAGAACTCGGCACGGAAGCGCAACGTCCTTCCAGCAACACGGTTGTAAATGCCAGAAGAACCGCGTAGAGGCGATGTCTCATCGTCAGTCCGGAGCGCGCCCGAAAGGGTCAACGCCGAGGCCTCCTCCCAAGGTGATCGTACGGATTTTGTGCACTGCAAGAAAAGACGCTCTTCCGTCGGCCTAACTCGCAATTATCCCGCACTCCGTTACACTGCGCCGGTAGATGCAAATCTGCGCGGGTAGATATCTACATCTATGAATGGATATCTACTCCAGCTCGAGCCAGCTGGCAACCCGGTCCTCCAGATTGAGCCGGCGAACGGCTTCGCGCAGCGCCCACAACTTCCGACCGCGATTCCACGTTGCGCCTGCTTCTTTGATTCGCTCGCGCAACGCGTCTTCTTCGTAGCCGATCTTCACGATGTCAAATCGCGGCCGGAGTTCGGCGGGCTGGAGCCCGCCGCTCCACTCCGGATTACTCGTAGCGCAGTGCTTGAATCGGGTTCAGCGCCGCGGCTTTGCGCGCGGGGTAGTAGCCGAAGAACACGCCCACCGCGCCGGAGAAGCCGATCGCGACGACCATGATGATCGGCGAGATCACCGTCTCCCATCCCGTGAAGTGGCCGAGGAGTTTCGCGCCGGCGACGCCAACCGCGAGACCGACGAGCCCGCCCAACACGCCCATCACGATGCTCTCCACGAGGAACTGCGTCAGCACGTCCGCTCCGCGCGCGCCGATGGCCATGCGAATGCCGATCTCTCGCGTCCGCTCGGTCACCGAGACGAGCATGATGTTCATGATGCCGATGCCGCCGACGAGCAGCGAGATCGACGCGATCGCTGCAAGCAGCAGCGTCATCACCTGCGTCGAGCTCTCCGCGGCCGCGGCCAGATCGGCCTGATTCTTCACCGTGAAGTCGTCGGCCCCGTCGCCGAGATTGTGCGCCTCGTGCAGGATCGTCGTGACTTCGCTCTGCGCCGCCGGGATGTCCTGCTCGTTCGCCGTGCTGGCGAGGATCTGCGGGATGAACGTCCGGCCCGACAGCGTCGTCGACACTGTGGTGTACGGCATCAGCACGACGTCGTCGGAGTCATTGCCGCTCGCGCTCTGGCCTTTCGGGGTGAGCACGCCCATGACTTTGTACACGGAGTTGCGGATCTGGATCTCGCCGCCCACCGGGTCCTGACCCGGGAAAAGATTCTGCGCGACGGTGTTGCCGAGGACGACGACTTTGCGCGTGGATTTGACGTCGTCGGCGCTGAAGAAATCGCCCGACGCAGTCTGCCAGTCGCGGATCGTCTGGTAATCGGTGTCGACGCCGTTGATCGTGGTTCGCCAGTTGCCGGCCGGACCGATTACGGCAGTGCGGCTGACGATGACCGGCGAGACCGCCGACACGTACTGCGACTCGCTGCGGATCTTGTCGACGTCCTTCAGACTGAGGTTCGGGAACGCCTGCGCGCCCTGGCTCACGCCGCCCTGCTGCGCGGCGCCCGGCGTGACCACGATCATGTTCGTGCCGAGGTTGTTGATCTGTTCGTGGATGCGCGTGCGGGCGCCGTAGCCGACGGCGACCATCACGATCACCGCCGCCACGCCGATGATGATGCCCAGCATCGTCAGCGCCGCGCGCAGCTTGTTCTTCTGGATGCTCTGCGTGGCGACCTTCACGAGTGTTTTCGTTTTCATGCGACCTCCTTCTCCTCGAAGTGCTCGAGGTCGAATGCGGCCGAGCGCCGGTTCTTCACCGGCTCGTCGCTGCGGATGCGTCCGTCGCGCACTTCCACGATCCGCTTCGCATAGACGGCGATGTCCGGCTCATGCGTGACGAGAACGACGGTGATGCCCTGCTCGTTCAGCTCCTGGAAGAGCGCCATCACTTCCGTCGACGTACGCGTGTCGAGGTTGCCGGTCGGCTCATCGGCGAGGATGATCGCCGGCTCGGTGACGAGCGCGCGGGCGATGGCGACGCGCTGCTGCTGGCCGCCCGACAGTTCGCTCGGCTCGTGATCGAGGCGATCTGCGAGGCCGACGCGCTCGAGTGCGGCCACGGCCAGCGCGCGAGTGTCGCGTTTCCGGCCGCTGCGGTCGTACAGCATCGGCAGCTCGACGTTCTCCACCGCGCTCGTGCGCGGCAGAAGATTGAATCCCTGGAAGACGAATCCGATCTTCTGATTGCGGATCGCCGCGAGCTCGTTCTTGTCGAGCTCCTCGACCCGGACGCCGTCGAGCTCATACGAGCCGGACGTCGGCGTGTCGAGACAGCCGAGGAGGTTCATGAGCGTCGACTTGCCGGAGCCGGAGGTGCCCATGATCGCGATGAACTCGCCCTTGACGACGCCGAGGTCGATGCCGCGAAGTGCGTGCACCTCGTTCGTGCCGCTGACGTAGGTCTTCACGAGCTTGTCGGTGCGAATCACGTCCGTCATCAGAATCCTCCTCGGGCGCCGCGCTGCTGCTGCGAGCCGCTCTGGAACGGGGTCGCGCTCGTCGACGTCGATGCAGTCTGCGCCGCCGTCATCGTGCCGGTGATGACCTTCATGCCTTCGGTGATGTTCTTGCCGGAGATCTCGGTCACCGTACCGTCGGTGATTCCGGTGCGTACCCGCGCCACTGCGAGCTTGCCGCTGCCGTCGACGTAGAAGAGCGTGCCGAAGTTCGGGCGCGTACCGCTGGTGCGGCTCCGTGTGCCCTTCGTCTGCGAGCCTGCTGCGCTCTGCGGTCCTGCGCTGGATGTTCCTGCGCTCTGCGCTCCGCCCACCGCGCTCTGATTCTGAGCCGCCTTCAGCGCCGCGAGCTGTGCGTCAGTCGGTTTGTACCGGAGCGCGGAGTTCGACACCTTGAGAATGTTCTGCGCACCGTTCGTGAGGAAGTTCACGCGCGCGGTCATGCCCGGCAGCAACTTGCCGGCGCTGTTGTCGACCGCGACGACCACCGTGTAGTTCACGACGTTGTCGACCGTGGTCGACTGCAGGCGCACCTGCTTGACGGTGCCCTTGAACGTCTGTCCCTGCAGCGCCTGGACCGTGAACTCGACGGGCTGACCTTCCTTGATCTGGGCGATGTCGCTCTCGCCGACCTGCGCGAGGATCTGCATCTGCGAGAGATCGTTGGCGATGAGGAACAGCTGCGGCGCCGAGAGGCTCGCCGCGACGGTCTGTCCCTGCTGCACGTTCCGCTCGACGACCACGCCGTCGATCGGCGAGTAGATGTTGGTGTAGGCGAGGTTCTGCTTCGCGCGATCCAGCGCCACTTCCGCGCTCTTCACGCTCGCCTGCGCCACCTCGGAGGTCGACTGCGTCTGCTCGAACGCGCTGCGCGCGACGAGGCCGTCGTTGGTCAGCTCGCGATTGCGCGCGTAGTCACGCGACGCCTGCAGCGCCTCGGCCCGAGCCTTCTCGAGATTCGCCTGCGCGTCGGTGACGGCCTGCAGCGCCAGCGTCGGATCGATGCGCGCGAGAAGTTGTCCCTTCTTCACGTGATCGTTGAAATCGGCGAGCAGCTGCGAGACCTGACCCGACACCTGCGTGCCGAGGCTGACCGTCGTGACGGCGTTGAGCGTTCCCGTCGCCGAAACGGTCGACTGGACGTTGCCGCGCTCGACCGTCGCGAAACGGTACGACGGCGTCTCCTTCGCGAAGGCCACTTTGTGGACGAGCACGCCGATCACCGCGAGGATGACGACGAGGCCGATGGCGATGTACTTGTTCCTTGTCATGAGTTGTTCTCCTCAAACCCGTTTGTCTGTTGATCGCGCGCGACGGCCATCAACTCCAGGACGTACTCGCGCGACCCGTACGGCAGGCGGTCCCAGATGGCCCCGTAGTCGTCGCCGACGAAAAGGCCACGGTCGACTCCGGCAAGAACCGAAGCGCAGACCGCCAGGGTCTCTGCATTCAATTCGATCATCTGTCTCATGGCTCTGTTAACGCGGCTGCGATGGCGTAAGTTTCTGCAAAAACATGAGTTGCACGCGAGAGGCACGAACGGCACGCGGCTGTCATGAGCGTCCCGTCATTCCGAGCGGCAGCGAGGAATCTGGGCGGGGGAAGGCGCTCGGGATGACAAAAAAGGCCGCCGGAGGATCCGGCGGCCCAGGGACAGAGGAAGGTAAGGTGAAGCCTTACTGCTTCTCGTGCCGCGACTCGTGCTTGGCCTTCATGGCGTCAAGCTGAGCCTGCTGCTCCGGGGTGAGGATGGTGCGGATCTTCGCGCGCTCGGCGTCGCGAAGCTGCTTCATCTGCGCGTGCTGCGCTTCCATCGTGGGACGGAGCGCATCGAGCTTGGCCTGATCATTGGCCTGTTTGGCGGCATGGAAGTCCTGCATCGTCTGGCGGAAGTTCTGGAAGAACGCTGCGTTGTCGGTGCGGAACTGTTCGTGGATCACCTTGACCTGCGCCTTCTGCGCGTCGCTCAGGTTGAGCTTCTGGGCGAGCTTCTCGCTCATGGCGCCTTCATGGCCGCCGTGGCCCTTCCAACCGTCGCCCCGCGGCGCGGCGAAGGCCAGCGTCGTTCCGAGCGCGAGCACTGCCGCTGCTGCCGTAATCATCTTCTTCATTCTTAGCTCCTTGGTTATTGCGGGCTTGATCGCCAGCTGCGTACACAGACGTTTTGCGGGTCGGTTCTGTTTCGCCTGTGCCACCAAGTGCACTCCCGTGTTATGGATTGCACGGTGAACGGATCGGAAGGCAGCGCCAGCCATGTCAGCGCGAAGGAGCTCCTGCTCATCTTCGCTTTCTGGACCTTCATCGCCACGCTCTCCTCGGTCAACCGGCTCCTCGATCCCCGCGGCTTCGGCTTCCGCCTCGGATCTCCCGCTGCGCCGATCGAAATGGAGTACGTCGAGGCGTGGCTGTGGGCCGCGATCACGCCCCTCGTCTTTTCGCTGAGCTACCGGTTCGGGAGCGAGCGCTCGGCGTGGACCACGCGCATTCCGCTGCTGTTCGCGGCCGGAGTGGTGATGGCGATCGCCGTCGACCTCATTCTCGACCTGGTGCGCCTGCAGATCGTTCCGCGGCCGTTCCCGTTCAGCCCACTTCGCGCGATCGCGCGTTTCCGCTTCGTCAATCAGCTGCTCGTCTACCTCGCGGTGCTCGCCGCCGGATTCGCGCGCAATTACTACATCGGATACCAGCGGCGGCTGCAGGAGGCGGCGCAATTGCGCGCGCAGCTCGCCGACGCGCGTCTCGACGCGCTGCGCATGCAGCTCAATCCCCACTTCCTCTTCAACACGCTGCACGCGATCTCGGCTCTCGTCGATCGCGATCCGGCCGGCGTGCGGCGCATGATCGCGCGGCTCTCCGAGCTTCTCCGCCACACGATCGAGAGCCGGGGATCGGATGAGGTTCCGCTGCGGGACGAGCTCGATTTCCTGCGCCGTTACATCGAGATCATGGAGGTACGTTTTCAGGGGCGGTTGCGCGTCGGCACGGCGATCGATCCCGAGGCGCTCGATGCGCTCGTGCCGAATCTGATCCTGCAGCCGATCGTTGAGAACGCGCTCGAGCACGGCGCGAGCCGGGCTGCCGAAGGACGCGTCGACATCACCGCCCGTCGCGAAGGCGATGATCTTCTATTGTCGGTGAAGGACAACGGTCCCGGTCTCGAGCAGGGCAACGTGAAAGGCGTCGGCTTGCGCAATACCGGCGCGCGGCTCGAGCAGTTGTATGGCGATGCGGCGTCGCTGTCGGTGGAGAGCGCGGACGGCGGCGGCGTGCTCGCGAAAATCGTGCTGCCGTTTCACACCGCACACGATCTGAAGACGTATGGCGTCTGAGAACAAACGCGTCCGCGTGCTGATCGCGGACGACGAGCTGCTCGCGCGCCAGCGCATCGCCGATCTGCTCGCGCGTGAGCCGGACGTCGAGATCGCCGGCGAGGCGGCCGATGGACGGCAGGCGGTCGACGCAATCCGCAATCTGCATCCGGATCTCGTCTTCCTCGACGTGCAGATGCCGGGCATGACCGGACTGCACGTCGTCGACGCAGTGGGAGCCGATCAGATGCCGGCCACGATCTTCGTCACGGCGTTCGATCAATTCGCGCTGAAAGCGTTCGACCGGGCCGCGATCGATTACCTCGTGAAACCGTTCGACGACGAGCGGTTCGCGCAGGCGTTCCGACGGGCGCGGCGGATGATCGAGCTGCAGGAAGTCGGTCGCATGACGAAGCGGCTGCTGACGCTGCTGAACGAGCAGCCGGCGGCTGCGGCTCCGAAAGGCGACTATCTCGAGCGCATCTCGGTGGAATCGCGCGGTCAGGTTCGCGTCGTTCCCGTCGACAAGATCGACTACATCACCGCGAGCGGCCCGTACGCTGAGCTGCATGTCGGCGATCGCACCTTCGCGATCCGCGAGCGCATGCAGACGCTCGAGGAGCGGCTCGATCCGTCGATCTTCTTTCGCATTCACCGCTCCGCGATCGTGCGCCTCGATCGCATCGACACGCTGACGCGCCACCCCGGTGGCGACTACGGCGTGCGGTTGAAGAACGGTGTCGAATTGAGTCTGAGCCGCGGCCGCCGCGAAGAGCTCGAGCAACGACTCGGGATTTCCTGACACGGCGTTTGCGGAGTTCCCTTGACGTGGTCAATCGTTTCCAGGAGGGAACATGAAGAAAACAGGAAAGTTGGCAGCAGTGGCAGTGGCGCTGACGACGCTCGTCGGCGCGTCCGCTTTTGCGGATTCACGTAGCCAGGAAGGTACATGGCGCGGTGATTCGAACCGCGGATACAACGACTCGAGCCGCCGAAACGACTCCGATCATCGCTATCGCGATAACGAACGTGTGACATTAGAAGGCCGCGTGCGCAACGTGACGCACGAGCGCGGCGGATATCGCGTCGAGCTCGATCGCGCACCCTATGGGTTCTGGGTTCCCGAATCGCAGTTTCGCGGCCGCGGCACCCAGATCCGCGTCGGCATCGACATCCGCCTCGGCGGCATCTTCCGCAATGACCGCATCGACGTCGATGCGATCGATTACCCGGGTGACGGCGGTTACAACGGCGGTTACGACAACGGCTACGGATACCAGGACAATTACCTGCGCGGCTACGTCGACCGCGTCGACTTCAGGCGCGGCATCCTCGTCATCCGCGACGACTCCAGCGGCCGCTTCGTGACCGTGGACATGGATCGTCTCGACCGTCGCGGCCGCGGAGTGGACCTCGACGATCTCCGCCGCGGCGACTTCGTGACGCTGTCCGGCGACTGGTCGCGCGGCGGCGTCTTCCAGGCGTACCGGATCGAGAACGTTCGCAGCAGACGCTACTGAACTTCGCTGGCCCTCTCCCCGGCCGCGGGGAGGGGGTGCGGCGGCGTGGCGGAGGTGCGCGACACCAGCAGCATCGCGCCGCCATACGCGGCAAACGCGGCCACGAGCATCGCAGCGCGGCCGACGCGGACGTCTTCCGCAAGCAGTTTGATGCCGCCGACGACGAGGACTGCGCGCGCGACGATCGCCGCCTCGCGCGTTCCGGTCGCGCGCGAGATGAACGCGAGCGCGGTGGCGATGATCGCGAGCGTCACCGTTCGAATCAGCGCCACTCCGGCCTGCTCTGCCGGGGCGATGAGGTGCACGCTTGCCGCCGCGGCCGCGGTGTAAGCGCCGCACGTGACGACGCACAGCAGCAGCGCGCGAATCGTCTGCTCCGTCCCCGGCATCCGGACGAACGCGACCAGCGCGAGCACAGCGATCAGCATCGCTGCGGGCGGCGCAGCAATGCCTTCCGGCTTCGGCTCGATCAACGCTCCGAGCGTGGCGAGGGCGAGTCCGCCGCCGATCGCCGCGAGAACGATCCAGATCGCGCTCTGCAGCCGGATCGCAAACGATCGCGTGCGCCCGAGCTCGGCCGTGAACACGCCGGCTATCGCCCAGGCGATGCCGCGGATCGACGCGTCGTCGATGATCAGCCATGTCGCGCAGGCGAAGAAGAACGCGCCCACTGCTCCGAACCACGCGCGCAATCCGCCCGTCTTCCTGACCTGCCGCGCGAATGAGACAGCGTAGGCGCCCGCGGCTCCGAACAGGAGCGGAATGCCGAGGCCGAGGGTTCCGGCGTCGTTGACGGAGGCGACGTAGGTCGCGCCGCCGATGCCGACGATCAAGGCCTCGGTCGTCTGGATGATGTCGAACATCGACGGCGTCTCGTTCAGACGCACGCGCCGGCTGGCGACGACGAGCAGCCACGTCGCGGAGTACACCGACAGCGAGGCGGCGACGATCGCGAAGTCGTAGCCGTTGTGCCGGAATGCCGCGGTACCGAGCGTGATGAACGCGAGACCGTCGGACACGATCGCAGCGGGCCACGCGATCCACGACCATCCCAGCCGATACGATGCGTAAAGAGTCGCCGCGCCGACGAGCGTGATCGCATGCATCACCGGAACGAGCGTGCCGGTGGCGGATCCGATCGCGATCGCTGCTCCGATCGCGCCGGCATTCGCGATCCACGCCACGCTCTGGATGTTTTCTCGGGTCGCGATCCACAACAGGACGAGCGCGAGCACCGCGACGACGAGCGCGCCGAGCTCCGGCGAGAGGATCTTGAATCGCGTGGTCGTTTCCCACGCTAACGGAAATGCGATGACGGATGCAGTCGCGGCGTGGAACGCAGCAGCGCGGTGGCGATCGGCGCGCGCGGCGCGATCCGCCTTCCACGCCCAGAACGCCGCGTACGCGAGACCGGCGATGACACCGCCGATCGGCGGAAGCGCCGCCGACTCGGTCAGCGCGCGCAGCAGGAATCCGCCGCCGAGAATGAGAACGCTCATCCCGGCCAGAGCCATGTCGACGGAGAGATCCGTCTTTTGTACCGGAGCGGGCGCCGCAGAACGGGGCGGCGCCGCGACGAGTGTCGCAGTGCCGCTCGTGGCAGCTTTCGTTCGTTCGAGCCGGCCGACACGGTCACTGATCTCCTGGACTGCGCTCTCGAGCCGCTCGAGCCGCAATCCGAGATCAGAGTGATCGCTCACGTCGGCTCCTGTTTACAAAGTTCGGATCTTCGCCGTCAGTCCACCGAGAACGAGAACGATGAATCCGAGAGCGACGAGCAGACCGCGCCGGCGGTAATCGAGCTCTTCGAGCGACCTCTGGCCGGCCACCAGCGCCGCCTCGGCGTGTTGGAGACCTTCCTTCTGTTTCGCCTGAACGTCGTTGGACGCGAACGTGTGCACGAGCGTGGCGAGCTCGATCTGCGAGTCGACCGCGGCATCGAGCTCCGGCCGCGCCTTCCGCACTTCCACGCCGCCGCGCGAGGCGGCGAGCAGGATGCGCTCGGAGCGCGCGATCATGCTCGTCAGTCCGCGCGTGGCGTTGAGGTACGCAGTCGCATTCGCGCTGCCGGCGTCCTTGTCATGGCAATCCACGCAGCGGCGGATCGGCTCGGTGACCGGACGGCCGTTCACGTCGTTATACGTGTAGTGCGTTTTGCCGATGCGGAACTTCTCGAACAGCCGGCCGAATTCGGGACGAAGACGCACTTCGCCGCCCTTCTTCGTCTGCTGGACGTGAGTCGGTAACTGCAGGGCCTGATCGACGAGCCAGTCGAAGCGCGCATCGCCGTTCAGGCCGAGCGCATTCGCGCGCTGCACGAGTCCGCCGCGAAGCTCCTGGTAATGCTCCGCTTTCTCCACAGGCTCGGCGATGCGGCCGGCCAGCGGGCCGGTGCCTTCGTGGCAGAACGCGCAAGGCGTATCCGGCAGGCCGCCGAGGATGGCGACGGTCGGACGAACGACGCCGTGGTTCTCGTGACACGTCACGCACTCGCTGAAGTGCGTGATCTGCAGCTTCGCACGCCGGTCGTCGTGACACGTACCGCACGTCGTGCCACCCGCGAGCAGCTCGTTGTGCTTCGTCCAGTCTTCGTGTTTCGCGCTCTTGCGGAACAGCTCCGCTTCGCGCGCGTGACACTTGCCGCAGACGAAGCTGACGCTCTCGATGCCCGGAGGCGTCGCGCCATGATTGCCGTGGCAGTCGTTGCACGTCGGCGCGGAGAGGTCGCCCTTCTCGTACATCGCCTTCGCGTGCACGCTGACGCGCCACTTCGCGAACTGATTGGTCGGCAGCGGGTGTCCGGCGTCGTCCTTGTAGTTCGCCATCAGCTTCGCGTTCGAGTGACAGCGGCTGCACGTCTCGGCGACGTGATTCGGATAGACGGGCGACTCGACCTGCGTGTGCCGCTTCATGTCGTGCACGGAGTGGCAGTCGATGCACGTGGCCACGTTCGCGTCGCCGGTTTTCAGCAGCTGGCCGTGACGGCTCGTCCAGTACTCGCTGACTTCATCGATGCGCGCGGCCGGGTTGAACGTGCGCATGAACGCCGCGTTCGAGTGGCAGCGTCCGCAGAATTCAGGAATCGCTTTGCGATCGGGTTTGCCGACGAACGGACTGGCTTTGAACGCCGGATCCATCGCCGCCATCGAGTCTTCGGCGAGCTTCGGATCGGGATTGCCGCCGTGGCAGTTGTGACAGGAAAGGCCGACCTGCGCGTGGACGTCGGTCGGGAAGTTGTGCGCGATCGCGCGATCCTTTCCCGCGAACATGTCGCTGTCGTGACACTTCACGCACGACGTCGGTTGCGCGCCGTACGAAGCGGCGGCGACGAGCAGGGCGGCGATGAGCAGCAGTGATCGTCTGTTCATGGTCTGCGCTCCAGTGATCCGGAACCGCGTGTGATGAATGCGAATAGCAGGAGCAGGAAACCGCTCGCGATCATCGCGTACAGTGGCAAGAGCGAGCGATACCCCCAACAGGTCATGCCGACGATGAAGATCACCGCGGCCACCCCTGCGATCGTGAATCCCGGACTGCGGCCGGTCTTGTTGACGCGCCGGTCGAGGAACGGGACGAGCAGCAGCGCGAGACCGCCGAGGCTGAACAGCAGGATCGGAATCGCTTCGTACTCGATGCCGAGGACTTCACCGCCCGGCACGAGCTTCAGCGTCTGGAACATGAAGACGTAGTACCACTCCGGTCTGATGTCCTCGTACGCCGGCGCGAACAGATCCGCTTTCTCGCCGAGCTCCCACGGGAACAGCGCCGCGAGCGCGGCGAGAACGCCGAGTGCGAGCACCCATCCGGTGAGGTCGCGAAGTGCAAAGTGCGGCATGAACTTCATCGGTTGCCGCTTCTTTGCTTCGTCTTCCGCCGCCGGCGGGACGCTCATGCCTTTGGTCTGAACGAGCGCGAGATGGATGCCGAGGAGAACGAGAGAGATGGCAGGCAGGATGGCGACGTGCCATCCGAAGAATCTCGAGAGAGTTGCGCCGCTGACGCGATCACCGCCGCGCAGAAAGCGCATCGTCCACGGCCCGACGACGGGAACGACGTTGGCGATGTCGGTGCCGACCTTCGTCGCGAAGAACGCGAGCTGGTTCCACGGCAGCAGATAACCAGAGAAGCCGAACGCCAGGATCAGGAAGAACAGAAGAACGCCGGTGATCCACGTGAGCTCGCGCGGCGGACGGTACGACTTCAGGAAGAACACGCTGCCCAGGTGCAGGAAGGCGAAGAAGACCATCAGGTTCGCCGACCAGGAGTGAAGCGAGCGGATCAGCCATCCGAACGGGACGGTCGTCATGATGAATTCGACCGACTCGAACGCCTCGTCCATCCCGGGGCGGTAATAGAGCATCAGCAGAACGCCCGTGCAGATCTGGATGAAGAAGAAGAACAGCGTGATGCCGCCGAGGTAATAGAAGACCGAATAGCGATGCATCGGAACGGTCTTGTGCGCGGCGAGCTCGCGTGCCGCCTGCAGACCGAGCCGGTCATCGAGCCAGGTTGAAACGTTCGACGCCAGGTTGCTCATGGTTTAAGCCTTCGAGACGACGATGAGTTGCGGCCCTGAGCCTTTCGACACCAGGTTCACTTTGAACGGAGTGAGCGGGCGCGGCGGCGGACCGTCGACGTTGCGGCCGTGCAGGTCATACACGCCGCCGTGGCAGTTGCAGTAAATCCGCGTCTGGTCTTTCTGATAGCCGACGATGCAGTCGAGGTGCGTGCACGTCGCGGAGAACGCGCGGAAATCGTTGTCGGCGGCCTTCAGAAGAATCACCGGCTCGGCGCCGAAGCGAAGGATCTTGAATCCCTTATCGGCGAATGCCGGATCGTTCACCTCTCCCGCCTCCACCTCATTCGTGCTCGCCTCGGCGATCTTCGGAGGCGTCACGTAACGCATGACCGGGTAGATCACCGACGCGACGAGCGCGCCAAACGAGGTGCCGAGGAACCAGTTCAGCAGGCGCCGGCGGTCCATGGTGCCCTCACTTGTCTTCGCGGTGACGATGGAGTCTTCCATCGCATGCCTCACTTCTTCGCGAATGTGCGAATGTGCGCGACGATGGCTTTGAGCTCGGCCGCGGTGAGCTTCGTGCCGAAGCCCGGCATCTTTCCCTTGCCGGTTGCGATGGCCTTCTGCAGATCGGCATCGCTCATTCCCTGGACTTCGGCTCCGCCAAGCGGCTTGACGCCCAGCTTCTGGCCGACAGGCGTGTTTCCAGTTCCGTCCGCAGCGTGGCAGCCGGCGCACTTGGATTTGAACAGTGTCGCCGCTGCCTCATCGGCAATGGCGGGAAGAGTTACGGCCAGGACAACCAGTAGAAGAAGGAAAGTGATGGCCGTGTGGGTGGAGCGGTTCATGGGGTTCTCCTTTCGGGTGATGCGCACAGAGTTGATCGGTGACGCACGCCACTCTAGAGGGCGTGCAACGTCCTGCGGCAGGAGGAGCAACACCAGTGTGTGTGGTGGATGCTACATCCCGGCGTGACGGGGTAGGGCAATTAGGGTTGAGCCGACGCTATTCGTAGCGGAGTGCGTCGATCGGGTCGAGTCGCGCGGCCTTTCGCGCGGGGTAGAAGCCGAAGAAGACGCCGACGAACGCCGCGACTCCGAATGACAGCGCGACCGACATGGGAGTCACCACAATTGGCCACTGCAGCACGCGACCGACCAGAATCGATGCGCCGACGCCCAGCGCGATGCCAATGAGTCCGCCGACGATCGCGAGCGTCACGGCCTCGAAGAGGAACTGCAGCAGCACGTGATGACCCTTCGCGCCGATGGCCATGCGAATGCCGATCTCGCGCGTCCGCTCGGTCACGCTGACGAGCATGATGTTCATGATGCCGATGCCGCCGACGAGCAGCGAAATCGCGGCGATCGAAAGCAGCAGGGTGCGCAGGATCCCCATCGACTGCGCCTGGGTCTGCGCGATCTCTTCCTGCGAGCGCATCTGGAAATCGGAGTCGCCGGTCGGGGGGATGCGGTGCCGCTGTCGGAGGACCGAGCTGATCTCCGTCTGCGCTTCACCGACCTGATCGGCCGAGGCGGCGGAGACCTGGATCATGTCGATCTTGGTCTTGCCGGACAGCCGCTTCATGACCGTCGTGTACGGCGCGATGACGGTGTCGTCCTGATCCTGTCCCATCATGTTGCCGCCCTTTTTCTCGAGCACGCCGTCGACTTTGAAGGGAACGTTCTTGATGCGGACGATCTGGCCGACGGCGTCGCCGTTCGGGAAGAGGTTGTCCACGACCGTTTGTCCGAGGACGCAGACTTTGGCGGCGCTCTTGACGTCCTGGTCGGTGAAGAACGCGCCCTGTTCAACGTTCCACGATCGGATCAACGGGTAATCGGTGCTGACGCCCTGAATCGATGTGCCCCAGTTCAACTCACCGGAAACGAGCTGCGCCGCGCTGCGCACGGTCGGCGTCACGTACGCGACGGCAGGGCATTCGGTCTTGAGCGCGTCGGCGTCCTCCGGTGTCAGCGTCGACTGGCCGGTGAAGATGCGCGCGCCGCTCTGCGTCGCGGCGCCGGGAAAGATCATGATGAAGTTCGTGCCGAGAGAGTTGATGGTGTTCTCGACCGACTTCGTCGCGCCGTTGCCGATCGCCACGACCGCGATGACGCAGCCGACACCGATCACGATGCCGAGCATCGTGAGAAACGAGCGGAGCTTGTTGCGCGAGATCGCCTTGAGGCCGACGATCGTGATGTTGCCGAGACGCGAAACGGAGTTTCTCATGGCTTTTCCCCTCGTCATTCCGAGCCGCGTAGACGGCGAGGAATCCGGGCGCTGGCGAATTCCGCCGCCCGGATTCTTCGCGCTCTGCGGCGCTCGGAATGACATTACGCCGGCGCGACGGCCTGCACCGGTGGCGCGATTCCTTTGACTTCGATCCTTACCTGATTGATGCGCTCGTCCTGCTGAATGAGGCCGTCGCGTACATGGACGATGCGTTTTGCGTGCTGGGCAATGTCCGGCTCGTGCGTGATCAGCACGACCGTCTTGCCGCTGTCGTTCAACCGCTGAAAGATGGCCATGATCTCTTCGGACGTGCGCGAGTCGAGATTGCCGGTCGGCTCGTCGGCGAGAAGGATCGCGGGATTCGTCACGAGCGCGCGCGCGATCGCGACGCGCTGCTGCTGCCCGCCGGAGAGCTGCGATGGCTGGCTCTGCTCGCGGCCGGCGAGGCCGACGCGGTGGAGCGCGTCGATGGCCGCTTTGCGCCGTTCATCGCGCGACCAGCCCAGATCGCCGTAGAGCAGCGGGAGCTCGACGTTCTCGATTGCGGTCGTGCGCGCAAGAAGATTGAAGCTCTGAAAGACGAACCCGATCTTGGCGTTGCGGATCACGGCGCGCTCGTCGCGACCGAGCGTCGAGACATCGACACCGTCGAGGACATACGTTCCCGCCGTCGGCCGGTCGAGACAGCCGATGATGTTCATCAGCGTCGATTTCCCGGAGCCCGAGGGGCCCATGACGGCGATGAACTCGCCTTCGTCGACATCGAGATCGACGCCGTCGAGCGCGCGCACCTCGACCTCGCCCATCTTGTAGACCTTTGTCAGGCCGCGGATCTCGATGACCTTCCCGGCCACGTTACCGAGGACCCCTGCCTCCGGCTCCGCGTCCTCCGCCCATCGGGCTCGAGCCCGGCGGCGGCGGTCCTTCGACCTTCGACGTCGCGAGACCCACGATGATGTTGTCGCCTTCCTTCACATCACCGCTGACGACTTCTGTGTAATGACCGTCGGTGATTCCCGCGCGGATCTGCACGGAGCGCGGCTTGTTGCCGGCATCGAGGAGCCACACGGTCTGACCTTGCGACCGACGACCGCCGCCGCGGCCGCCGAATGCTCCGCCGGCGCCGCCGATGCCGGGCTGACGCGCGCCCATCTGCGCAGCGGTCCGCTCGGGACTGCCGGCTGGCGGGCCGGCGCTCGTGGTCGCACCCGGCCGCGCTCCGCCCGCCGCGCCGCTCGTCTCCGGCTTGAAGCGCAACGCGGCGTTCTGGATGCGCAGCACGTTCTGCACGGTCGCAACATCAATCGTGACGTTCGCGGTCATCTTGGGCCGCAGTTTCTCGTCTGGATTCGGCACTTCGATGATGACCGGGTACGTGACGACGTTTTGCGAGACGGTCGCGTTCAGGCGGATCTGCGAGATATGTCCGCGGAACTCCTGATCGGGATATGAATCGACCGTGAAGCGCGCGACCTGGCCGTTCTCGATCCGGCCGATGTCGGACTGATCGACGTCCGCCTGCACCTGCATTTTCGTGAGGTCCTGCGCGATCTGGAACAGCGTCGGCGCCTGGAACGACGCGGCGACCGTCTGGCCGACGTCGTATGAGCGATCGACCACGATCCCGTCGATCGGCGACATGATCTTCGTGTACTGCAGGTTCGTCTGAGCCTGCTGCAGCGCCGCCACTGCCTGCTGCACCTGCGCCCGCGCGCCGTCGTACTGCGCTTTCGTGGTGTCGACGTCCGCCTGCGGCGCGAGACCCTGCGCGGCAAGACGCGCCTGACGGTCGTAGTTGATCTTCGCGTTCGCGGCTTCGACCCGTGCTTTCGTCAGATCGGCCTGGCGCTGCTCGACCTGAGCCTGAAACGGAGTCGGATCGAGCTCGACCAGGAGCTGGCCGCGATGCACGCGGCTGTTGAAATCGGCGTAAAGACGGCTGACCACGCCCGATACCTGGCTGCCGATCTGGACGGTCGTGACGGCGGAGAGCGTGCCCGTGGCCGTCACCGTCATGGTGATGTTCCCGCGGTCGATTTTCTCGGTCCGGTACTGCTGATCCTTGCTTCCGCGGCCCTTGCACGAGGCGAGGATCGCGATCAACACAATGACGGTGGTGGTGCGTCGCACTATGGAAAATCCCTTCGTTTTACGACTTTCTGCTGCGTTCGTTGAAAGCGCGCGAAGTTTACTCCACGGCGTTTGCGGGCCCGTCACGCCGCTGTTATGCTTCCCCGCCCGATGGCGCTCTTCTCCAAAGATCAAGTTCCTCCCCCGCGACCGCAGCCTCCCACTGTGACCCCGACCGTTCCGGGCGGACCGCTGATGACATTCTTCGGCCCGAACGTGACGATCGACGGCACGATCAGCGGGACCGAGCCCGTGGTCGTGGAAGGATCGGTTCGCGGCAAGATCAACCTCAGCGGCGACCTTCGCATCGGCACCTCGGCACGCGTCGAAGCGACCGTCCACGCAAAGAACGTCACCGTTGAGGGGAAGGTGACCGGCGACATCTCCGCCGACGACCGCCTCGAGCTCGTGACGTCCGCCACCGTCGACGGCAACATCAAAGCGCCGAGGATCATCGTGGCCGAAGGGGCAAAGTTCCGCGGCTCGGTCGACATGGGATCGCAGCGGCCGAAGGATTCAGCCGAGCCGGCCAAAGCGAAGTAGCGTTAACCGTTTCCGGTTAACGAACCATCCGGAGGACTCATGCCAGCAACAGCAACGAAGCAGTCCGCGCATGACGCAGGTCTGCGCGCAACCCGCGAATACAAAAATTACATCAACGGCGAATGGGTGGCCTCGAAGTCGGGGCACACGTTCGAGAACCGCAACCCGGCCAATCGCGAGGATCTCATCGGCACGTTCCAGGAGTCGAATGCCGACGATCTCAACGCCGCGGTCGACGCCGCGCATCGCGCGTTCGAGGGATGGCGTCTGACGCCTGCGCCGCGCCGCGCGGACTACCTCTACACCGTCGGCAACATCCTGAAGCGCGACAAAGAAAAGATCGCACGCGAGATGACGCGCGAGATGGGGAAGGTGCTCGACGAGACGAAAGGCGACGTGCAGGAAGCGATCGACATGTCCTTCCTCATGGCCGGCGAAGGACGCCGCCTGCACGGCGTGACGACGCCATCCGAGCTGCCCAACAAATTCAACATGGCCGTCCGCATGCCCCTCGGCGTTGCCGGACTGATCACGCCGTGGAACTTCCCGATCGCGATCCCGGCGTGGAAGTCCATGGCCGCCCTGATCTGCGGAAACACGGTGGTCATCAAACCGGCGTCGCTCACGCCGCTGTCCGTCGTGATGCTTGCGGAATCATTCGAAGAGGCCGGTCTGCCAAAGGGCGTGTTCAACGTCGTGACCGGCGGCGGCAAGGAAGTCGGCGAGCCGATGCTGAAGCATCCGAAGGTGTCGGTCATCTCGTTCACCGGATCGACCGACGTCGGCCGCGACATCTCCGTCGCATGCGCGCCGCAGTTCAAGCACGTTCACCTCGAGATGGGCGGCAAGAACATCATCATGGTGATGGACGACGCCGACGTCGACCTGGCCGTCGACGGCGCGCTCTGGGGCGCGTTCGGTACGGCGGGGCAGCGCTGCACGGCCGCGTCGCGCATCGTCGCGCATCGCAAGATCTACGATCAGTTCGTCGACAAGCTCGCCGGACGCGCGAAGAAGATGCGCGTCGGCTACGGACTCGACCCGCAGGTCGACATGGGCCCGAACGTCTCCGCCTCGCAGCTCAAGACGGTCGAGTCGTACGTCGAGATTGGAAAGAACGAAGGCGCGAAGGTCGTCGCCGGCGGCTCGGCGCTGACCGAAGGCGACTACGCGAAGGGCTTCTTCCACCAGCCGACCGTCTTCGCGGACGTGAAGCCGAGCATGCGCATCGCGCAGGAGGAGATCTTCGGCCCGGTCACCGCAGTGATGAAGTGCGACTCGCTCGAGGAAGCGATCGCGATCGGCAACGGCGTCCGCTACGGTCTGTCGTCGTCGATCTACACGCGCGACATCAAGAACGCGTTCACGGCGATGCGCGACATGTACACCGGAATCTTCTACGTGAACGCGCCGACGATCGGTGCCGAAGTGCACCTGCCGTTCGGCGGAACGAAGGAAACCGGCAACGGTCACCGCGAGGCCGGCGTCGCGGGCATCGACGTGTTCAGCGAATGGAAGTCGATCTACGTCGACTACTCCGGTTCATTGCAGCGCGCGCAGATCGATACCGAGGAGATATGAACTGGTGATCGGTTGTCGGTTGTCGGTGCTCGTTGCGGTGATCGTCGCAACGGGTCCGGCAATCGC
>DASWBH010000012.1:0-8468 GCA_036390755.1 Thermoanaerobaculia bacterium
GACTGAAGCCGGCGAAGATGTCTTTGTGCACTTCTCCGCGATCCAGGGCAATGGCTTCAAAACCCTCGCCGAGGGCGCCGCAGTCGAGTTCGAAGTGACCAAGGGTCCGAAGGGCCTGCAGGCACAGAACGTGACGATCGCGTAAGCTTCGACAAACGTCGATGACTGAAAGGACAGCCTCAACGGCTGTCCTTTTTTTATTGTCCGGTATGCGCGGCGACGTGCCCCGCGCGCGATCGGTTGCGGCGATATCATGAGAACGTCCGATGGCAACCACTCACTGTCTGCGCTGCAAGGCGGAGCTGGACCGTTCGTTCAAGGCCTGTCCGCATTGCGGCGAACCCGTATCCGATTTCTCGCGGCGGTACGCGGACGAGCCGATCGACGGCAAGTACGAAATCGTCGAGCGTCTCGGCGCCGGCGGAATGGGCGACGTCTACAAAGTCACGCACCGTTTTCTCGGCGCGACGCGGGTGATCAAAGTCATCCGTGCGCAGATCTCCGAGAGCAGCGAGGCGCACGAGCGATTCCTGCGCGAAGCGCGCGCCGCGACGAAGGTGCAGCACCCGAACGTCGCCACACTTCACGATTTCTCGGAGTTGCCCGACGGATCGCATTACATGGTGTGGGAGTACATCGAAGGCGAGAACCTCGCGCAGCGGATCCGCGCGCGCGGCACGCTGCCGCCGAGGTACGCGGTGCAGCTGGCGATTCAGGCGCTACACGGGCTGGAGGCCATTCACCGCGCCGGCATCATCCATCGCGACATCAGTCCCGAGAACCTGATGATCACGCGCGAGCAGGACGGCGAGGAGCGCGTGAGGATCATCGACCTCGGCGTGGCGAAGCTCGAGGACTCGACCGACAACGCCACGCGAGCCGGCGTGTTCGTCGGCAAGCTTCGCTACGCCTCGCCGGAACACCTCGGATTCCTGCAGGAGGGCGAGCGCATCGACGCGCGCGCCGACCTCTACTCGATGGGCGTGGTGCTGTACGAGATGCTCACCGGACGGCCGCCGTTCGAAGCGACTTCGCCGCACCAGTACGTTCTGATCCACTCGCGCGATTCGGAGCTGAAGCCGCGCGCGCTGCCGCCCGACCTTCCCGGCAGCGCGGAGCTGCAGGCCGTTCTTCCCCGCGCGCTCGACCGCGACCGCAATAAACGCTTCGGGAGCGCGCGCGAGTTTGCGAACGCGCTCGAAGGCGTCGAGAAATCGCTGCCGGATCCGTCGAAACTGCGCACGATGGACCTCGCGAAGCCGGACGCCGACGACACCTGGCGCGTCACGCCGCCGCCGCAGACCACCGACACTCTGCGCCGATCGACCATTCGAACAGGAATCAGTGAGCCGCCGCCCGCCGCGGATACGCGCGAGACGATCCGAACGCCGCTTCCGGCAGAGTTGATCCCGCCCGCGGTCGTGCCGCCGCCGCGGCAGACGACGGCCGCGGCGCCGCGCGAGAGAAGCGTGCCCGCGCTCGTACTCGTCGCCGTGATCGCGATCCTCGCCGGAGCAGCGATCGTATTCGTCCTGATGCGCAAGCCGGCTCAGCAGCCCGCGGTCGTTCCAACGACAACGGTTGCGCAAACCGCAACGCAGCAGCCACCGGCACGCGCGCAGTCGAACGTCGACGTCGTCTCGCCAGCTCCGGTGACGACGACCACATCGGCCGCGCCGGCAATCACGACGTCGACAACCAACACCGCCGCGACAACTCCGCCTCCGCGCAAGAAGGCAGCCGTCGAGAAACCGGCCGAGCCGCGCGAGCAGCCTGCGCCGGTCGAGAAACACGAACCGGCGCCGCCGGCGTCATCGGTGAAGACTTACGTCGACGGCGGCGACTCGTCGACGAACGAGCAGCTCCTCTCCGATCTGCGCCGTCAGATCCATGGCGAGACGCGCGTCACGATTCATGCGAACTCCGAGATGCTCAACGAGCTCACCAAACAGATGAAGCACGAAGTTCCAGGCGTGACGATCGCAGAAGGCGCCGACACCGTCATCGACTTCAACGGCGCCGTCGAGCACCTGCGCCTCGGGCGGAAGCGGCGGTCGGCGCACGCGACGGTCTCGAAGAACGGCCACGTGATCTTTCGATACGAACTGGCGGCAGAGGAGTATCGCGTTGGCGATACTCCTGTCGAGGCGTTCGTGCGGGTGTTGAGCGACGCGCTGAAGTAACCGTCATTCTGAGCGCCGCAGAGCGCGAAGAATCTGGGAGGTGGCATCGCGCCCCCGCCCAGATTCTTCGCCGTCTTCGCGGCTCAGAATGACGTCATGACTCCACGAGCGCTCGCAGCTGCCGCGTGGCGACCGTCATCATCGCGAGATCGACCGTCGGCGCCGTGCGCATCTCGTTCATCGTCTGATCGACGCGTTCGACGACGCGGCCGCGCGAGGCAAGCCACACATCGACCGGCTCGGCACTGCCGGCGGCGCCGTTCGTCTCCTTGAGGACGCGCGACGCCAGCACGCTCTGATAGTTGAACAGATCGTCGACGACCGCCGCGACCGCAGCTTTCTGCCACGGCGTCTCGGCGGCGATCGATGCGCCCGATGCCCTCAGCCGGTCGAGGCCGAATCGCGCGCCGACGCAGAAGTAGACGCGTGCGACTTCGTCGATGCCGGCACCGGCGTGCGCGGGCTCCGTTCGCGCGATGCGAACGATGTCCATCGCCGAGCTCATGACGTCGAACCCGGCCATGCGGTTGGCGAGCCGCTCCGGGATTCCCGCTTCGATGAGGGCGGTGGCGCGCGCGCGCACCGCCGCCAGCGCGGCGGCGGGCAGGGTGTCGGCCAGACGTTGCTCGAGCGCGGCGATGCGCGGACGGAACTCGGCGACGTACGCGGCGATGTCGAGCTTGTCGTATCCGCTGCGCAGGAGCCACCGCGTGGCGCGCTCGAGCAGTTTGCCGACGGCCTGCATCATCTCGTACTGCAGCATCGCCGGGACCTTGTTGTCGAGCGCTTCGATGTCGGCCCAGATCGTCCGCAGATCGAACGAGTCGCGGATGATCGTGAACGCACGCGCAACGTCGCTGGCCGGCTTGCCCGTCTCCTCCACGGCCTGGCCGACGAACGTCGGGCGGACGCGGTTGAGGAGATTGTTCGTGACGTAGGTCGCAATGATCTCGCGGCGCAGACGATGCCGTCCGACCGCGGCGGGGAACTGCTTCCGCAACTCGTGCGGGAAATAGAGCAGAAGATCCTGAACGAGCAGCGGATCGTCCGGCAGATCGGATGCGAGCAGGTCCTGATACAGCACGATCTTGCTGTAGGCGAGCAGCACCGCGAGCTCGGGACGCGTCAGCCCGATGTGCGCCGCGTGGCGCTCCGTGATCGTGTCGTCGTCGGGCAGATACTCGATGGCGCGATCGAGCTTGCCGGCGCGCTCGAGCGTGCGCATGTAGCGCGCCTGCTCGTCGAGCGTCGACTCGCCCAGCATGTGCGTGATCGAGATCGCCTGCGTCTGCTCGTAGTTGTCGCGCAGGACCAGCATCGCGACCTCGTCGGTCATCTGCGCCAGCACTTTGTTGCGCTCGTCGATGTCGCGCAGCTCGCCGCGCTCGATCGCGTCATAGAGAAGGATCTTGATGTTGACTTCGTGGTCGGAAGTATCGACGCCGGCGGAGTTGTCGATGGCGTCGGTGTTGATCTTGCCGCCGGCGAGCGCGAACTCGATGCGCGCGCGCTGCGTGAAGCCGAGGTTCGCGCCTTCGCCGACGACGCGAGTGCGGATCTCGTTGGCGCTGACGCGCAGCGGATCGTTCGCGCGGTCGCGCGCCGCAGCCTGATCTTCGTGGCTGGCCTTGACATACGTGCCGATGCCGCCGAGCCAGAGCAGATCCGCTTTCGCGCGCAGAATCGCGCGGATGAGATCGGCCGGGGTGACGTGCGCGCTCGGCAGCTCGAAGAGACGCTGCGCTTCCGGAGAAACCGTGATCGTCTTCGCGCGGCGCTCGTAAATCGCGCCGCCTTTCGACAGCAGGGCGGTGTTGTAGCCGTTCCAGTTCAGACGCTGATCGAAAAGACGCTGGCGCTCGGCGAGCGAGGTCGCCGGGTCGGGATCGGGGTCGATGAAGATGTGCGAGTGGTTGAACGTCGCGAGCATCTTCGTGTGCGGCGAGAGCAGCATGGCGTTGCCGAACACGTCGCCGGACATGTCGCCGACGCCGACGCACGTGAAGTCCTGCGTCTGAATGTCGGTGCCGAGCTCGCGGAAGTGGCGCTTGACCGCCTCCCATCCGCCCTTCGCAGTGATCCCCATCTTCTTGTGGTCGTATCCGACCGATCCGCCCGAGGCGAACGCATCGCCGAGCCAGAACTCGTACTCGGCAGAGATGCTGTTCGCGATATCGGAGAACGTGGCCGTCCCTTTGTCCGCGGCCACGACGAGGTACGGATCATCGGCGTCGCGACGAACGACGTCGCGCGGCGGGATGACCTGGTCGCCGCGCAGGTTGTCGGTAATGTCGAGCATGCCGCGGAGGAGCGTCTTGTACGACTCGATCCCCTCCTGCATGAAGGTCTCGCGGTCGGCCGACGGGTTCTTCACGACGAATCCGCCCTTCGAGCCCATCGGGACGATCACGACGTTCTTGACGTTCTGCGCCTTCATCAGGCCGAGGATCTCGGTGCGGAAGTCTTCGCGGCGATCGGACCAGCGGATGCCGCCGCGCGCGACTTTGCCCGCGCGCAGGTGAATGCCTTCCATGAACGGCGCGTACACGAAGATCTCGAACAGCGGCCGCGGCAGCGGCAGATCGCGAACGGCGTGCGAGTCGAGCTTGAACGACAGGTACGGTTTGCGGTCGCCCTGCTCGTCGCGCTGGAAGTAATTCGTCCGCAGCGTCGCTTCGATCAGATTCACGTAGATCCGCAGGATGCGGTCCTCGTCCGGATTGACCACGGTTTCGAGCGCTTCCTCGATCTGCGACCGGATCGACATCGCGGCCATGTGGCGTCCGGTCATTCCCGACGACGAAGGCTGGATGCCGCGCAGCGACGCGGCGCCCAGGAGCGGGTCGAAGTGCGTGGTGAAGAGTTGCATCAGCAGCTTCGCGACGTTCGGATTGTTCGCCAGCGTCTGCTGGATGTACGCCTCGCTGAGATTCACGCCGATCTGGCGCAGGTACTTGCAGTACGCACGGAGCACGGTGATCTCGTGCCATTCCAGCTCGGCAGCGAGGACGAGCTTGTTGAACGCGTCGCTCTCCGCCTCGCGGCGCCACACACGGATGAACGTCTCTTCGAACTTCGCCTTGATCGCGCGAAGGTCGTCCTGCATCCCCTCGGCCGAGAGGCTGAAATCGCGGATGCGCACCGGGAAATGCGCTCCCAGCGGTTGCACTTCGTACGGCACCTCGGACTGGACGTTGACGCCCATGTTCTCGAGGCGCGGCATCAGCTCGGACAGCGGAACGGGCGTGCCGGTGTGAATGATCTTCACGTGAAACTGGCGCTGGTTCTCGCGATGTCGATACAGGTCGACGACGAGCTTGCCGGTCGTCAGCACTTCCTCGACGTGCTTGATGTCGTACAGCGCCGCGGCCGCCGAGAATCGCTCCGCGTAGGCCATCGGGAAGGCCTTCTTGTAGCGCTTGTGCAGCTCGATGCCCGCTTCTTCGCCCTGCGACTGGATCAGCGAGTCGAGAAGGCGATCGCTCCACGTCCGCGCCGCTTCGGCCAGATACGCTTCGACGCGGCGGATGTCCGGCTGCGGGATGTGACCCGACGTCGTGCGAACGATGAACAGTCCGCGCGCGAGCGCTGACGTGCTCACGTAGTCGTAGATCTGCGTGTCGCGTCCCTCGAACGCTTCTTCGAGAATGGCGCGAGCGCGCTCCTTGAATTCGGGCGTGTAGCGGTCTCGGGGAACGTACACGAAGCACGACACGAATCGCTCGAACACGTCCTTGCGCGTGAAGAGCGCCACGCGCTGCCTCTCCTGCAGCAGAAGGATGCCGCGAGTGATGTCGAAGAGATCGTTCTCCGTCGCCTGGAAGAACTCGTCGCGCGGGAAGGTCTCGAGGATGTCGATCAGCGCCTTGCCGTTGTGGCTGTGCGGATCGAGGCCGGCGCGGTCGATGATCCGCCGCGCTTTGAGGCGGAGCATCGGAATGTCGAACACGCTACGGCTGTAGGCCGCCGACGTGAAGAGGCCGAGGAAACGATCCTCGCCGATGAGGTTGCCGCTGTCGTCGTAGCGTTTGATGCCGATGCGGTCCATCGGCGTCGGCCGGTGAATCTCGCTGCGGCTGTTCGCCTTGGTGATGATCAGAAGATCCTTGCGGCGCGCGTACTCGCTGAATTCGCGGCTCAGCGGGGCGTGACCGCGCTCGTCGGATTCGGGCCGGATCGATCGCAGGATGCCCAGTCCTGATCCGGACAGCGGCGGCAGAAAGTCCTTCCCGTCGTGCGTTTCGAATCCGTAGCGGCGATAGCCGAGGAATACGAAGTTCCCGGCGTCGAGCCAGCGGAGGAACTGCCTCGCCTCCTCCACTTCCTCTGCCGGCATCGGAAGCTTCACGCCTTCGAGATCGGAGACTTCCGTGGCGAGGCGCTCGCGCATCGTCCGCCAGTCGGTGACGGCGAGGCGCACCTGCTCGAGCACGCGCGCGATCCCTGCGCGGATCGCCTCGAGCTCGGCCGGCTCGGTCTCCTGGTCGATCTCAACGTGCATGTACGACTCGACGACCGCGTCCTTCGGCGCGCGGATCGTGTCGGTGACTTCGACGCGCTTGCCGTTGAGGTCGCGAACGACGCGGAGGATCGGGTGCAGAAGAAGGTGGATCTTGCGCTCGCGGCGGTTGATCTCGGCGCTGACCGAGTCCACGAGAAACGGCATGTCGTCGTTCACCGCTTCGATGACCGTGTGCTCGAGCGACCAGCCGTTTGCTTCGAGTGTCGGATTGAACAGGCGGACTTTCGCTTCGCCCGGCTTCCGCTGCGTGCCGAACTCCCACAGCGACAGCGCGCTGCCGAGGAGCGTCTCGGGCGAGGTGTAGATGACGTCGTCGGGCGCGACGAGCGCGAAGTAGCGTCTCAGGAAGTGCTCGGCGCTGTCGGCGAGACCAGCCGGGACGCGGCTCCGCGCTTCGGCGGCGAGGCGATCGACCAGATCGGTCTTGCGTTGTTCTGCGGCGATGGTCATTCGTTCTCCTGCGGGGTTTTTGCTCGTCAGCCGGTCAAAGGGCTGTCGCGGACAGGTGAGAGCGCCTGCCCTTCACTGCGGGGCCATATCATACAAGTGCGTGGCCACACCGGTGCGCAGCGCAGAGCATAGGCCCGGTGTGACCATTATTACGTGCTGCTGTGCAGTGCGCAGCACAACGGACGAAGCCGCCAGGGAACCTAGCCGGGCCCCCACGAGATGAAGCGGACGCGCAGACCGAGGTCGCGGCCGCTGCCGTTTTCCTTCGTGGTCTGATCGATCGCAAGCTCGAGCACATTCGCCGTCGCCGCGGGCGTGACGTGATAGTCGCGCGACACCTCGGTGGAATCCGGTGAGAAGCGCTCGAGCGGCTTCCCGTTGAGCGCGATCGTGATGTTCGGATGTTTCGCGAGGAGCTCGCCCGCAAAGGAGAAGTTCAGACGCAAGACGGTTTCCCCGGTTCGAGGCAGTAGCGTCGTGACGCTGTGCGCGCCCATCCACCGCCACTCGTCCATTCTTTCGGTTTCGGCCGGATACCAGCCCGCGCCGAACTGCGCGATGTTCGTCAGCGGGCGGACGACGACTTCGAAGTAATGCCGCCGGGCGATGTTCCACAGGCGGTCGCGCTCGCGGTTGAAGACGACGCCGCCCGGCTGGGGTTCCGAGACTTCCGCCAGAAGAACAGGATGCGAAGCCGGCGTCAGCGGCACGCCGCGGTCGTCCATGACACGCGTGATCGGAAACGCCGGAGCCAGATATTCGATGAACGGGGTCATCGAATAGCCGACGAACAGACGGCCGTTCGCCGCGTCAACGGTGCGCAACGCGGCGTGCACGGCTTGAACTGACGGCGCGATGTCGCGGCGCACCGGCGTGAACGCGGGTGCGGTCCAGATGACGAACCCAGCGATCAACACGCTCGCGATCACCGCCTCGGCCGCGCGCGAGCCGCGCGACGCGCGCGCGATTCCGTCCGCGGCAAAGATCGCGAACATCGGCGCGTAGCCGATCGAAAAGCGGTTGATGCTGTAGCGGTCGAGCATCAGCCACGCCGAAATCGCAAACGGACCCCAGATCAGGAAGTTGTAGAGCATCGCGCGATCGCGCGCGCGGATTGCCCCCACGATCGAGATCGCCACGAAGATCGAGGTGATCACGCTCAGCGCCGACTCCTGGTACTGCTTGATAAAGAAGCGGTCGAAGAGACGCCAGAGCGCGGGACGGTCGGGCGCGCGAAACGAGTCGATGCGCGCGATGTAGTCGCCGTGCGCGCGAACGGTGTTCATGTAGTCGCGATAGGTGCCGGTCGCGTA
>DASWBH010000013.1:0-10448 GCA_036390755.1 Thermoanaerobaculia bacterium
CTTCAGGTAGTGCTGCGCGCGCAGGTTGCGCTCGGTCTCCTGCAGCCGCTCGGGCACGTAGACGTCGCCTTCGTGGAAGAGAAGGAACTTGCGGACGATCGACGCATGCGTCTCGATGTGCAGACGGTCCGCGGCGCGATAAAAGAAGCCACGGCGCGCCTCGGGCGTCGAGTAGACGTCGACTGCTTCGACCGTGATTTTGCCGATATGAAGCGGCGTGGGCGCGGGCTGGGCGGCGGCAACTGTCGCAAGAAGAAGAAGGATGAAGGATGAAGGATGAAGGATGAAGCTGAGGACGGATCGCACGTCTGCCTCGCATTATCTCCTTTTCATCCTTCATCCTTCATCCTTCATCCTTCATCCTTTGTTATCCTGAACACACCACCTCCTGGAGGTCGTTCCATTGGACAATCATCGCGGCGGCTGGATCGAAATCATTGCCGGAGGCATGTTCTCCGGAAAGTCGGAAGAGCTGATTCGCAGGTTGCGGCGCGCGGTCATCGCACGCCAGCGCGTGCAGGTGTTCAAGCCGATCATCGATGACCGGTTCGCGACCGACGAGGTCGTGTCGCGCGACGACCGGCGTTTGAAGGCGGTCGCGGTCGCTACGAGCGCGGAGCTGCTCGCGCGCGTCGAGATCGGCGTTCAGGTCGTCGGCATCGACGAGGTGCAGTTCTTCGACGCGGGGATCGTCGACGTCTGCATGCAGCTCGCCGACGCCGGCATTCGCGTGATCGCCGCCGGACTCGATCAGGATTTCAAACGCCGGCCGTTCGGGCCGATGCCGGCGCTGCTCGCCGTTGCCGAGGAGGTGTCGAAGATGCACGCAGTGTGCGTCCGCTGCCGCGGCGCTGCGCACTATTCACAGCGCGTCGCCGGCGGCGAGGCGCAGGTGGAAGTCGGCGACTCGGCGTACGAGGCGCGCTGCCGAGCGTGCTTCGAGGACTACATCGCCGAGCCGCAGGACGAGCCGGCCGTGCAGCTGACGATCCCGCAGCCGGTTTAGTGTTCGAGATCCTGCAGCACACCGCCGATGTGCGCCTGCGCGTGCGCGCGGCGACGCTCGAGGATCTATTCCGTGATGCGATGCGGGGGATGTTTGCCATCGCGGGATTCGAGATTCGGGATTCGGGATTCGTGAAAGCACGAGTGGCGATCGATTCGGTCGATCTCACCAGTCTGCTCGTCGATTTCCTCAACGCTGTATTGAGCCGCGCGCAGATCGAGCATGTCGCTTTCGACGACGTAACGCTCAAGCGGCTTACCGAGACAGAGATTGCTGCGCAGCTCATCGGCAGGCCGGCGCAGTTCACGCAGGACATCAAGGCGGTGACGTATCACGAAGCCGACGTTCGATTCGTGAGCGGAGAATGGGAGACGATGCTGGTGTTCGATATTTGAATTCTCAATTCATGGACGCGCGCCACTTCGAAAAGATCTCCGATGTACTGTGGGAGATCCCCAAGTCCCACCGCCCGGACATGCGGGTTCCTGCTCGCGTGTACGCGACCGAAGCGATGCTGTCGTCGATCGTGAGCGATCGGTCGATCGAGCAGCTCATCAACGTCGCCACGTTGCCTGGCATCCGCAAATACGCGCTGGCGATGCCCGACGTGCACGAAGGCTACGGTTTTCCTATCGGCGGCGTCGCCGCGGTCGACTCGACGCACGGCGTGATCTCGCCGGGCGGAATCGGCTACGACATCAACTGCGGCGTGCGCCTGCTCCGCTCGCGCGCGACAGGCGATGAGCTGCAGCCGATCCTCGCGAAGCTGACGCACTCGATCGCGCGCGAGGTGCCGTCGGGTGTCGGACGCGGCGGCAGCGTGCGGCTGAAAGCGGACGAGCTCGATCGCGTGCTGCGCGACGGTGCCGCGCGCGCGGTGGAGATGGGCTACGGCGATGAAGGTGATCTGGCCCGCATCGAATCGCGCGGCACTCTTCCGGGCGCGGACGCAAAGCTCGTCTCCGATGACGCGCGCGGCCGCGGTTCCGATCAGCTCGGAACGCTCGGCTCCGGCAATCACTTCATCGAGATCGATCGCGTCGCCGTCGTCTTCGACGTCGACGAAGCCGCGCGCCTCGGCATCGCGCGCGATGGCATCGTGATTCAGATCCACACCGGCTCCCGCGGACTCGGCCATCAGGTCGCCACCGACTATCTGCGCCTCATGACCAAGGCGATGGCGAAGCACGGGATCCGCGTTCCCGATCGCGAGCTCGCCTGCGTGCCGTTCCGGTCGAGCGAAGGGCAGCGCTACTTCGGCGCGATGGCCGCTGCGGCGAACTTCGCGTTCGCGAACCGGCAGCTGATCACGGCCGGCATCCGCCGGGCATGGAAGCGCGAGCTTCCCGACGACGCGATCGAAATCGTTTACGACGTCGCGCACAACGTCGCCAAGATCGAGAGGTACGAGGACGTCGGCGAAGTCGTCGTCCATCGCAAAGGAGCGACGCGCGCATTTCCCGGCCAGCCGGTGCTGATTCCGGGCAGCATGGGAACGGCGTCGTATCTCCTCGTGGGCGAGCAGAAGGCCATGCGGGAGACGTTCGGCTCGACGTGCCACGGAGCAGGCCGCGTGATGTCGCGAACGAAAGCGCGCACGGAGATCAACGCGAACGAACTGCGTGAGCGCCTGCGCGACATGGGCATCATTGCCGAAGCAGGATCGGCGAAGGGACTCGTGGAGGAGGCGCCTGAGGCGTACAAGGACATCGATGCCGTCATCGATGTCGTCGCGCGCGCCGGGATTGCGAAGAAGGTTGCGCGGTTCGTCCCGCTCGCAGTGATCAAGGGGTAACCGGCGGTTACCGGTCACCGGTCACCCGTTACCTGTTACCCTTCTGTCGCCGAATGTCCAAACGGCTGACCTTCGTCATCGCCGCTGTCACGTGCGCGATCACGCTCTCGCTCCAGTGCCGCCGGGCCAGTGGCGCGAAGAGCGATCCGATGGATCAGGAGGCCGTCGACGCATTCGTGCAGTACCTGCGCATCGACACGTCCAATCCGCCCGGCAACGAAACGGCCGGCGCGAAGTTCCTCGCGCAGCTCCTCGCCAAAGACGGCATTCCTTCGCGGCTTCTCGGATCGGATCCGAAACGCCAGTCGCTGTACGCGCGGCTGAGCTCCGGCACGAACGAGAAAGCGCTCGTGCTGCTGCATCACATCGACGTCGTTCCGCCCGTCGTGGCGGAGTGGACGCGCCCGCCGTTCGGCGGAACGCAGTCGAACGGCTACATCTGGGGTCGCGGAGCGCTCGACATCAAGTCGCTCGGCATCGCGGAGCTGATGGCGCTCGTGGAGTTGAAGCGGCGCAACGTTCCGCTGACTCGCGACATCATCTATCTGGCCGTCGCGGATGAGGAGCTCGGCGGACTGCACGGCTGCAAGGAACTGCTCGACAAGGATCCGGAGCTCTTCACGAATGCCGGCTACGTGCTGAACGAAGGCGGATACAACGAGACGGTCGTCGACAAAGTGACGTTCTGGGGCATCGAGACGCAGCAGAAAGTGCCGCTGTTTCTGCGCGTGCACGCGAAAGGCTTCGCCGGCCACGGCGCATCTCCGCCCGACGACGGCGGATCGGTCGCGAAGCTCGTCCGTGCGCTCTCCGGCGTGCTGCAGATCCCGACGCCGTACCGCCTCACGCCGGAAGTGGGGAGCTACTTCCGCGAGGCGGGAAAGCACCGGAACGATCAGCGCGGCGCGTTCATGCGGACGATCGCCGAGCCGCTCGACGTCAGGAAAATCGATGCGGTGCTTTCGCCCGGCTACAAGTCGATGTTGCGCGACACGATCGCGCTGACGCACATCGACGGCGGCAGGGCCGTGAACGCGATTCCGGCGAACGCGAGCTGCGACGTCGACATCCGCCTGCTGCCCGGATCGACGAGCGAATCGATGATCGCGCGCGTGAAGGAAGCGGCCGGCGAGAATGCGACGGTGGAGGTGCTGCTCGCCGGTGAGCCCGTGGCGGAGAGCCCGACCGACACGCCTCTCTTCCGCACGCTCGTGCGCGCGTTCACGAACGCTGAGCCTGGCTCGTACGCGTCGTCGATCGTCGGCGGCGGAACCTCCGACAGCCGGTTCTTTCGCGCGCGCGGCGTCACCGCGTACGGCATCGCGCCGTTCAAGGTGAACTACTACGACGCGGATACCGTGCACGGCAACGACGAGCGCATCCGCACGAACTTCTTCGTCGAGGGCGTGCGGCTGACGCGGCGGATCGTCAGCGAGTTCTGCGCCCGACCGGCCTCATGACCGGCGCCTGGCGGCGGCACTACTTCGCCCTCGGCGTCCTCACGCTTCTCGTCGCCGTCGTGTTCGCGCCTGCGCTCGCGCAGCGTCAGGTCTTCAATTTCCGCGACCACTCCGATTACTTTCAGCCGCTCCGCTACTACACGTCGATTCACATCCGCTCGTTCCTCCTGCCGTACTGGAATCCGTACAGCGCATCGGGCGAGCCGTGGCTCGCGAATCCGCAGACGGGCGTCTTCTACCCGCCGACGTGGCTGTTCATCGTTCTGCCGTTCGACATCGCCTTCATGCTCTACCTCGCGCTGCACCTCGCCCTCCTCGGCTTCGGCGCGTATCTGCTGTTCGCGCGGTTCGTGCCGCCCGGTGCCGCGCTCGCCGGCGCGACGATCGCGACGTTCTGCGGGCCGGCCATCTCACTGCTCGACGTCTCGAACAATCTGGCGAGCTTCGCGTGGGTGCCGCTGGTGATGTGGTGCGCGGTCGCCCGTGCCAGTGCGCGTGCAGCCGCGGTCGTGATCGCGATGACGTTTCTCGCCGGCGAGCCGTTCTTCGCCGCGATCGCCGCGCTGCTTTACACCGTGATCGTGCGGGACGTGCGACGCGTCGCGATCGCGGGACTCGGCGCATTCGGGCTCGCCGCGATCCAGCTGATTCCGTTTCTCGAAATGCTGCGCGGCAGCGATCGCGCGGCGCGGCTCTCGGCCGATCAGATTTTTCGCGAGTCGATGCCGGTTTCGGACTGGCTGCGGATCGTAATCCCGCCGAAGTTCACGACCGGCGCGCTCGACCCGACGCTCTCGCAGCACTTCATTCCGGTGATCTACGTCGGAATCCCGGCAGTTCTCCTTGCGCTGATCGCGCTTGCAGATCGCAGATCGTGGATCGGAGATCGCAGGCAGTCGATCTCTGGCTGGCTGATCCTGCTGGCGTTCGCGATCGTCGTGGCCGCGGGCAATCGTCTTCCGCTGACCGGCGGCATCTTCAGCGCGATGCCGCTCACGTTGTTCCGGTATCCGTCGCGCATGGTTCCGTTCGGCGCTCTGGCGATCGCAGCACTCGCTGCGATCGGATGGGATCGCGTGCGGCCCGATCGCAGATGGATCGATGTCGTGCTCGTGCTCGTCATCGTCGCCGATCTGCTGCCGCGCGAGCGGCCGCTGTTCGCGGCGGCGCCGTTCACGACCAACGTCGTGCCGTACGCCGCGTCAATCGGCCGGGGCGCGAAGATCATCCGCATGGCCGACCGGCCGATCACGAATCGCTCCGCGTGGATCGCGGGATATCTCAACCTCTATCAGCGCCGTTACGACTGCGCGACGGCAGCGCCTGTCGAAAACGATCGCTATTCGCGCCTGCACGACGGCGTGCTCACGCGCGGGCGTCGCGACCTGCTCGACTTCATCGGCGCGGGATTCGTGTTTTCCGCTCATCCGCTGCCGTTCCTTCAGCCGATCGCATCGTTTGGGCCGGTGACAGTCTTTCTGAATCCCACCGCGTTGCCGATGGCGACGTTCTGGACGCGCGCGCAGTCGTTCGATTCGCCGGAGGACGCGCTGCGCGCGGCGATCGAGCGTCCTCAGCCGGGCACGTTGTTCGTTTCGCCGCGCATCGATGATCGTTTCGCCGGCGCGAAGCCGCTCGTGACCGCGGCATCGTTCGTTGCGCTCGACGCGAGGCACTCGCGCGTCGTCGTCGACGCACCTGCCGATGGCTTCGTCATGCTCTCGCAGCAGGACGCGCCGTCGTGGCAGCTGCTCGTCGATGGAATCGAGCAGAAAAAACTTCTGGCCGCCGGAGTTTTTCGAGCCGTCGCCGTTGCGAAAGGCCGTCACGAGATCGTGTGGCGCTATCGCGCGCGATCGCTCGCGCTCGGATTCGCGATGACGATCGTCACTTGCGCAATCCTCTTCATGAATACATTTGTCAAGCGAAATCACGAGAGAAATTTTTCTTGATCGCGCGCGAAATCGCGGTAGTAGAATCGCGTCTCTTCCAAATCGCGTCACGCTAATCGAGGTTGGATCGAATGGTGAGTATCGACGACCGTCTGAATGCAATCATTCGCGAGTTGATCGGAAACGGCATCACACTGGAGCAGGCAGTCGAGGCATTCGAGGGGAAGTACATAGTCGCAGCGATGTCAGCCAGTCGCGGCAACGTCACACAGGCATCAAAGAAACTCGGCGTTCATCGCAACACTCTTCACAACAAGCTGCGCACCCAGACGATGCTGAACGGTTTCGCCGAATCGATCCGCCCCACACGGCGGCGGATCTCGGCAAAGCGTCTCGTCGCTCCGCGAAAAGCTCGCTAAAAACAGATCGCAGATCGCGGATGGCGGATCGCGGGTACGAAACCTGCGATCCGCGACCTGCGACCTGAACGATGCTTCCGCAGAAATCAGAGCTTCACGAAGCGATTGTCGATCTCCTTCGGCAGAAGGGTAACCGTCTCCTCTCGATCGGTGACATTCACGAGCGGCTCAGCAGTTCCGATGCGTCGCGTACCGGCGTGGAGAGGGCGGTCGAGGAGCTGGAGAGCGACGGGATCATCATCGCCGTCCGCGGCAAGCGCTACTCGCTGCTCGAATTCACGCCGTATCACGCCGGCAGCATCAAGGTGCACCCCGACGGATACGGCACGATCTTCGGCGGCAACGATCCCGACATCTACGTCGATCGCCGCGCCATGAAAGGCGCGATGAACGGCGACCTCGTCGTCGTTCGCGTCGACAAACGCGATCCCAAGTATAAAAAGCTCCACGGCCGCGACCTCGTGGTCGGCGAGGTGACGCAGGTCCTCCGCCGCGCCCATCGCATGGTCGTCGGGCGATTTCACGACAGCCAGATCCAGCCGTTCGTCGTTCCGTACGACTTCCGCATCGACACCGACATCGTGATCGACAGCCGGGAAGACACGATGGACGCGCGCGACGGCGAGATGGTGAACGTGGAGATCGATCGCTATCCCGATCGCAGCTCGCACCTCGCCCACGGCCGCATCCTCGAGCGTCTCGGATTCATCGGCGAGCCCGGCGTCGACATCGAAGTGGTCATCCGCAAGTTTCACATCCCCCATAACTTCCCGGAGGAAGTTCTCCGCGCGGCGGAGGATGTGCCGGCCGAAGTGGCCGGAGCGCAGTTGTCGAAACGCGTCGACCTTCGCCATCACAACATCGTCACGATCGACGGCGAGACGGCCAAAGACTTCGACGACGCCGTCGAGGTGCAGCAACTGCCGAACGGCCACTACCTCCTCGGCGTGCATATCGCCGACGTCGCGCACTACGTCACCGAGAACAGCGCGCTCGATCGCGAGGCCTTCGAGCGGGGGACGTCGGTCTACTTTCCCGGACGCGCCGTGCCGATGCTGCCGGAGCGCCTGTCGAACGGAATCTGCTCGCTGAACCCGCGCGTCGACCGTCTCACCTTCTCGTGCGACATCGAGATCGACCGGCGCGGCCGCTTCGTCGATCACAAGATCTACAAGTCAGTGATCCGCACGAAAGAGCGCATGACGTACACCGACGTCAACGCGATCCTGACCGCGCGCACGCCCGAGCTCGAAAAGCGCTACGGCGACCTCCTTCCGGAGCTCGAGCGGATGCACGCGCTGTTCGAGATTCTCCGGGCGCGGCGCGACGCACGCGGCTCGATCGACTTCGATCTCCCAGAAGCCGACGTCATCCTCGGCGAGAGCGGAGACATCGAGACGATCCGCGCCAGCGAGCGCAACGTCGCGCATCGGCTGATCGAAGAGTTCATGCTCGCCGCCAACGAAGTCGTCGCGACGGAGCTGGTGATGTCGAACCAGCCCGGACTCTTCCGCGTCCATCAACAACCGGATCCCCAGAAGCTCGAGGACCTCAAGGAAATCCTGGCCGAGTTCAAGCTCACGCTGCGCGGCGATCCGGAGGACATCCGTCCGGCGGAACTGCAGCGCGTGCTCAAAGCGGTCGCGGGCACGCCGGAGGAACGCTTCCTCACCAACATCGTTCTGCGGTCGATGAAGCGCGCCTTCTACGCCGAAGAAAGCCTCGGCCACTTCGCGCTGGCGCTGCAGCACTACTGTCACTTCACGTCGCCGATCCGGCGCTATCCCGATCTCATCGTGCACCGCCGGCTTGCCGAGCTGATCGAGCGAGGTCCGATGTACGGCGAACCGCTCGCGCAGATCGAAGCGGCTCATCCCTTCTACGCGAAACAGTCGAGCGAGCGCGAGAAGCGCGCCGAAGATGCCGAGCGCGAAGTGCTGGAGTGGAAGAAAGTCATCTTCATGCGCGACAAGATCGGCAACCAGTACAGCGGCATCATCACCGGCGTCGCGCCGTTCGGCCTGTTCGTCGAGCTCGACGAGATCTTCGTGCAGGGGCTCGTGCCCGTCGCGACGATCGGAGGCGACTTCTGGAACTTCGCCGATCGCGAGCACCGCCTGCGCGGCGACGCTTCGAACCGCGAGCTGCGCCTCGGCGATCGCGTGCGCATCAAAGTCGAGTCGATCGACGAAGATCGCCATCAGATCGAGTTCCGCCTGCTCGAAGTCGGTGGAACCCCGATTGCACGCCGGGAGCGGTAAGATGGTGACCGGTTGTCAGTTATCGGTTGTCGGCTTTGCCGTTAGCCGTTAACCGACAACTGATAACCGAGAACTGGTGGGGTGGATGGCCGGCACAGATTTGAGCGCGCGCATCAAGGATCTTCTCGATCAGCGCATCGCGCTCGAGACACGACTACAGAACGAGCGCGGCGAGCTCACCGACGCCGCGACAGGCAAGTACGACGACTCCTACGCTGCGCTGCAGCGGCACCTGGCAGCGCTGTTCAAGGAGGCGGGCGACGACGCGCAGCGCATCACGATCATGCTCGAGATGATGCGCATACTCGAGAATCGTCTCGTCTATCTCCAGAACTTCATCGTCGAGCCATCCTCGGACAATCGCATCCTCGCGCAGCTCGTCACGCGCTTCATCGATCAGATGAGCCGCGAGCGCCGCAGCGTGCTCACGTCACTCGAGGCGATCTACTACCGCGCCGTGGCCGCGCTGTACGCCGGCGAGATCGCGCGCGCTCGCGAAGGATTCCGCGACGCGTGCGCATCGGAAGAGTCCGACGAAGCGAACGACATCAAATACAAGTCGTACGTCCTCCTCGGCCATCTCTCGCACGAGGAACGCGACTACGCCAAGGCGAAGGAGCTGCACGACCAGTCGCTGCGCTACTCCGCGAACAACAACGTGACCGCGCAGGCGCTCGCCTTCAAGGCGCTCAACACGTACGCGCTCAACGATCATGACGAGGCGCTGCACCTGTTCGAAGAGGCGCTTCACCTGTTCGATCCGAATCAGCCGTTCTTCAATTCGTATTTCTACCGGAACGCGCTGCTGTTCTGCGGCGCGATCTACTTCGACCGCAAGCAGTACGAGAAAGCGGAGGAGTACTACAAGCGCGTGACCGACAGCGTCGAGCAGCATTCCTACGACTACTTCGACGCACTCTCGCACCTGGGCCGCATCCAGTACATGCGCGGCCGCTACGGAGAAGCGGTGGCGTCGTTCGACCGGGCCATCCAGAGCCACAAGTTCAGTGAGAACGAGTACATCATCGACACGTTCTTCTGGATCGCGCGCTCGCACTTGAAGCTCAACGACCGCGCGCAGGCCCGCACGTATCTCGAGAAGATCGCCGCGTCAGATGTGCGCTACGAGAAGAGGCCGCAGGCGGTCGAATTACTCCAGAAGGTCAGTTAGTGACTGGTTCCTGGTACTGCACACCGGGAACCACGGACCAGCAACTACTTCACGACCACCACATCGCTGTACGCGTCGAACGGCGACCTCGCCCAGATCTCCGGCTTCTTCTTCCCGACCGTCAGCTCGATCGGCGTGTTCGACATTCCGATCGTTCCCGAGCCGGCGAAGATCTGCGCCTCGACCGGCTTGCCGGTGGATTCGTCGGTCGTCGTGACGACGAACTTGTTCTTCCCGCTGTGCAGCGGCGCCGAGATGCTGGCGAGCATCTTCGGAACCGGCGTGGGCACTCGCGTCGCCACCGGCTCGTATCCCGGCGCGGTGAGCGTCATCATCGCCGGCAAGACGTCGGTGTGGCCGTCGGCGTTCGGGATGCGCACGAGTTTTCGCGGCCACTCGAATGCGTAGTACGCGGTGACCTTTCCGTCCGGGCAGTCGCGCGAG
>DASWBH010000014.1:0-12053 GCA_036390755.1 Thermoanaerobaculia bacterium
GCGCATGCGCGATCTCGTCCCGGACATCTCGCTGCGCACGACGTTCATCACCGGTCATCCCGGCGAGTCGGCGAAGGACTTCGGCGAGCTGTACGACTTCGTCGAGTGGGCGCAGTTCGATCAGATGGGCGCGTTCGTCTACTCGCCGGAAGAGTTCACGCCAGCGTCGAAGATGGCCGAGGTGCCGACGCAGAAGACGGCGGAGCGGCGCCGCGCGAAACTGATGGAGCTGCAGCAGAAGATCTCGCTCGCGCGCAACGAGGCGAAGGTCGGACAGACGTTCGACGCGATCGTCACGGGTGTCTGCGACGAGACCGAGCACCTGCTCGAAGGCCGTCTCATCGGTCAGGCGCCGGAGATCGACGGCCGTCTGTTGATCAACGACGGCATCGACCTCCTGCCGAAAGAGCTGCCGGCGTTCGCGCGCGTCGAAGTGACCGACGCGCATCCGTACGACGTCGTCGCTTCCGTCGTCTGATGCAGTGGACGGCGAAGGAGCGCCGCATTCTCGCAGCGCTGCGAACTCCTGGAGACATCCAGCAGTTCCTCGACGAGCTCGCGTATGACGAATGCGGCGGCGCGGCATCGCCGCGACGGGTCATGCAGTCGGGTAAAGCGCAGTGCTACAGCGGCGCGCTGTTCGCGGCGGCGGCGTTGCGCGAGCTCGGACACGCGCCGCGCATCATGTGGTTCGACGCCGTCGAGGACGACGGTCACTGCATCGCCCTCTACGAAAGCGGCGGATTGTGGGGCGCCGTCGCCAAATCGAACTTCACTGGCATCCGCTCGCGCGAGCCGATCTATCCGTACGTCGCGCTCGGCCTGAGCTACTTCGAAGACTATTTCAACGTGACGGGGAAGCGCACGATGCGCGCGTTCACGGTGCCGATCGATCTCGAGCCGTTCGAGCGGCGCGGCTGGAGGTTCAGCCGCGGACATCTGCCTTATGTCGATCGTGCCATCGACTCTGCCGAGCGCGCGTGGAAGTTGCCGCAGACGATCGCCAAGAAGCTGCCGCCGGTCAGCGATGCGGTGCGCGAAGCAGGACTGCTCGGGTCGAATCCCGAGGGGCTGTGGCGCCCATAGTCATTCCGAGCGTGAGCGAGGAATCTGGGCGGTGGCGGGGGCGAGTCGCGCCGCCCGCCCAGATTCCTCGCCGTCTTCGCGGCTCGGGATGACATCAGCACATCGCCACACCCTGGCTGACCAGAACCCATTCGCCACTTCGTTTTTCGAAAACGTACGTGTGTCCCGTGCCGCAATCGAGGCTGAGCGTTCCGGCCGGGGGCGGCTGCGCCGGCCGTCCTGTCCAGATGCGCACGGTGGCGCGGTCGCCTTCGATTTTCACCGGATCGATCTGAACCGCCTCGCGCGTCGTCTTGTCTGACGGATCGAGCGCGTGCAGCGCCAGGTTGATCAGGGTCTCCGTTTCGCTGCTCGAGGTCAGGCACGGCAGAACGTGCGCATCGATGCCGCCGGCCTGGACTCCGATGATCGCGCCGAGCGTTCGAACGAGATCATCGGGTGATGCAGCCGTGTCGTAGCGGCCGCTCTTGATATCGGTCCCCCAGAACAGCAGCGGCACGCGAGTGTCGTTCTCGACCGGCTGGCCGTGCGTCGTGCTGTTCGACCCCCACGACCAGATCCAGTTCGGCTTCAGCGCCACGAACACGTCGCCCGAGCGGCCCTGCAACTGCGAGCGGCGCATCATTGCTTCGATGCCGCCGCCGGTCGATTTGCGCAGTTCCGTGTCCGTCCACGCGCGGGCGACGCCGTTGAGCGTCATCACGACGTCGCGCAACGCACTTTTCACCCGCTCGCGATCGAGCTTCAGCTCGCGAACGCGATCGAGATTGACATACACCGACGGCTCCTCGAAGAAATAGACGAGCGCGTGCGAGTACGGGGCATCCGGCGAAAAAGAGAGGCCGAGTTTCGCCGCCAGCCGTTTCTCGAGCTCGAGCCGCAGCGCCGGAAGATCGGAGAGGCGCTGCCCCTGTCTGCCGGGATTGCGCAGATCGAGGCGGCCCGTATCGGCGCCCGGTTCGCGAAGCTTGAGGATTTCCGGCGTCGGCTGCACGCCATGGTCGGCGGTGAGCGCGACGACGACGCGTCCGCCGAAGCGGCGGTCGAGCGAGTCGAGGAACTGTTCAAGCGCGCGATCGAGCCGCACCATTCCGTCCGCGACTTCCATTGAGTCAGGTCCGTAGTAGTGCCCGTAATAGTCGGTTGGCGAGATGCTGACGAACAGCACGTCGGGTGTCGCCGTCTTTGCGCCGAGCGATTCCTGCGCGATCGTCCAGAGTGCGAAGTCGAACGTCATATCCGTCGCGAACGGCGTGTACGTGAAGGCCAACTCGTCTTTGATCGAATGCGGGAAGGTTCCGCCGTACTTCGTGTTCTTCAGCGGCCACGCTTCCGGAGGATCGAACGTCACGCGCTTCAAATCGTCCGGCGGAATGAACGGCGACGCGTTCCATTGGCGCGACTCGGGGATGTAGCCCGGCACCGTCGAATTGAACGAGAACAGCTTCGGATCGAAGTGGTAGTACGACGACGAGATGAAGCCCGGCAGCCGCGCATCGAACCAGTACGCCGCGTCGGCGTTGCGTCCGGCCATGAGAATGGCGGCGCGATCTTTGAGCGCGAGGCCGATCACGCGCGCGCCGGGGTACTTCGCCTTGACGAGATCGCCGAGGCCTGCGCCGTTCAGCATCCAGGGCGACATGCCGGCAGTCGTGCCTGCCGATGCACTCACGCTCTCGTCATACACGCAGTAACGCGGCGCGCCGCGCTGGTCCGCGTACCACATCGGCAGCGAAGAATCCGGCGACGTTTTCACCGGAGGCTCATATCCGCCGACCTCGGTGAAGTACCAGCTCCAGCGCTTCGTGTCGTTCGCACTGTCGCGCTCGAACCAGTTGTTCCCGATGATGCCGTGCTCGGACGGATGTTTGCCGCTGCCGATCGTTGCGTGTCCGGGACCGGTGAACGTCACGGCGTGCAGGTAGTGCGTGTTCGGGAACGTCGCGCCCGACTTGAGGAAGCGATTGAATCCACCCTGTGAGTACCACGGTGCGAAGCGCTCGAGGTAGTCGTAGCGCATCTGGTCGATGGAGATGACGACCATCAGAGATGGAGTTGCCGGTTGTCGGTGGTCGGTTGTCTGGGCGGTTGCGACAACCGATAACCAGCAACTGAGAACCAGGAACAGTTGTTTTGTCATCGAACCGCTTCCAGCTTTCTCTGCATCTGCTCGCACGGAGTTCCGCTCCCCGCGACTGCCGGCTCCCACGATCCGTAGACGGGATTCGGCAGGATGAACCATGACGAGCCCCACTTGTCCGCGTTCGCGCGAATCATGGCGAGGCGCTCGTCGACCGACTTGCCGGCCGCGGATGTGAAGTCGTTGAGGTCGTCGCCGAAGAAAAGCAGGACGCGGTAGCGCGAGGCGACGAAGTCGCGCCGCGGAGTCTTGTCAGCGGAGCTCCACTCCGGCCGTTCGCCGCGCGTCAGCAGCGTGTCCTGAGAAGGATCGAGCGGATAGCCGAGCTTCTCGAGGTTCGCCCGCGTGGCCGCTTTCTCTTCCGCTTTGCGGTTCGTGATGTAGAACGGTGTCACGCCGCGCGATCGCGCGTACGAGAGGAACTCCGCAGCGCCGGGTACGGGCGTCGCTGCCGACTCGTTGATCCATGTACTCCAGGTCTTCTGGTCGAACGTCTTTCCCTGCGCGATGACGCGCGATTCGAACGGCAGGTTCTCGATCGAGGTCTCGTCGAGGTCGAGGATGATCGCCGGCGGCTTGTTGCCGGCTGTGGCGAGCGCCGCATCGAGCGCGCGGCGCGCTTCGGCGTAGGTCTGCATCGTCGACGCGCGATACTCGGCGGCGGTCGACATCCACGCGGCGGCGTTCACGAGGGCAAGAGCAGGATTGCACGGCGGCGGCGCGACGGGCTTCGTTGCGCACGCCGCGAAGAGCAGCGTGGCCAGGAGAGTTTTCTTCATACATTAAAAAGGCCACCGTTTCCGGTGGCCTTCCTTTACAGCGATTCCATGACTTTAGAAGTTCAGGCGGACTCCGAGGCGACCCTGCCAGCGTGAGGCGGTGCTGGTGAGGCCGGTGAACTGCGTGCCCGGCGCGAGCGCATTCGGATTTTCCTCGCGATAAACCGGCTTCTTCGTGTCGGGGTCGATTCCCTGGAAACGGACCGGCGTGTACGTCGCGAAGTTGACGAACTTCTCGACTCCCCAGTTCTTATCGAACATGTTCAGCACGTTGAGAATGTCGGCGGTCACGAGCAGGCGCGCGCTCCGGATCGGCGGCAGTCCGAGCTCGTAGTGGACATCGAGCCGGCGCTGCCACGGCTGCTGGAGATTGTTGCGCTGCAGGATCGACGACTTGTTGGGGTCGAGGCCCACCGACGCGAGGAAGTTCGAGAACTGCGCCGAGTCGAGCGGCGTAACGCCCGTTCCGCACGGAGCGCCTGCGGCCGGACGGGCCGTGCTGCCGTTGTTGAACGGGCAGAGGATCAGACCCGACGCGCCGCCGGCGGGAACGAACAGCAGGTCGTTGCTCGAGCTGTTGTCGAGGTTCGGGTTGCCGTCGATGAGCAGCGAGTACGGGTTGCCCGCCTGCGCTGCGTAGAAGAGCCCGAACGAGTGGCTGAACGGACCGGTGGCCAGGTCGTACGTCGCGGAGATGTTGAAGCGGTTCTTGACCTGGAAGAATGTCGCGGCGAGCTCGGGAGCGAAGATGTTGCCGCGATTCGTCTGGAAAGCGAAGCCGGACGACGCTGTGGATGAACCGGCGTCGGCAGCGCTCTTCGCGTCCTGGTGCATGTAGTTCGCGTTCAGCGTGATGTTGCGGAACTGCTTGTTGAGCTGGATCGTCTGGCTGAACTCACGCCCGATGTCGGTGTTCGAGACCATGAAGGTGTCGCTGACCTTCGTCGAGATGCGCTTGTAGGTCGGACGTCCGTCGAGCGGGCTGGTCCCGTTCTGAACGAAGTTCTCGTTGAAGTAGTAGATGTCCTCGAGCGTCTTGCTGTAGAGCAGCTCGGCGGTGCCGCGGATGCCCCAGAAGAGCTCGCGGTCGTAGCCGAGCGTGCTGCGCATTACGCTGGGGAACTTCAGGTTCGGATCGGTGATGGAGATCTGCGGAGCTGCGGTGCCGGGAGGGAAGTTGCGCGGCTGTGCGTTCGGATCAGCGATGAACGGCGTCGTGCAGTTGCCGGCAGGAATGCCGTTCGGCGAGTTGCACTGCAGTGTGACGGTATCGATGCCCGATCCACCGTAGCCGTTCGAGATCCAGACGTACGGCGCGCGGCCCTGGAACACGCCCACGCCTCCGCGGACCTGCTGCTTGCCGTCCGCGAACGGATCCCAGTTGAAGCCCAGGCGCGGCTCCCACGTCACGTTCGGGCGCGGCTTCGACGTCGTCAGGAGGCCGAGCTCCTGCTGGACGAGCGGATTGAACGCCGGCGTGTCGGGGAAGCTCGGCTTGTCGGCGCGCAGGCCCATGCTCAGCGTGAACGTCTTGCTGAGGTGCCACTGGTCGTTCGCGTAGAGGCTGTACTGCGCGGCCTTGAACTGCGTCGGACGGCGCGGGTCGCTGCCGTTCGCGAAGCCGATGCTGTAGTTCGCCACGTTGCCCGCTTCGAAGTCCGCGAGAGTCTTGAAGAAGTAGTAGCCGAAGAAGTCCGAGATGAACAGGTTCTTGAACTTGAACATCTCGTTGTGTGTGCCGACGACGAGGTTGTGTGCACCCTTGACGATCGTGAAGTCATCGGTGAGCTCGACGATGTTCTGGTCGAGCGTGTTCGCACCGGAGAAGCGCTCCGTGCCGATCTGCACGGCGCCTTTGCGCGGTCCGCCGCCGCCGATCTCCACGGTCGGGAACAGAACCGGAGTGGTGCGTGCATCCTTCACCAGCTGATGCGTGACGCGGGCCTCGTTGTAGTAGTCGGGACCGAACACGGAGTTCAGCTGAAGGACCGTCGAATTCGTGTAGTCGCCGATGTTGTAGCGCGACGTCGGGAAGTAGAACTGCGTCTTCGTGCGGCTGTAGCTCGACGGTGCGACCGGAGTGGTGCCGAAGACGTAGTTGTGACGGAGCGTCAGGTTCTGGCTGGTGCCGAGGTTGAAGTCGAAGCGGCCGAACAGCAGGTTGTTGTTGATTTGCGAGCTGATGTCGCCGGTGCTGCCGAGGTCAATGGCGTATTTCGATTTCACGAAGTCGGTGACATCGGACAGACCGGGAAGGTTGCCGGTTCCCGTGCCGGCGTAGAAAGCGCCGGTGATCCCGAGCGGGGTGTCCTTCCGGTTCTGTTCACCGCTCACGAAGAAGAACATCCTGTCCTTCATGATCGAGCCGCCGACCCGGCCGCCCCACGCGGTCTGGTTGAACTGCGACACGGCGGTGTCGTTCACACCTTTGCCGACGAAGCTCTTGTTCCGCTTCGTTCCGAAGATCGAGCCCTCGAGATTGTTCGTTCCCGAGCGCGTGACGGCGTTGACGCCGCCGCCGGTGAATCCGCTCTGGCGGACGTCATACGGTGAGACGACGAGCTGAAGCTGCTGGATGGCATCGAGCGAGATCGGCTGCGTTCCGGTCTGTCCGCCCGGAGTGCCGGTGCCGGCGAGGCCGAACAGGTCATTGTTGACAGCGCCGTCGATCTGAATGTTGTTGTAGCGGTTGTTGCGGCCGGCGACGTTGAGCGTCGTCCCGTTCGAGTCCGACAAGTCGGTTGTGAAGTACGGGTTCGTCCGCGCGAAGTCCTGCAGCGTGCGGTTGACCGTCGGCAGCGACTCGATCTGCCTCGTGGTCACCGACGAGGTCGATCCGGTGTGCTCCGGATTGATGATCGGGTCGGTGCTCGCGGTGACGGTGATCGCTTCGGTGACAGCGGCGAGCTGCAGCGTGATCGGAACCTCACGCGCTTCGCCGAGCTGAACCTGAACGTCGTTGACCGACGTCGCTTTGAATCCCTCGAGGCCCGCGGTGATCTTGTAGGGACCGCCGACGCGAACGTTCGGGATCGTGTAGCGGCCGTTCGACTCGCTGACGCTCTGATAGTGCGTACCGGTCGGGACGTGAATCGCTTCGATCGTCACTCCGGGAAGCGCACTGCCATCTGAGCCGACAACTGTGCCGGTCAGTGTGCCATTGGTCGACTGCGCGCTCAGTGGAAGCGCGAGAAAAACAGCCACGGCGAGTGAAATGAAGCAAAGACGGCGTACCGCCGTTCTTGCCGAACTGCGGGAATCCGACATAAATCCTCCTCTGCGTTTGCGAAACCGGTCTCGACGCGCCGGGCGTTCGGTCGAGGGTCTTTGCGGTGACTAAAGGTACCGCACGAGCAACATTTCGTAAAGTTAAAAACTCTTGAGAAACGCGTCGTTCGACGGGAACTTCTGCAGGCGTTCCAGGAGCATCTTCATCGCCGTCAACGGATCCGTTCCGGCGAGGGCGCGCCGGAGCGTGTGAATCTTGGGCAGAACATTGGGAGGAAGGAGTTTCTCCTCTTTTCTCGTGCCGGTCTGGGCGATGTTCATCGCCGGGAAAATGCGGCGCTCGAACAGGCCGCGATCGAGCACGATTTCGGTGTTGCCGGTGCCTTTGAACTCCTGGAAGATGACTTCGTCCATTCGCGAGCCGGTGTCGATCAGCGCGGTCGCGACGATCGTCAGCGAGCCCCAGTCCTCGGCGTTGCGCGCCGCTCCGAAGAATCGCCGCGGTTTCTCCATCGTCCTCGCGTCGATGCCGCCGGAAAGAATCTTTCCCGATCCTCGCTGCTCGTTGTTGTACGCGCGTGACATGCGCGTAATGGAGTCGCAAAGGATCACGACGTCTTTCTTGATCTCGACCAGACGCCGCGCGCGCTCGATCACCGTCTCGGCGATGAGGATGTGATTCTCGGCGGTCTCGTCCGAGCTCGACGCGATCACTTCGCCGTTCTCGATCGTGCGACGGAAATCCGTGACTTCTTCGGGACGCTCGTCGACGAGCAGAACCATCACGAGCACTTCGGGATGATTCGTGTTGATCCCGTGCGCGATGTCTTTCAGCAGCGTCGTCTTTCCCGCTTTCGGCGGCGCGACGACGAGGCAGCGCTGACCTCTGCCGAGCGGCGAGAGGAGATCGAGCACGCGCGTGGTCAGACGCTCCGGCTCGGTCTCGAGCTTGAACATCTCGTTCGGATCGATCGAGATCAGCTCGGAGAAGGGACGGCGCGACTCCCGGTACTCCTCGAGCGGCATTCCCTCGACCTGCTCGAGGCCGACGAGCTCGATGTTGTTGCCGGCGCGGCGCGCCTGTCCGGCGAGCCGGAGACCCTGCTGGAGATGGAGCTTTTCGATCGTCGATCGCGGCACGATGGCGTCGCCCGGCTCCGGTACGTAGTTGTTCTCGGTGCTGACGAGGATGCCGGTTCCGTTCGGCTTGATGTAGAGAACGCCGCCGGTGGCGACGAGCTCGCCCGGCGCGATGACTTCGAGCGCCGGCGGAAGAGCGGGTCCGCCCTGCTGTTGCGGCATACCGCCCTCGCGATTGCGACCGCGGCGGCGCGAGCGCCGGCGGCGCCGGCCGAACTGCTGGCGATCGAGCGCCTGCCCGTTCGGCAACGCCTCATTGCCCGGCTCGGGGCCGTTCCCCGACGTGGCCGATTGCTGTTGTGGCTGCAAGGAGCCACCTTCGCCGGGGCGGTGGCGCCGCCGGCGCCGCTTACGTGGCGTGCGATTCTCTGGCGTCATGCGAACTCAAAACCGTATGAGCTTTTCACCTGCTGGATCCCAGGAGGCGACGATCTTGGGCGGAGAATCTTTCTCAAACGCCCGGCCTGAAGCCTCTCTTTACGATCGTCGCACGAGGTGCGCGCGAAGTATGGAGGAGGTCGCGACGGAAAAGCAAGCGATAAGTCAGTAGGCGGAAGACAGAAGCCGGAAGGGCGGTGACGCCACTTCTGCCTTCTGCCCTCTGCCTTCTGCCCTTCTATCCGTTACAATTTAGCGAGAGCACGCCATCCTAAATGCCTGAAAACATACTGGTCGTCGAGTACGAGCCGCGTTATGCGGACCTCGTCCGTCAGGCTCTGACCGGACAGCCGTTCCACGCGTGGTACGCGCGCGACGGCGAAGAGGCCATGCGCGCCCTCGACACGGCCAGCCTCAAGCTCATCGTGCTCTCCTCGGTCGTCCCGAAGGTCAGCGCGCCCGATCTGATCCGCGCCATCCGCACGCGCGAGCCGCTGAAAAACACTCCGATTCTCCTCACTGTCGCCGGTTACGCCGGCACGTCGCCAAAGCAGGATGCCGCGCGGATGGGCGCATCCGACATCCTCCCCAAGCCGTACTCCGAGAGCGAGTTCCTCGGCAAAGTGCAGCAGCTGCTCGGCGTCGGTCAGATGACTTCGAGCGAGATCTTCGGCGATCTGGTGGATGCCGAACCGGTCGCACGTTCCGGAGCCAGGAAAGCGATGAACCCCAAAGACGATGTCGACAAGATGCTCGAGCAGACGCTCGCCGGCGTGATGGGCAAGAAGAGGGGAGCGCCCAGGGGCGCGTCCGAGCTTGACAAGCGTCTTCAGGACACGCTGTCAGGAATCGAGAAGAGCGCGCGCTCGACACCCCGCGTCACGCGGTCCGAAGCGCCTGCGGCCGCAGTGACAGCACCGCCGGAACCCGACACCGCGAAGCTCGCGCAGCCGATCTTCAATCCCGCCGCCGCCGCTGCCGCGGCGAAGTACGAAGAAGAACCGTCCGACGGAATCGCGTTCGGTCAGTACGTGCTGCTCGAGAAGATCGCGACCGGCGGAATGGCCGAGGTGTGGAAGGCGCGGATGCGCGGCGTGGAAGGATTTCAGAAGATCGTCGCGATCAAGAAAATCCTGCCGCACCTTTCCGACAATCAGGAATTCGTCGACATGTTCGTCGACGAGGCCAAGCTCGCCGCGCAGCTCAACCACAACAACATCATCCACATCTACGATCTCGGCAAGATCGCGAACTCGTACTACATCGCGATGGAGTACGTCGACGGTCATGACCTGAAGACGATCCTCAAACGAGCGGAGGATCACGGCCATCCGATGACCGTCGAGCTCGCGCTGTTCGTTGCGTCGAAGATCGCCTCCGCGCTCGATTACGCACATCGCCGCCGCGACTTCAACGAGAAAGAGCTGAGCCTCGTTCATCGCGATGTATCGCCGCAGAACGTGCTGATCTCGCAGGAAGGCGACATCAAACTGTGCGACTTCGGCATCGCCAAAGCGGCCACGAAAGCCTCGCACACGCAGGTCGGCGCACTCAAAGGAAAGCTGCAGTACATGTCGCCCGAGCAGGCTTCGGGCAAATCGATCGACCGGCGCTCGGACATCTTCGCGCTCGGCGCGGTGCTGTTCGAGATGCTCACCGGGCGGAAACTCTTCACCGGCGACAACGAGATCTCGATCCTCGAGCAGGTGCGCGAGGCGCGCATCACGTCGCCGTCGCACTACAACGACGAAGTCACGCCGGAGATCGATCGCATCGTCGCCAAGGCGCTCGAGAAGGATCCGGCCGCGCGTTACCAGAGCGCAGGCGAGATGGCGCGCGACATCGACCCGATCCTCTACAGCATGCGGCCGACGCCGACGAGCGCGGACCTGGCGATCTACATGCACCACATCTGGAGCGCCGAGCCAACGCCGAGGCTCGAGGAGAGGCCGCCGGAAGTCTCCAACACGGCCGTGACCGAGATCGGAGTCGATCTCGACAGGACCCCTGCCGCAGCCACGCTCGCCGCGACTGCGCCGTCAATCGTTGCACCGCCGCCCGCGCCGAAGGTCGAGCCGGCGGTCGCGGCCACCGGCGTGCACATGCCGGCGTGGGATGCGCCGTCTGCGATTCCGCCGGAGAAGAAACGCTCCGCAGCGCTCCCGATCGTGTTCGCTGCAGTGCTCCTCGCCGCAATCGCAAGTGCATTTTTTTACGTGCGCGGACGATCGGAACCTGCCGCTGCACCGCAGAATGCGGCGGCGCGTACGGCGAACACCGTGGCGCCGCCTTCCACTGCGGCAGGCGCACCGGCAGTCGCCGGCACGTCAGCCGCGACGACCACTGCACCGCCGCTGACTGCAACGACCGCGTCGACGGCGACAGCGCCCGACGCTGGTCTGGTCGATCAGGAAGTGCAGAAGCGTCTCGCCGCCGAACGCGCGCGACTCGAACAGGAAGCGCGAGCCCAGCAAACGCTGCCGGCGACAACTGCTGCAGTCGCGCCGCCGCAGCCGCGACCTGCGCCGCCGCAACAGCAGCCGGCGCCGGTTCAGGTCACACAGACCGTCGCTCCGGTCACGCAGACGTTCGCGCCGGCGCCCCCTCCTCCTCCGCCCACCGCCACGCAGGCAGCGGTCACGCAGACGCAGCCGCCCGCTGCGGAGGCTGCGCCGGCACCGCAGCGCGTCCGCGAAGGCGACCTCGTTCCGCCCGGCACTGAAGGTCTCGTTCCCGCACACGTCGTTCGTCGCGCCAATGTTCCTTATCCGCCCATGGCGCGCGCGGAGCACGTCCAGGGCACGGTGATTCTCAGCGTGCTCGTCTCGGAGACCGGCCAGGTGCTCGACGTCCGCATTCTTCGCGGCATCGGACGGTCCGTCGGCCTCGACGAAGCGGCCGTGCAGATCGCGCGTCGCTCGACCTTCTCAGCGCCGACGAAAGACGGCGTGCGTGTGAAGGCGTGGACCACGTTGCCCGTCGACTTCAAGCTATAATCGCCGCCTTCAAATCGAGCGCGGGTCGCAGGAGAAGGCATGCCGGTTTTGACTGATCAGCAGCGTAAGTTTTACGAGACGACGCTGGAGGTCACGAGAGCGGAGATCATCGAGCTGAAAGATCAGATCGAAGAAGAGCTGTCGAAAGTGAAGGACAAAATCGCAGAGCTGCAGACGGCGATCAACGCCTCGAAGCAGATGTACTCCGCCGCATGCGCACGTCTCGGCATTCCAAACGAACTGGACGAAGAAGACGCCGGCGAGGCGTGAAATTCATCCCTCATCCTTCATCCCTCATCCTTCTTC
>DASWBH010000015.1:0-15258 GCA_036390755.1 Thermoanaerobaculia bacterium
GTCGCGCACCGTCAATCCCGGCGACTTCGTGGAGAACATGGGATCGCCGAAGCCGATGTTCACGATCGTCGACAACCGCCGGCTCGAACTGACGGTCACGGTGCCTTCGTCGCAAATCGCGAGCGTCGAGCTCGATCAGCCGTTGTCGTTCACGACCGACGGCGTGCCGGGGCGCACGTTCGAAGGCCGCGTGAGCTTCATCAATCCGGCCGCGGACGAGTCGAGCCGCACGGTCAAAGTCATCGCCATCGTCGACAACAGCGACAACGCGCTGCGATCGGGACTCTTCGCGAAAGGATCGATTGTCACGGGTGAGCGCAAAGGCGTTCTGCGCGTCCCGCGCAGCGCGATGCTCACGTGGGATCCGGCCGCGCGAGCCGGTGTCGTCTATGTGGTCAGCGGCGAACGCGCGCAGCGCAGAAGCGTCGCAACCGGTGCAGCCGCGACTGACGTGATCGAGATCGGCACAGGCCTTAACGCCGGCGAGACCGTCGTCACGCGCGGTGCATTCAACCTCCGCGACGGCGATCGCGTGACAGTTGTGACCTCGCCGGGAGCGTGACCCATGTTCCTCTCCAACGTTTCGATCAAGCGGCCCGTCTTCGCGACGGTGCTCATGCTGACGCTGGTCACGCTCGGCATCTTCTCGTATCGCCGTCTGGCCATCGACATGATGCCCGACGTGGAGATCCCGGTTCTCACGATCATCACCGAATTCCCCGGCGCGTCCGCCGAAACGGTCGAGCGCGAAGTGACCAAGCGGCTCGAGGAAGCGGTCAATCCCATCTCCGGCGTCAAGCACATCTACTCGACGTCGCGCGAAAGCCTGTCGACAGTGATGGTCGAGTTCGAGCTCAACGTGAAGATCAACGAGGCTTCGCAGGAAGTGCGGGCCAAGATCAACTCGGTCCGCAACGAGCTTCCCGACGCGATGAAGGAGCCGGTCATCCAGAAAATGGAGATCGGCGCGATGCCGATCGTGTCGCTGGCGCTGCGTTCCTCGACGTTGTCGCCACGCGATCTGACCATTCTCGCTGACCGGAAGATCAAACGCCGTCTTGAGAACATCAGCGGCGTCGGCAAGGTGCGCCTCGTCGGCGGATCGAAGCGCGAAGTGAACGTGCTCGTCGATCCGGCGCGCATTCAGTCGGTGGGCATGGGGGTCGACGAAGTGATCGCCGGCGTCGCGTCAGAAAATGTGAACACGCCGCTCGGCCGTCTGAACCGCGGCGGAACAGAGACGCCGCTGCGCGTGTCGGGCAAACCGGAAGCGGTGGGCGGCTTCAACTCCATGGTCATCGGCCATCGCGGCGATCACCCCGTCACCCTCGGCGAGATCGCGACGGTCGTCGACGGCGTCGAGGAGCAGCGCTCGCTGGCAATCGTCAACGGCACTCCGGCCATCGCCATCGACATTCTCAAACAGTCGAAGACGAACACCGTCGGCGTCGTCGACGAAGTGAAGCGCGAGATTCAGAAGCTGCAGGGCGAACTGCCCGCCGGGACCGAGATCGAGCTCGTTCGCGATGCGTCGATCTTCATCCGCGAGTCCGTCGACGACGTGCAGAACACGATGATCATCGGCGGCATCCTCACGATCCTCATCGTCTTCTGCTTCCTGAACTCGTGGCGTTCGACGGTGATTACGGGACTGACGCTGCCCATCTCCGTCATCTCCTCGTTCATCATCATGTACTTCCTCGGCATGACGCTCAACGCGCTGACTCTGATGGCGCTGTCGCTCGCGATCGGTCTGCTCATCGACGACGCGATCGTCGTGCGCGAGAACATCGTCCGCCATCTCGAGCACGGGCAGGATCACTTCACCGCGGCGCGCGAGGGCACATCCGAAATCGGTCTGGCGGTGCTCGCGACGTCGCTCTCGATCATCGCCGTGTTCGTTCCGGTCGCGTTCATGAAGGGGATCATCGGGCGCTTCTTCTTCCAGTTCGGAATGACGGTCGCGTTCGCGGTGCTCGTGTCGCTGTTCGTCTCGTTCACGCTCGATCCGATGCTGTCGTCGCGGTGGTTCGACCCCGACATCGAGCGCAAGGGCAAGCGGCATCTCGTCGCCCGCGTGCTCGACCGCTTCAACGACTGGTTCGACCGGACGGCCGACCGGTACAAGAATGTCATCGGCTGGTCGCTTGATCACCGGAAGTTCGTCGTGCTCATCGCCGTCATCGCGTTCGTCGGCGGCATCGGTCTCATGGGCACGCTCCAGAGCGAGTTCATGCCGCGCTTCGATCACGGCGAATTCATGATCCGGCTGAAGACCGCACCGGACGCCTCGATCGAGGAGACGAAGAGCCGCCTCGGACAGGTGCTCAGCGTTCTCAAGACTTATCCGGAGATCGATCGGACCTACGCGGCCATCGCGCCGTCGGAAGGCGACACGGTACAGAACGCGATGGTGTACGTGCACCTGCGCGAGAAACGCGAGCGCACGCGCAGCCAGCACGAGTTGATGCCGGACGTTCGCGCGAAGCTGCAGCGAATCTCCGGAATCGTGCTGTCGGTCGAGGAAGATCCCGACAACGATCAGAAGCCGCTCCAGTTGCTCGTGCGCGGCGACGACATTCCGACGCTCAAGCAGTACGCCGGCGCGATCAAACGGAAGATGTACGCGATCAAAGGCATCGTCGACCTCGACGCGACGCTGGAGCGCGACTTGCCGGAGTACCGGCTCGTCGTCGACCGCGAGCGTGCGCGTCAGGCGGGCATCGGCACCGATGCGCTGGTCCGCACGATCGGCGCGCTCGTCGGGGGTCAGGTGATCTCGACATACGAAGACGAGAGCGGCGAAGCCGTCGACGTGCGTCTGCGTCTGCCCGAGGAGCTGCGGCAGGACGTGCGGCAGGTGAGCGATCTGCGGATCGCCGTGCCGGGAGGTTCGGGCGTGTCGCTCGTGCCGATCGCCGATCTCGTGAAAGTGGAGCGCACCGTCTCGCCGTCGGAGATCAGCCGCCTCGATCTGTCGCGTCAGGTCGTCCTCTCCGCGAACCTCGACAAGCTTCCGCTCGGAACTGCAGCGGAGCGCTCGCTCGGCGCCGCCGCGACCGTGCCCATGCAGCCGGGCTATTCCGTTCGCATGGCCGGCGACACCGAAATCATGGAGGAGTCGTTCCGATACCTCGGCGAGTCGCTGCTGCTCGCGGTGATCTTCGTCTACCTGATTCTGGCGGCGCAGTTCGAGTCGTTCATCGACCCGCTGGCGATCATGCTGTCGCTGCCGCTCTCGATCGTCGGCATGGCCGGCATGCTCGTGCTCACCGGCGACACCGTGAACATCTTCTCGCTCATTGGGCTCATTCTTCTGATGGGCCTCGTGACCAAGAACGCGATCCTGCTCGTCGACTACTCGAAAGTGCTGCGACGGCAGGGGATGGATCGCCGCGAGGCGCTGATCCTCGCCGGGCGCACTCGACTGCGGCCGATCATGATGACCACGCTGGCGATGATCTTCGGCATGACGCCGCTGGCGCTGGCGCTCGGCCAGGGCGCGGAGATGCGAGCTCCGATGGCGCGTGCCGTCGTCGGCGGACTGATCACGTCCACGCTGCTGACGCTGATCGTCGTGCCGGTCGTGTACACGCTGCTCGACGATCTGGTGCTCCGTCTGCGCACGAAGCGCGTCAAAGCGGAGGCGCATGCGCCGGCGGTGGTCGCGCAGCCGCAGACGGTCGGTGCAGCGAGAACGATCGCCACAAGCATCATCGTGCTGTTCGCGTTGACGCTGCCGCTGCGCGGTCAGCAACCGCCCTCTCCGGCGCTTACGCTCGACCGTGCGCTGCAGATTGCGCAGGAGAAGAACCGCGACCTGCAGAAAGCCCGCGAATACAAGCGCTGGGTTCAGGCCAAGTACGTCGAGGAGCGCGCCAGTGCGCTGCCGCAGTTCTCGGCGAACGCCGGCGGCGTGAAGTCGTGGGACAACACCTATCAGATCTTCTTCGGCGATGCGTATCCGGCGGGACAGCGCACGTACGCCGCAAATCTTTCGGTTTCACAAGTCTTGTTCGCGTGGGGCAAAGTCGGCGCCGCGATTTCTGCTGCGAAGGAGGGCGTCGGCAGCGCGGACGATCAACTCGACATCTACCGGCAGGCGGCCATGCGCGACGTGACGGCCGCGTTCGTCGACGTGCTGCTCGCGCGCGAGATCGAGACGATCGCCGGCGACACGCTTTCGCAGCGCGAGCGGCATCTCGCCGAAGCGAAGCACCGTTTCGAGCTCGGCGTTGCGACCGAGTACGACGTGCTGTCTGCGACGGTCGCCGTCGAGAACGCGCGGCCCGACTTCATTCATTCGCAGAACCTGGTCCGCACCGCCTTCGACCGTCTTCGCTTTGTCCTCGGCGAACCCGATCTGCGCGCCGAAGTCGTCGGAACGCTCGACGTGCCGCTCACGGAGCCGCCGAAATACGAAGAGGTGATCTCCGACGCAATGGCCCGAAGACCCGATCTCAAGGAGCTCGAGCATCGGATGGCCGTGTATCAGCATCTGGTGAAGATCGTCGGCGCGGATGACAAGCCGCGGCTCGATTTCCGCGCCAGCTACGGCTGGACCGGACTCGCGGCCGGACCGCTGACCGGTCAGCCGCGAAACTGGAGCGGCGGTGTCTTCATGTCGTTTCCGGTTTTCGACGGACTGGCAACGCGCGGCCGCGTCGTTCAGGCGGAGAGCGATTACGAGCGGCAGAAGATCGATGCCGAGCGTCTGCGCGACAGCGTCACGCTCGAGGCCCGGACGACCGTCGATGCCGTGCGCGAGTCAGCCGAAATCGTGCGCGCGCTGACTGGAACGGTCGACCAGGCGAAGCGCCTTGTCAGGATGGCCGAGCAGGGTTACGAGCTGGGAGTCAAAACGCAGATCGAGGTCCAGGACGCACAGCTCAATCTGCGCACGGCCGAAGGCAACCTGGCGCGCGCGCGACGAGATCATCGCGTGGCGCTCGTGAACCTCGCGTGGGTGCGGGGAGGGTTGTGAGAGGACGAACTGCAGTCTGATCACCACCGACCGGTGACGCCGCGCACCCGCCGTGCCGGCGCAGGGTGCGACGTTATGCGCATGAGAACCACTGCGATCATCACTCTCGCTCTTCTCGCGTCGTGCTCGTCGCATCCGTTGTCGGTGACCGCGAGTCTCGGTCCAGCGGCAATCGTGCATGCGTCCGTCCGGCTCGCCGACGGAAATCCCGGGCAGGGCCGCGAGATCTTCACGAAGCTGCGCTGCGACAGTTGTCATTCAGTCGGCCCAAACGCCGCCCGTTCTCCGCATCCGCTGCCGGACCTGAGCGCGCAGCCGCCTGAGGCGATCGCCGCACTGATCGTGCAGAAGACGGACGTCGCGCCGGAAGCGTTATTCGACGAGATTGCGATGTCGAGTGCCGCATCCCGCTTGACCGAAAGCGAGCTCGCACACGTCGTCGCGTACCTGCGTCATCCGCAGACCGCGCGCTGAGCGAGAACGCCTTTTTCCGCGTCGATCTTCACCATCTTCAGGCCGAGAAAGCGGATGAGGATGATGCCCGGCGAGACGAAGGCCCAGTAGCGGCGGAAGCGCCGCCGCGACTCGTCGTCTGTTGTGGCCACGCGCGTTTCCGTGCGCACCATCGTCCGGTCGGAGTCGAGCGGCTCGACCGAGAAGTTGAAGACGATCTTCGCCCAACCGGGGTCGTCGAATGTCGCGAACGACCCGGCTGGAATCGCACGGAAGCCGACATCAGCCTGCCACGGTTTAGCTGCCGCGCCGACGACGATCTCGCGTCCCGGCAGCTCGTCGAGGATGTTCCAGCCGAGAACCTTCACCTGCTCGATGAGCGGCCTGGGCAATTCAGTCTCCTGCTGCGCGCTTCCCATGACGCAAGCTCGCGTCTCGAAGATGAGGCGAATGAAAGGCGAGTGCATCAGATCGAGATTGCGCGATGCGGCGTACGCGACGTCAGCCGGCGCGTGGACCTCGATCTCCTGCCGTTCAACGATCTCCGGTTCGGGCATGTAGCTGTCGAGCAGTGTCGTCCGGTCGAGGGGCTCGTGTCTTCCGTACTTGAGCCACGCCGCGGTCGCGTAGCTGCCGTAAGTCACGGCCGCAACTCCCGCGGCCGCCGCAACGGTCATTCCCACTCCATGCTGTCTCATCGAAAACCTCCTACGTGCCGGAGCGGCGCGGACGAATGCCGCGGTCGCGCAGCACTTGACGCTCCGGATGACCCGTTCGGCCGATGACTTCGAGCAGGTCGGTCACAGTAAGGATTCCGGCGAGCTTCTCGCCGTGTCTGACGACGACGGATTTGATCCCGTGACCGCGCATCAGGTTCGCCGCGTGGCTGATCAGCTCATCGTCGGCAACCTCGACAACATCGCGCGACATTGCCGCGCCGACGTTCGCGGCGCCCTCGTTTCTCGCGATGTCGCCGTCGGACAGGATGCCGGCGACATCTCCATGTTCCGTGACCACCACATGATTGATATCGAACCGCTTCATGATCTCGGCGGCCTCGCTGAGTGGGCGATCGGGCGCGATCGTTCGTACGGTTTTCTTCATCACTTCTTTGACGCGCATCGCGGCACCTCCTTCAGAAACGTTTAGGCGTCTCGCGCGCAGCTTCGCAGGACTCCGATCACTCGATCGCGGTGACCGCAGGCACCGCGGCGCCATTCGGGTCATCCGTCACCGCCGTGTTGTGCCGACGCTCCGTCACGTCGTCGTTCCATGCGCGACAGACTCCGGTTGCGTGCTAGAGGAGAACTGCCATGAAGACGATCGTGACGCTGACGATGAACCCGGCCCTCAACATGTTTCTGGAAGTGCCGCGCGTGGTCGCCGGCCGCAAGTTGCGCTGTGAGACTCCGGTTTACGGCGCGGGCGGCGGAGGCATCAGCGTCAGCCGTGCAATCCGCCGTCTGGGCGGCACGTCGACGGCGATTTTCCCCGCCGGCGGCGCCACCGGCGACCTGCTCATCGATCTTCTTCGCCGCGAGACCATCCCCGTGAACGCCGTCCATGTGACCGAGCCGACGAGGCAGGATGTGAGTGTGCTGGAGCGCGCCACGGGCAACGACTTCCGATTCTTCGTTCCCGGCCCCGATCTCGCCGCGAACGAGTGGGAGCAATGCCTGCGCGCTGTGCGCTCGCTCGATCCCGTTCCCGACATCGTCGTTGCCAGTGGCACGTTGCCGCCATGCGTGCCGGTGGATTTCTACGGCCGTGTCGCGGCGATCGCGCGCGACATCGGATTCAAGCTCATCGTCGACACCTCCGGCGAGCCTCTGCGTTACGCCGCGGCCGAGGGGACGTATCTTCTGAAGCCGAACGTAGCCGAAGTCGCGCTGATCACCGGGGGCGCGATTTCGCAGACGATCATCGAGGCAGCCGCGCGAGCGATCGTCGCGACGTTCCGCGCGCACGCCGTGGTCATCTCCGCCGGCCCGGCGGGAGCGATGCTCGTCGACGGGCGCGGACTGCGCCGGATCGCCGCGCCGGTCGTTCCCGTAGCGAGCAAGGCCGGCGCCGGCGACAGCATGGTCGCAGGCATCGCCGTCGCGCTCGCTCGCGGGTGGGATCTGGACAACGCGGTGGAATTCGGCGTGGCCGCCGGGTCTGCCGCCGTCATGGCGACCGGTCATCAACTTTGCCGCCGCGAAGACGCCGAGATGCTGTTCGAGCGGATGCGCGGCGATTCCCCAGCGGTACCCGACGCGAACCTCACCGCAGCAGTGACTTTGTGATCCGGAGGCGATCATGTCCGAGCCGATCTACAAACACATCGTCACCCCCGTCGACCTCGGCGGCACGTCCATCGCGGCGCTGCACTACGCCGGTCTCCTGGCGAAGAAGCTCGGCGCAGAGGTGACGATCGTCTACGCCGACGAGCTGGCCACGCTATACGGTGGCTTCGATTCCGAGTGGCTCGACACGCGCGTCTCGCCCGCCGACGAAACCGTGCGGCTGGAGAAAGCGCTTCGCGAGTTCGCGGCGCAGCATCTCCAGAATGTCGCTGCGCCGGACATCGTCGTCAAACCGGGCCATCCGGTTGCGACGATCGTTCGCGTAGCGAAGGAACGGGGCGCGGATCTGATCATCATGGGGACGCACGGCCGCCGCGGCTGGCGTCGCGCGCTCGCGGGATCGGTCGCCGATGGCGTCGTTCGCAACGCCGCGCAACCGGTGCTGGTCGTCCCCGAGCATCACGACGGCCAACCGTTGCCCGAGCAGATCAGCCGCGTCGTGTGTCCCGTGAATTTCAGCGATGCGGCGCGCGTGGCCGCGTGTCATGCGTCGGCTCTCACAACCGCGTTCGGCGCGGACCTGATCCTCGTCCACGTTTCAGAGTCGGCCGATCCGGACAGCGCCGAAATCCTCGAGCAGTTCCGTGAATGGCTGCCCGAAGAAGTCCGCGAGCACTCGTCGTACCGTCAGGTGGTCCTGCGCGGCGGTCCGGCCGAGCGCGTCCTCGATTGCGTCGAGGACCTGCAGGCCGATCTGCTGGTGATCGGCGCGCAGCTCAAGTGGCTGCGCAGCGAGAGTGTCATCGGCACGACCTCCGAGCGGCTGCTGCGTTTCTCGCCGGTGCCGATCCTGACCGTGACGCGGCCGCTCGTTCCGGAAAGCTCGCGGAAAGACAGGCAGACGTTCGAATCGTCTGCATCGTGACAACAGGAGGTCGTCATGCGTGAAGTTTCGATTCCTGCTGCGGGAGTTCATCTTCGAGGCGAGCTGACGATTCCCGAACACGCAACTGTTCTCGTCCTGGTCATTGATTCGGGCGGGCGCTGGCGCGATGCGAACCGGGGATGCGCGCAGCGGCTGCATACGCTCGGCATCGCGACGTTGTCATTCGACCTTCTCACGCCGGAGGAGCAGGAGACGGAGCGGCAATCGAAGAGCTTACGGTTCGCAATCGACAAGCTCACGCGGCGCGTCATTGCAGTCACCGACTGGATCGAGACGCTCGAAAGTGTCGGCCGGTGCGAGCTGGGCTACTTCGCGGCGTCGACCGCGGCGGCGGCCGCGCTCGCGGCGGCGGCGCATCACCCGGATCGAGTCAAGGCGCTCGCCTCGCTCGCCGGACGGCCGGATCTCGCGATCGAGTTCCTGCCGAAAGTGCGAGCGGCCACACTTCTCGTCATTCCGGAGCGCGACCAGCCGCTCGTACACTTGAACGAGCGAGCGTTCCCGTATTTGCGGTGCGCGAAGCGGCTCGAGATCATCGCCGGAGTCGGCGGCCGGTACGACGGTGATGCGTGGCTCGGCCGCGCCGCCGATTTGTGCGCAGCGTGGCTGAACGAGCACGCGGTGCCGATTCCGGCGTTCCGGTGATATCGGACAAGCGCGCCATGTTCGCCCGTCACTGAGCCTCGACGCCGGAGGCTCAACCTTGGGTGCTGAGACGGGCGATGACTATCGTTTGCCGAGCCGACTCTTCACAGCCCTCGCGGGACGCCGCAGCAATCGCCGGCAGCCTTTCCTGTCGGGCGAATCAGGATCGTGTGCTGCCGCACGCCGGCATCCTCGAAACGGCTGACCCGATCGGTTTCGACTTCGTGCCGCTGCACATCGAAATGGCCGTAGCGCTGGAGCAGAAACCAGCCGGGCGCGAAGTCGCGGGTTCCATGTCGCGAGGCGATCGGTCCTCCTTGTGACCGATTTCTCGCCCGTCTCCTAACTTTCCCGCTACAGAACCGTTCTGAAGGCGACGCGCTGCCGCTCGCCCGGCCTCGCTTCGAACCAGGCCGTGCCGCGGATGCTCACAGGCGCTCGCCCGGAGAAATCGCCGCCCTCGGAGTATGCCCACAGATCGACGTCGAAGACGATCGTGTCTCCCGGCGGGATCACGAACGTGACCGGCATCGTCGGCGTCTGAAAGCGGAAAGCGCCGCCGGCGATGCTATGCAGCTCGACGGCGTCGATCACGATCTGGTCTCTCGATGAGTTCGAGATCGTCAGCTCGCATTCGACCGGAAGAGGACCGGCGAACTGCACCGCCTGACGGACGCGCGGCGACACCTGGCAGATGTAGATCGATGGCTCGGGCACCCGTGAATACGTCGCCAGCGCACACGAGCTCAGCACCGCACCAGCGAAGAAAACGGCGAGCAGACAGCTGACGCGCTTCATGAACGTCCTCTCCTCGGGAGGATGGGCTCGCTCCCGCACCCGGCGGAGGATCGGCATCACGTCGATGTGCTGTGACGATCACAGGCGACCAGACCGCGATTCGTCATGCGGCGTCGGGTCGTCGGTCACGAAGTCGCCGTGACCGCGTTCCTTACGACGGTGGCGCGCGCCGGTCTATCCGTAATGGTGACGTTGCCGGAGGAGGTCGCCATGACGGCATTTGACATCACCAGGATTCTTGCGGCTACTGACCTGAGCGATTCGAGTCTGCCTGCGCTGCGTTACGCGCGATCGTTTGCCGATCGCTTCTCGGCGAAGCTGACGGTCGTCTACTCCGATCCTCTCCTCTTTCCAACGGATGTCATCGGGCCTGCCAATGCGATGTTCATCGCGCCGGCGCCTGAGCATGAGGCGCGGCTTCGCGGTGAAGCCGTCGAGCAAGTGGGCAGGGTGATGGCCGGTCGGCCGTACGAGGTCGAGATCGCTTTCGGACAGCCGATTCCCGCGATCCTCGAGACGGCGGAGGAGCGGCGGTCCGATCTCATCGTCATGGGCACGCATCTGCGGCACGGCTGGCGCCGCGCGCTCCTCGGTTCGATCAGCGAAGGCGTGGTTCACGGCAGCCGCTGTCCGGTGCTGACCGCGGCGGCAGACGAAGGACTGCTCGGCAGCGGCGTCCCCGCCGTGACGAACGTCCTTTGCCCGGTGAACTTCACGTACGTATCACGCGACGCGGTCCATGCGGCAGCGCGCGTTGCCGACGCGTTCAGCGCGAACCTGATCGTCGTGCACATCTCTGAGTCGGCATCCGTCAATCACCACCTACCGAATGAGCAGACGGTGCGGAGCTGGATCGCACCCGAACTGCAGGAGATAGTGACGTATCGCGAGCTGATCGTGCGCGACGGTGCGGCCGAGCGGGTGCTCGACTGCGCCGACGATCTCGGTGCCGACCTTCTCGTCATCGGCGCTCAGCATCGATTCTTCCGCGACACGACCGTCCTCGGCACCACGACCGAGCGCCTGATCCGCTTCGCCGGTTGCCCGGTTCTCACCGTACCGCGCGAGGCCGTTCGCGACAGGCTGCACATGGCTGGCGAGCGCGAGCTCGTCAGCGCTGGTGGTGAGCGATGAAAGTCGATCAGAGTCTCCCGATTGCGACAATCGCCGCCGACTGCGCGGCCTCGCGCGCTGTCTTCGAATCGCTGGGCATCGATTACTCGTGCGGTGGTCCGCGCTCGCTCGCCGATGCGGCACACGCAGAGGGGCTCGATCCTGAGGTGCTTGTCGCAGGGTTGCGGCGGCTCGCCGCCGCAGGAAAGAACGAGAACTGGAACGAGCGTCCGCTCGTCGATCTCGTGCGGCATCTGACAGCCGGATACCACCACTTCGTTCGGAACGAGCTCGTGTCCGTGTCGCTTCAGTTATCGGATCTCTGCACCCCGTCGAAGAGGCCGTCTGCTGATCTGCAGTCGTTGCGATCGGCTCTGATCCGGCTGTCCGAGACGCTGATCCCTCACATGCACGAGGAAGAGGACACGATTTTCCGCGAGGTGCTGGCGCGGGAGAGCGCGTGGGAATCGAACGAGAGGCCGCTCGAAGGCGACCTGCGCAACTCGATCCGCCGCATGATCGGGGAGAACGGCACGATGACGGCGCAGCTCAAGACCATTCGCGAGCTGCGCCTGCGACTCATCGACTCCAATGATCAGTCGCCGCAGTGCCGGGCGATGCTCGACGACGTGAGCCGGCTCGAGGCACATCTGCACGAGTCCATGTTCCTCGAGAATTGCGTGCTGTTCCCGCGCGCGATCGTGCTGCAGGAGCAGACGGCGTCGGCGTGATTGTCATGCCGACATTCCGGCCGGCTCATTCGTGCCGCTTCTGATGGTGTTGATGGCGCATCTTGAGCACGGGCTGGGATTCGTCCTCGATGTGGTGCGATCGCTCGGCATAGTCGTCGGCTGACGCGGGATCGAGCTCCCAGCGGTGGCGGTCGCGATCGATTTCTTTTTCGCCCGCGCGCAGAGGCTCGCCTTCCTGGTACATGACGCCGATCGACTTGCCGATTTCCTCGGCCACTTCTTTCTCGGCGAAGTCGTCGGCGACGTCTTCCAGTGTGCGCGGAGTTTTCTCGTCGATCACGATGGGCCTCCCTCGAGTCTTACGGAGATTGTTTAATCCGGCCGCTCACCCTTCGCCGGTGATTGACGGACCCTCGCCACGTGATCCCCGACCTCGCCGCCGATCTCCGCGTTGCCGAAACTCGTTTCGGTAAGGAGGGTCATGCCGTGGATTTCGAATCGTTCCGAAGCCTGGTTCCCCGGTTCGCCGACCGAACAGACGCAGGCAAACAGCTCGCGTCGGCGCTGAGTCACTACCGCGGTAAGCCGGATGTCATCGTTCTCGGATTGCCCCGGGGCGGTGTCGTCGCTGCCGCCGCGATCGCACAAAGGCTTGACCTTCCGCTCGACACGCTCGTGGTGCGCAAGCTCTGCGCACCGGGGCACGAGGAGCTCGGAATCGGAGCGATCGGCCCGGATGGAGTGCGCGTGCTGAACGACGACATGCTGCGCGTCCTGCACGTCACGCCCGAAAGGATCGACAGCGAGATCCGGGAAGAGGTGCTCGAGATCGACCTCCGCGAACGGCTGTACCGCGGCAACAGCGCGCCGCGCGACCTGCGCGGCAAAACAGTCATCCTCGTCGACGACGGCGTGGCGACGGGCGCAACGATGGAGGCGGCGATCGCCGTCATCCGCAATCGTCACGCTGCGCGGATCGTCGTGGCCGTTCCGGTCGCTCCGATCGACACATCCGAGCGACTGCGCAGTGAGGCGGACGAGCTCGTTTGCCTCGAGATGCCGGCCCCGTTCTTTGCGGTCGGGTACTGGTACACGAACTTCACGCCGGTCGAGGACAACGAAGTCGTTGCGCTCCTGGAGCGCGCGCGCGCGCCGATGGTGGCCGCGTGAACGGAGGGCCCATGACTGGATTCATCAAACACGACGAGCCGGTGTTGATCTGGACGGGACGGGCGATGCTCGATGGCGTCATGACCGTGCCGCGCACGGCTGAGGGCCTCGTCGTCATCGTGGGACTGGGCGGGACCTTTCATCACCAGCCCATTCGCGCGATCGCGTCAGAGTTCCACGACGAGCGGTTCGCGACGCTGATCGCAGACGTTCTGACGGGCGATGAACAGCAGTTCGACTCACGCACCGGACACTTCCGCCTCGACACGGCGCTGCTCACGTCCCGGATTCGGGACATCGTCGAATGGGCGCAGAGCGAGGAGACGACGCGTGCGCTTCCGGTGGCGCTCTTTGCCGGCGCTGCCACTGCGGCCGCGTGCATCTCTGCGTCGGAACAGGTGACGCTTTTCGCGATGACGCTGAACGCGCCGCGATTCGATGCCGTGCGTGATTGGCTTCCCGCCCTCGCTGTGCCGACGCTGTTCCTGTTCGATCATCGCCCGACGTTCGAGAACATGTGCGAGCTCACGCAGAATCAGTGCGTGACGAGCGTCGTAACCGTGCCGGGCGCGTCTTCGCTGATCGACAACGATCTCGCAGCGGCCATGGCGGCGCGGGAATCGGTGTCCTGGTTCTCCGAAAACGTTCCTGCGCCGGCGATGGCCTGAGCGTCACATCGACGCTTCGCTGCGCCGCGAGCTCTTCAGCCGGTTCTCGAGATCGATGACGCGCGGGATCACGACGTTGTTCTCGAGGTGAATGTGGCGGTGCACGGCGCGGTAGAGCTCGTCGACCTCGTCGAGCAGCCCGGGATCGACGCCCTCACGCCCGCGCAGCCGTTGCGCCAACTCGCGGATCTTCGTCAGCCTCTCGTGCACGACGTCGTGCTCGACGAACTCGTTGAGCAACGGACGAGTGATCGAACCGGCGCGCACGCGATGCGGATGGAGATCGAGCTGCTCGACGTGCGGGAAGAGGTTCCGCTCTTCGCGCAGCATGTGCTCGGAGACGGTCGTCGCGAGCTCGGTGAGGATCGTGCGAATGCGTCCTGCTTCGACGCTGGCCATCCGCGGCGTGTCGAACCGCGAGGCCAGCTCGCGGAAACGCGCGGCCTCGAAGCGGTGGTGTTCCGTAACGATGGTGTGCAGCAGGTCAGCGATGCGCGGCTCCGGGGCGGGGCCGCCGGCGGTCGCTGTGCCGAGCGCTTCGAGGACCGCCGCGGAATCGAACCCGGCCGCCTTCGCTGCCTCGGCGACTCCTCGTCCGCCTTTGCAGGCGTAATCGATGTCGAATTCTTCGAAGACCGCGATCGCGTTCGGGAACGCGCGCGCAATCTGCCCTACGGGTGTTGTCTCATCGATTCGTTGTTTCATGAAGTGACTGTAGGGCCGCGTCAATACAACGGCGACGCAGCGCGGCACAACACGCGAGTGAGCGGCGTCACATTGAGACCAGAGCTTCGAGCGCGGCGCGGTTGTGGATCGTCAGCGTGCTGCCCTTGACCGAGAGGATTCCCTTTTCGCGGAACTCTTTCAGCAGCCGGGTGACGGTCTCGCGCGAAGTGCCGATCAGCTGCGAGATGTCGTGGTGCGTCATCAGCACCTGAACACGGGTGCCCTGATCCGACGGTCGGCCGCTCTCCTCTGCCCACGTGACCACGAGGTGCGCGAGTTTCTCCGCCGCAGAGCGCGAGAGGCCAATCGCGCGGACGTGATCATTCGCCGCTTCGCAGTCCATGCTGAGCTGGTGCGCGACGCGGCGGCTCGCTTCGAGCTCGCTCGTGGCGAAGCGGAGGAAGTCGTCGCGGCGCATGACCTTGACCTGCGAAGGCTCGAGCGTTTCCGCGGTCGTCCGGTACTCGTGTCCGGCGATCACGCTGCTGATGCCGAGCGCTTCGCCGGGTCGTGCGATGTGGGTGATGAGGGTCTTGCCATCGCCCGAGGCGATGCTCAACTTCACAGCGCCTTTGCAGAGGACGTAAACGGCGCGGGCGGTCTCGCCCTCGGAGAAGAGGAGCGAGCCGGTCGGATAAACGTTGGTGAAGGCGATCCCTTCGAACTTCGCAAGAACGTCAGGGCCCACGGCGCAGAAGAACTGCTCGGTGCGCCAGGAACATGTGGTGCACGTCTCGAGAACCTCAAAACCGTAGGGTGATCGGCGCATCCGCAA
>DASWBH010000016.1:0-3358 GCA_036390755.1 Thermoanaerobaculia bacterium
GCAGCATCACGCCCGTTTCGCCCGTCAACGAATCGACGGTGTCGTCGCCGGTGACCTTCGCCTGGACGGGTGTCGTCGGCGCAACGGCGTATCGCGTATGGCTGGGCGTGAGCGGCGCGGCCGCCGATGTGATCGCAAGCGTCACCACGACGACGGCAACGCTGCAGGTTCCGAGCGGAAAAGCGGAGTGGTACGTCGAGGCGCTCTTCGACAACTGCCCGTCCGTTGTGTCGCTGCACGGCGAATTCACCGTGCAGCAGTCGTCGACGTGCGGCACGGCCAACCCTGCGCCGGCGCTCGTCTCGCCGCTGAGCGGGGACGTCGCCAGTCCGGTGACGTTCGTCTGGAACGCGGCGGCAGGCGCAATCGGCTATCGCGTCTGGGTCGTCACCTCCGGACAGGCACCCGTGCAGGCCGGATCCACGACCGATACGAAACTGCAGCACGACCTTCAGCCCGGAAATTACACGTGGTTCGTCGAGGCGCTCTTCCCGGGATGCACACCGGTGTCGTCGGCAACGGCCAGCTTCCGCGTTCGCGACAACGGCGGCTCACGCTGCTCGACCGACGCTCCGAACCTGATCGCGCCCGCGAACAACGCAACGGCCACCTCGCCGGTCACGTTCGCGTGGACCTCCGTCTCGGGCGCGAGCGAGTACCGCGTCTTCGCGTCGTTGAACGGCGACGAAGCGCAGCTCATCGGCTCGACGACCGACACGACGTTCACGAGCTCTGTTCCGGCGGGCCGGATCGACTGGTTCGTCGAAGCGGCTTCCAAGGGCTGCGCGGCGACGCGTTCATCGAAGTCGCGGTTCACCATCCCGCAGGCCGCGAACTGCCCGACGTCGAAGCCGCAGCTGCTGTCGCCTGCGGACGGCGCCGGCAATATCACGAGCCCGGTCACCTTCTCGTGGACGTCCGTCAGCGGCGCGATCCGTTACGTCGTCGTCGTGAAGGGCGAACACGGCGCTGAGACAGTTCTCGGCGACACGACCGGCACGCAACTGCAGCGCGACCTGCCCGGCGGCTCCTTCGAGTGGTACGTCCTCGCCCTCGGCTCCGGCTGCGACCCGGTCCGATCGGAGAATGCGAAATTCGATATTCCATCCTCCGCCGCGTGCGCGGGCAAGCCGCCCCATCCGCTCGCACCGGCTGACGACTCGATCAGCGCCGCGTCGCCTGTCCACTTCAGCTGGACGCAAGTCGACAACGCGTCGTCATATCGCGTGTTCATGGCCGTCGGTTCGGCTGACCCGACTCTCGTCACGACGACGGCAGGCGATGTCACCGACGCCACCCTGGCCGTTCCGAGCGGCAGGATCCGCTGGTCGGTCGAAGCGACGTTCGACGCGTGTCCGGCCGTGCGCTCCGCGTGGAGCGACGTGACCATTGCTGCGAAGCCGACCGGCTGCGCCGCACCGGCTACTCCCGTCGCGCACGTCGTCGCGCAGGTGCTCTCCGGCACCGATTACAACGTGCGCTGGACCGGCGTCACGAACGGCAGCATCTTCGAGATCCAGGAAGCGACATCGGCCGATTTCGCCGACGCGACGACGCAGCCGGTCAGCGGCGTCAGCGCGAAGTTCCACCACACCGCGACCGCGGCTGCGGTTCGATTCTTCTACCGCGTCCGCGCGTTCAGCGGCTGCAGCAACGACGTGAGCGCGTACTCGAGGACGATCAGCACGCGCGTCGTGCCGCCGAACACCGTGGCCACGAGAACGCCGGGCGCTGCCGAGATCGGGTTCCGTGGTGGCGCAGTGCAGACGCTGACGCTGCCCGGATCGCCGACGCCGCGCGCATTCACTGCATCCGTCGACAAGCCGTGGCTCAGCGTCTCGCCGTCATCCGGAACCATTCCGCCGGAGGGACTCACTCTCACCGTCACGTCGGATCCGAGGGCGCTGAACGTCGGCGCGAACCACGGCACGATCCGGATCGCGTTCCCGGGCGCGAGCACCAGCAGCAACAGCCGTCATCTGACGTCGAATGGCTCGACGCCTCCGACGACCATCCCGATCTCGATCAGCCTCGTGACGCCGGTGGCTCCCGACACAAAAGCCACGCCGCTGCCTGACTCGCTGATCATCCCGGCCGTGGCGCACGGACCGGGCGCCAACGGCTCGCTCTTCCAGTCGGACATCCGGCTCGCGAACGTGTCTTCCCAGGCGATGACGTACCTCCTGAACTTCACGCCCAGCGCGACTGACGGGACACAGACCGGTATCACGACCACGATTCAGGTCGACCCTGGTGTCACGACCGCGCTCGACGACATCCTGTCGAGCTTTTTCGGCACGGCGTCGACCGGCTCGGCGACGGGCATGCTCGAGATCCGGCCGCTGACAGACACACAGACGTCGCCGCTCTTCAGCCTCATCCCGAGCAACATCCTCACGAGCGTCGCCTCCAGCCGCACGTACAACGTCACCTCGCTGGGAACGTTCGGACAGTTCATCCCGGCGATTCCGTTCGCGCAGTTCGTCGGCAAAGGCGACATCCTCTCGCTCCAGCAGATCGCGCAGTCGGTCGCGTATCGCACGAACTTCGGACTCGTCGAAGCAGCAGGCGAACCTGCTGATGTCATCATCCATGTGTTCGATAAGCTCGGGAACCTGCTCGCCGACATCCCCGAGTCGCTGCTGCCGTCCGAGCACCTCGTGCTCAACGGCCTCCTCATTCAGAACAACATCACGCTCGACGATGGACGCGTGGAGATCGAGGTCGTTTCGTCGACGGGCAAGGTGACCGGCTATGCATCGGTGCTCGACAACGCCACGAACGATCCGCTGCTCGTCTCGGCCATCCTGAAGTCCGCGGTGAAGTCGAATCGCTACGTCGTTCCGGGCGTCGCCTACACGAACGGAGTCGCGCACTGGCGGACCGATGCGCGCCTGTTCAACGCCGCAGCGGATCCTGTCGATGTGAAGCTGACCTTCTATCCCGAGGGCGCGCCGGGCTCGCCGATGTCGCAGTCGGTGACGATCGCGCCGGGGGAAACGCGAGGCTTCAACAATATCCTGAACACGACGTTCGCCATCGGCGATCCCAACGCCGGGGGATCTGTCGTCGTCGAGACGCCGGCGACGAGCAATCTCATCGCAAGCGCCCGCACGTACGCGCAAACCGACACCGGCACGATCGGTCAGTTCATCCCGGCGGTCACGCCCGCGGACTCGGTCGGCGTGAACGACCGCGCACTGCAGATCCTGCAGCTCGAGCAGTCCGACGCGTTCCGCACGAACATCGGCCTCGCCGAGACGACGGGAAATGCGGCGACAGTGGAGGTGTCTCTCGTTCTTCCTGACTCGAAGGTCACGCCTGTGCTGACGTACAACCTGGCCGCGAACGAGTTCAG
>DASWBH010000017.1:0-5827 GCA_036390755.1 Thermoanaerobaculia bacterium
GTGACGTTGTCGAGGATCCAGAACGCGCGGCCGTGCGTCGCGATGACCACGTCGTCGCCGTGCACGTCGATGTCGCGGATCGATGTCACCGGCAGATTCATCTGCAGCGACTGCCAGTGATCGCCGTCGTCGAACGACACGGACATTCCGCTCTCGGTGCCCGCGTACAGCACTCCTCTGCGGACCGGATCTTCGCGAACGACGTTCACGAACGTCGGCAGGCCGCTCGCGACGAGCTGCCAGTGCTTGCCGCCGTCGTGCGTGCGATAGACATACGGCTGGAAATCGTCGAGGCGATGACGGTCGACTGAGGCATACGCCGTCTCCGCGTCGAAGTGCGACGTGTCGATGATCCCGACCTTCGACCACGCCGTCAGCTCGGGCGGCGTGATGTTGTCCCAGTGCGCGCCTTCGTCGCGCGTGCGCCAGATCTGCCCGTCGTCGGTGCCGGCCCAGATGTCGCGGTCTGCGAGCCGCGAAGGCGCGATCGCGTAAATCACGCCGAAGCGCGTGCCCGGTCCGGCGCGCAGCGCTGCCGTCGTCGGATCGAGATTCGGCGGAGCGCCGGGATTCTCGCGCGTCAGATCGGGGCTGATCACGGTCCAGTGCTGTCCGGCGTCGTCGGTGCGGAACATCCGCTGATTCGCGAAATACAGAACCCGCGGATCGCGCGGCGAGAAAACGAGCGGCAGCGTCCACGTGCGGCGATCGTTCTCCGGATACGCGAGCGTCGGGTCGACCGAATGCGTCTGATGCGTGCGCGTGTCGAGCCGCTCGACGCGTCCGCCGTACAGCACATCCGGATCCGTCGGATCGGGCGCGACGTTGTCGCTCTCCCCGCCTGCCGTGATCTCGCGGAACTCCGCGATCGAGATGCCGTTGTACTCGTTGGTGCGGCTCGGCACGCCTGCTGCGCCGGAGTCCTGCTGCGCGCCGTAGACCCGGTACGGAAAACGGTTGTCGGTCATCACGTGGTAGAACTGCCCGGTCGGCTGATTGAGCCACGAGCTCCACGTCTTCCCGTTGTTGACCGACACGACGACACCCTGATCGACGCCCAGGATGCGACGCTCGGGGTGCTCGGGATCGATCCAGAGCTGGTGGTAGTCGTCGCCGCCCGGCGCGCCCTTCACCGGCACCCACGTCTTGCCTGCGTCGCTCGATTGATAGACGTTGACGTTGCACGAGTAGACGACATCGGCGTTCTTCGGCTCGACAGTGATTCCGCCGAAATACCAGCCCCGCGACCAGACGCGCGAGTCGTTGCCCGCAAGCGTGAAATGCGCGCCGCCGTCGTCCGATCGATACATCCCGCCTTTGGGCGCGTCGACAATTGCGTAGACGCGATTCGGCATCGACGGCGCCACGGCGATGCCGATGCGTCCCGGCTTCTCGGGTAGTCCGGCGCGAAGCTCGGTCCAGTGATCGCCGCCGTCGGTCGACTTGAACAGCCCCGAGCCCGGTCCGTTCGACGGCGGGTAGATGCTCCACGGCGTGCGGCGCGTCTGCCACAACGCGGCGTAGATGACGCTGGGATTGCCGGGCTCGAAGGCGAGGTCGATTGCGCCTGTGTCGATGTCGCGGCCGAGCACCTTGGTCCAACTGGTACCGCCGTCGCGCGAGCGGAAGACGCCGCGTTCTGTATTCGGACCGTACGGATGGCCGAGGGCTGCGACGTAGAGGAGGTTCGCGTTGTCGGGGTGAATGATGATGCGGCCGATCTGCTGCGAGTCCGAGAGGCCGATGCGCGACCACGTCTTGCCGCCGTCGGCCGACTTGTACATCCCGTTGCCCTGCGCGATGTCCGAGCGCATGTCGGCTTCGCCGCTGCCGACGTAGATCAGCTTGTGGTTCGAGCCGGCGACGGCGATCGCGCCGATCGAGCCGACCGGCTGTGAGTCGAAGATCGGCTGCCACGTCCGGCCGGCATCCACCGTCTCCCAGACGCCGCCGTTGACGCTGCCGAAGTAGAAATGCTGCGGCTCGCCGGGAACGCCGGTGACCGCGACGGCGCGGCCTCCGCGAAACGGGCCGATCAGCCGCCAGTGCAGATCCTGAAACAGCGACGGGTCAACCGCGAACGCGACTGACGCGGTGCCGAGGAGAAGAGCCGGAAGGAGAAAGCGCCGCACGAACATGGCGGCGAATGATAGTGGAGGACAGGTTGTCCAGGCCTGTCCTCCGTCGGGGTTCGGGTTCGAGCGTCGCGAGAGAGAGGCGCGTTACTCGTTGTCTGATGGGTAAGACAAGGCCGCACCGCGGCGCGGAACAACTTTTTTCTATGGGAGTAATTTCGTCGCCGCGAGCATCTGCGCCGGCCGTGCCCGCACGCGGAGATCGCCGGCGAGATTCACCCAGCGCACGGTGCCGGTCCGGTCGACGAGAAACTCCGCGGGCCGCGCGATATCGTGTCCGTTCTGCCCGCCGCCCTTGTGCAGCAGGTCATACCGGCGGATCGCCGTCGTATCGGGATCGGAGAGAAACGTGAACGTATAGCCGGCCTCCTGACAGAGGTTGCGCGACTCCTCCGGCTTGTCGACGCTGATCGCCACCGGCCGCACGCCCGCCTCCTCGAACGATGGAAGACTCTCTTCGATACCCCGTAACTCGGAGTTGCAGAACGGTCACCAGTAGCCGCGGTAGAACACGAGCATGACACCGCGCGGCGATGAGGCGAGGAGCTGCGACAGCGCAACCTGCTTGCCGCTCGTATCGAGCAGCGTGAAGTCGGGCGCTTTCTGGCCAACGCGCGGCGCGCCTTGCGCCGGCGGCAGCATCTTCGTCCCGACGGTCACGACCAGCGCGAAGAACACGAAGACCACCAGGCCGAGAATTCCGATGGCGAGACCGCGGAACCGCCGTCCCGCGAGCCACGCCCGCCGCGTGCCCACCACGAGCAGCAGGATCGCGATCGCGAACAGAACGAAGTTCGCCCACGGAACGTCGCGCGTGACCGGAAAGCGAACGAAGAACGTGAAGTAGCTGATGAACGCGACGACGCTCAGCGCGAGTCCGGTCCACAACGGCCAGTTCAGTCGACGCATCCGCGGGATCGTAGCATCGCTCCTGAAGGCGGCGTCACAGTGTGCGGAAAATGGACACCTTCCGTGTGACAAACAAACTCGATCCCGTAAGTCGCTGAAAACAATCACCCAACGTGCGGCACCGCTTTCGCTCCTCTCAGCATCGGAGAACACAACGTGAGCGCAATAGCACTGCAAAATTACGAGACCCACGACCGCAAACAGGTCATCCTGCTCCTCGACGACGACGGCACCATTACCGAGGGGCTGGCGGTGGCGCTGGAGAGATCGGACCGGACGCTGATCACGTGCAACGACGTCGAGTCGGCGGAGATGGCGCTGGAGCGCTTCCGGCCTTCGGTCGTCGTCAGCGACGTGCACGTCTCGGGCGAGTTCGGATTCGAAGGTCTCGACTTCATCTCGTTCGCGAAGCGGGCGCTGCCCGGCGCGCGTGTCATCCTCATGACCGGCGACGCTCCCGATAAGCTGCAGCTCGAAGCATCGCAGCGCGGCGCGGTTGCGTTTCTCCGGAAGCCGTTCGAGGCCAACGAGCTCGAGGCGGTCATCGATCTGATGTCGCCGGTCGAGGCGGCGATGAAGCGCCTGCCTGCGCGCATTACGATGCCTCTGCTCGACGACATTCTCACGAGCTCGCAGCTGGGCACGGCGTTCCAGCCGATCGTCGATCTTCACAACTCGTGGGAGCCCATCGGCTACGAGGCGCTGGCGCGGTACGCGTCCGACTCGCCGATGCGCAGTCCCGATCTCCTCTTCCAGTACGCCGGCCGCAAGCACCGCATCGCCGATCTCGAGACCTCGTGCATCAAGTCTGCGCTGAACAAAGCGCGGACACTCACGCAGTCGAGCATGCTGTTCCTCAACATCCATCCGGATGTGTTGCACCGCGGCACAGCGTTTCGCGATCTTCTGCGCGACGAGGCGCAGCGCGCGGGCGTGCCGCTCAACCGCGTCGTCCTCGAGCTGACCGAGCAGGGCTCCCTCGGCGATGACAGCCGTGTGTTCCGCCTGTTCGATCAGTTGCGCAACGAAGGCGTGCGCGTGGCCTTCGATGACGTCGGCGTGGCCTACTCGCATCTGCCGTACATCGACCGCATCCGCCCGGAGTTCCTCAAGATCAGTCAGAATTTCGGCACGGCATTCGAAGCGGACCCGACGCGGACGAAGCTCGTGCGCAACCTCGTCACGCTCGCTCACGACTTCGATTGCGCGGTGATTCTTGAAGGCATCGAAGAAATCGCAACGGCGCAGGCCGCAACCGAGCTCGGCATCAAGTACGGGCAAGGCTACCTGTTCGGCCGGCCGAGCGACGCGTCCGTCTACACCACCAAGGCGATGTAATCTGGAGAGCGGCGGCTTGCCGCCGCTCTCATGATGCGCGATCTCGATCTGGGCAGCGGCATCATCGTGCCCGCCTCGTCGCTCCGGGCGACCACTTCCCGCAGCGGCGGCCCGGGCGGTCAGAACGTCAACAAGCTCGAGACCCGCGTCACGATCGAGACCGACGTCGACGCGCTCCCCCTCACCGACGAGCAGAAGCAGCTCGTCCGCGAGCGGCTCCCCGGCCGCATCACGCGTGACGGTGTGCTGCGCGTGACCTCGCAGGCCGAGCGGACGCAGCTCGCCAATCGCGACCGTGCCCTGGCCCGGATGGAAGAGCTGCTGCGCGACGCGCTGGTCGTGCAGCGCCCGCGAAAAAAGACCCGCGTCTCGAGAACGCAGAAGCAGCGCCGGCTCGAACAGAAACGCCAGCGCAGCGAAACCAAGCGGTTGCGCAATAGAATGCGCGAACCATGAAGCGAGCCACCATCTTACTGACGACAATTTTTTGTGCGTGCGCCATGCAGCAGACAACGACACCGACAACAACGACGACCACTCAACCCGCCGCAACGATGCAGGCGTCGAATCCGTTCTTCGCGCCGAGCCCGCTCCAGTACCAGGCCCCGCAGTTCAATCTGATCAACGACGCGCAGTACCAGCCGGCCATGGAAGAAGGGATGAAGCAGCAGATCGCGGAGATCGACGCGATCGCGAGCTCCTCGGCGCCGCCAACATTCGAGAACACGATCGTGCCGATGGAGCGCTCCGGCGCGCTGCTGACGCGCGTCTCGAAAGTGTTCTTCAACCTCAGCGCCTCGAACACGAATCCGGCCATCCAGAAGGTCGAAGAAGAAGAGGCGCCGAAACTCTCGGCGCATCAGGACGCGATCTTCATGAATCCGAAGCTGTTCGCGCGGGTCAAGTCGATCTACGACAGCCGCGAGTCCAGCGGCCTCGATCCGGAGTCGAAGTTCCTCGCCGAGCGCTACTACAAGAACTTCATCCGCGCCGGCGCGCAACTATCCGAGGCGGATAAGGCGAAGCTGCGGGCGCTGAATCAGGAAGAGTCGACGCTGACGACGCAGTTCCGCAGCCACGTCCTCGCGGACACGAAAGCGTCGGGCGTCGTCGTCGACAACATCGCCGATCTCGCCGGCCTGAGCGACGCCGACATCGCCGCGGCTGCCGATCGGGCCAAGGAGCAGGGACTGACCGGCAAATGGGTGATCGCGCTGCAGAACACGACGCAACAGCCGGTTCTGACAAACCTGCAGAATGCCGCGCTGCGGCAGCGCATCCTCGCCGCGTCGGAAGCGCGCGGACAGCACGGCGGACCGAACGACACCCGCGCGATCGTCACCCGCCTCGCCCAGCTCCGCGCCGACAAAGCCCAGCTCCTCGGCTATCCGACGTACGCCGCGTATTCGCTCGACGATCAGATGGCCAAGACGCCCGAGAACGCG
>DASWBH010000018.1:0-25799 GCA_036390755.1 Thermoanaerobaculia bacterium
TCGCCCTCGGCGCGAACTTCAAGGAACGCCTTCATCACGGATGCCGGCTGCGCGACGCTGAGGTAGACGAAGTGCGAGATGTTCGCGCTCTTCGCCGCGATCACCGATTCACGAATCGAGACGAGATCGATGGCGCGGAACTGCTCCGCCTTCTTCGGCGACGGATGCGGAACGCCGACGAGCTGCAGGAACGTGTCGCTCGGCGCGATGCGAGTCTCGAAAGTCGAACGGTCGAGAGGATTGCCGGAGATCGCTTCCGCGCCACGTGCCAGCTTCGCCTCGGAGCCGGGCCGCACCAGCGCGAGCACGACGTGACCGCGCGCGAGCAGCTCGGGAATCACGCGGCTGCCAATGTAGCCGGTGCCGCCGGTGACGAAGACGTTCATGCCTCTCCGCGATAGACGTGCCGCACCCACTCCGCCTCGGCCGGGCTCAACGGCTCGCCCACCGCCGCCGCGGCCGCGGCCTGCTGCGCGTTGCGCTGTCCGAGGAGCACGCACGCTGTGCGGTTTCCGGTGAGCAGCGCGCCGGTGACGGCGTAGAGCACCGGCTGCGGATGATTCGCAAAACGGCGGCGCATCTCGTTCGCTGCATGCTTCATCCGCGCGATGAACGCCTGGTCGGTGAACTGCGGGATCCCGCTGCGGAAGTCGCCCTCGGGATACTGCTTCGGCTGTTCGTACTTGCCGAGGAGCAGACCGTGTTTCAGCGGAGAGAAGAAAGCAACGCCGAGGTCGTGCTGGTCGACGAATTTCTTCAGGCCGCTCGGTTCGTAGTCGTCGTCGATCAGATTGCGGTACGGCTGCACGACGTCGGGATCGACGCGATCGATGAAGCGCATGATCTTGCGCGCATCCCAGTCCGAGAGTCCGATGAAACGGACCTTCCCCTCACCATGCAGCTTGCGCATGGTCGCCAGCGCGTCGGGGAAGTACCGGTCGTCCGGACCGAAGTTGCAATGATGGAAGTAGTAGAGATCGATGACGTCGGTGCGCATCAGCCGGAGCGAGCGCTCGCACTGCTCGCGCATGAACTTCGGATCGTAGTAATGACCGGACGGACCTTTGACCCATCCGAACTTCGTCGCCAGAAAAATCTCGCGGCGGGGAATGTCGCTCCACAGCTGGCCGATCAGCGACTCGGCGTGGCCGTTGCCGTACGCGTCAGCCGTGTCCCAGTGCGTGATGCCGTTCCGGTATGCGGTGAGGATGGCTTCCTTCGCGGCCTGATCGTCGTGGCCCGTCCAACCGACGGACGCGCCTTCGCTGATATTCGGGCCGCCGTGTCCCCACGTGCCGAGACTGATCGCCGGCACCTGGGCCTCGGTGCGGCCGAAGCGGACCATGCGCATGGAGAGGCGGATTATAAGGAGAAGGATGAAGGATGAAGGATGAAGGATGTGCGTTCTGCGGAGCGGGTTCGGGCGAGCTCGTGTTCGATTTCGGCGACTGGTCGCTCTGGCTGCATCCCGACTCCGCCGTCGCCGGCCACGCGATGCTCGCGATCAAGAGGCACGTCGAGAACTTCGCGGATCTGACCGACAGTGAGGCGACGCAGTTCGTACGCGTGCAAAAGGTGGTCGAGCGCGCGCTGCTCGATGTGACAAAGACCGATCGCGCGATCCTTCTGAAGCTCGGCATCCAGACGCCGCACCTGCACGTCCACATCTACCCGGTGCGCAGCGCGGCGACGCGCGAAGACGTCATGAGAATTCTCGACGGAACGGTGTCGGAAAATCGGCCTGCCGGCTTCGTCAAATCATTGCGGGATCGCATCTTTCACTTGACATGACCGCGGTGAATGAGCATTCATTCACACGATGCCGCGCCAGCCCGCCACCACCGCTCCCCCCACCGGAGCGTTTCGCGGAACGACGAAACGCGAGCGCATCCTCCGCGCCGCCGTCGACGTCTTCGCGCAGAACGGCTACTTCAATGCGAAGGTTTCCGAAATCGCAAAAGCCGCCGGCGTCGCGGACGGGACCATCTACCTCTACTTCGACGGCAAGGAAGACCTGCTCATCACGATCTTCCGCGAGCACACGCGGAATTACCTGCAGTCGCTCGAGCGCGACCTCTCGACGATCTCGCGTCCGGAAGACCGCATGCGCGTCGCCATCCGCCACCATCTCGAGACCCTCGGCCGCGACCGGCCGCTCGCGATCGTCTCGCAGGTCGAGCTGCGCCACAGCCTGAAGTTCATGAGCCTCCTTTCGCAGCAGGAGGTCGCCGATTACCTGAACATCCTGCGGAAGATCGTCGAGCACGGACAGGGCGAAGGCGTGTTCCGCCGCAACCTGCACCCGCAGCTCGTCGCGAAGGCGGTCTTCGGAGTGCTCGACGAGATGGTGACTTCGTGGATCCTGTCGGAAAAGGAGTACGCGCTCGTCGAGCAGGCGGAGCCGATCGCGGACCTCATCCTCACCGGGCTGCTCTGAGCCACGCGGGAACCGGTAACCGGTTGTTACCCGTTCCTCGTTACCTGTTACCCTTCGCGCCGGATGAATGAGGAGCGCAGCCGCGAGCCGCTGGACCGCCGCGACTGGCTCTTCATCCTCGCCTGCGTCGTCATCACCGCGATCTCGTGCGTGGTGATCGCTTACTGGTTCTCCTCCGCGTTTCCCGAAGTCTCGCTCGAGTTCCGCTACGACAGCAGGACCTCGCTGCGCCTGGCGGCCGGCGTCGCCGCATCGCAACGATTCGACACGCGTGGGATGAAGCACACGGTCGTCTTCGACTCTGACGACGCCGCGCGCATCTTCCTCGAGCGATCTCTCGGGCTGAAGCGCGCGAACGACGTGGCCAGGCGCGAAGTGCGGCTCTGGTACTGGCGTCATCGCTGGTTCCGGCCGCTGCAGGAAGAGGAGCTGAACGTCGACGTCGCGCCGACCGGCGAGATCGTTTCGATGAGTCACCGGATCCCGGAGTCGCAGCGAATGCCAGCCGTCGATCCGGCGACGGCGCGCGGCATCGCCGACGCGTTTCTCGCCCGCGCCGGCGCGACGAACCTCGAGCTCATCTCGCAAAGCGAACGGCAGCTTCCCGCGCGCGTGCAGCGCATCTTCACGTGGCGCTCGCGGTCGATCCGGCCTGCCGGCGCCGAGTACCGCCACACGATCACGGTCGACGGCAATATCGTCAGCAGCTACGACCAGCGGCTGAAGGTGCCGGAGGAATGGCTGCGCAACTACCGCGAGCTGAGGTCGAAGAACAGCGCTGCCGGAAACGTCGACCTCATCTTCCTCGTGGCCACGATGCTCGCCGCGCTGGCGGTGTTCATCAGCCGCTTGCGCCGCGGCGATCTGCGCATCCGCTTCCTCCTCGGCATCGGCGTCATCGCATTTCTTCTGACGGCGGGATCAAACCTGAACTCGTTCTCCGCCGCGCTTGCGGATTACGACACCACGACTTCCTACGCCGCATTCGTGGGCCGCTTTTTCTTTCTCGGCGTTCTGATGTCGGGCATCGGCTCGGCGATGCTGCTCATCGTGGTGTGCGGCGCCGGCGAAGTGCTCTATCGCGAGCGCATGCCTCAACACCTCGCCATTCCGCGACTCTGGACGCCTCGCTCGCTCACCTCCAAACGCGTCTTCCGCTCGATCATCCTCGGCTACACGATGGTGGCGTTCTTCATCGGCTACCAGACGGTCTTCTACGTCATCGCGGAGAAGTTCGGCGCATGGGCACCGGCAGAAATCCCGTACGACAACACGCTGATGACGACGCCGATGCCGTGGCTGGCAATCCTCTTCGCCGGCTTCTTTCCTGCGCTGTCGGAGGAGTTCATCTCGCGTGCGTTCTCGATTCCGCTGTTCGAGCGTCTGTTCCGTTCGCGCGTCCTCGCAATCGTTCTCGCCGCGTACATCTGGGGCTTTGGTCACTCGACCTATCCGAATCAGCCGTTCTACATCCGCGGACTGGAGGTGGGATCGGCGGGAGTGGCGATCGGAATCCTGCTGCAGGCGTTCGGACTCCTGCCGCTTCTCGTCTGGCACTTCACGGTCGACGCGCTCTACACCGCGCTGATGCCGCTGCGGTCGGGCAATCCGTATTACGTCCTCTCCGCCGGTGTGGCGGCGATGATCTTCACGATCCCGCTGATCGCGTCGGTCGTCCTCTACGTCCGGAATCGCGGCTTCGTTCCGGACGGTGACCTGAGCAACGCGACGCTGCCGGTGTCGCCGCCGCGCGCGGTCGTCGCGCAGGAAGGGCCGGTGCCGCTACCCGAGGCCGTTCGTCTCGATCGGCGTCTCATGATCACGTGCGCGATGGCCGTTGCAATTGCGGTCGTGCTGGTCATCCGGCGGCCTGCGTCGCCGGATGACGTCATCGACTACCGGACCACGGCCGAGCAGGCGAAGCAGATCGCAACGGCGCACATGCGCGCGCTGCAGCAACCGATCCCGGCGAAAGTCGCGGCGCTTCCGGTCAGCGCGTTCCGATCGTGGGACCCGGGCTCGCCGCGCGAGGAAGGCGGCTCGCCGGGCGGATTCGACGAGACCGCCGCGACGTACATGGTCCGGCACGGCCTGACTGTCGATCGCCTCGTCGCGATCATGCGAACCGATGTGCCGACGGCGACGTGGATGGTGCGGTTCTTCACGCCGATGCAGAAGACGGAGTACTTCGTCGAAGTCGATCCGCGCACCCGTCGCGTGGCCGGCTATCACAAGTACGCGGACGAGCGCGCGCCCGGCGCGCGGCTCGAGCGCGATGCCGCGTTGGCGATCGCGATGCCGGCGTTCGCTCGCTACGACGGTCCGGCTAGCGCGTTCACGCTGAAAGAGGCGCTGACGTTTCAGCAGCCGAACCGGCGCGACTGGCTCTTCCACTTCGAGCAGAAGCAGCCGCTCGCGGGACAGGCCGTGCGCCGCGTTGCGATTCGCGTCATGGGAGCTGACGTGACCCAGTTCGCGACGACGGTGAAGGTGCCGGATGAGGTCTACCGCGAGGCGCGCCGACAGACGTTCGCGAACATCGTGCTGCTGATCATCCGCATCATCGGCGCGGTTGCGGCGCTCGCGCTCGTCGTCAGCGGATTCATCATGACGACGAGACGCGGACTTCCGCTGTGGCGGCGGGCGACGCGCGTCGCGCTGCTGCTCGCGATCGTGCCGATTCTGCGCGTGCTGAGCGGCAGCGAAATGCGCCTCTTCACCTACAACACGACCACGTCGTGGGACACGTTCGTCCTGAACGCGACGACCAACGCGGTGCGCGATGCCGGGATGCAGATTCTTCTCATTGTCGTGGCGGTCGCGGCGATCTTCGCGACCCGCCCGTACGCAACGGCGCTGCTGTCGCGCGAAGGGCGGGCGCGATTCGGGCGGCACGCTGTCGTCGCGGCGCTCACCGCAGCCGGCCTGCTTGTCGCCGGCCGCGAGATTCTGCGCCTCGTTGCGAACCACTTCCCGGCCGTCGCGTCGGTGAGCGAAGTCGCCGTCCCCGACTCGGTCGTCGTGAAGGCGCCGGCGATCATCGACTTCGGCCAGTCGATTGCCGGAGCGATCATCTTCTCGGCCGCTGCGGCGGTGTACGCGATCAGCGCCGCGTCCTGGAAACGGCGCTGGGCGGCGCCGCTCGTCACGATCGCGATCATCTTCTGCGTAACGATCGACTCGACGGCCACTCCGCAGGAGCTGCCGATGACGCTCATCTCGAGTGCGGCGCTGGCGGTCCTGGCGTGGGTCATCGCGCGTTACGTGCTCGATGCGAATCCGCTCGCGTGGCTGCTCGCCGCGTTCACGACGTCGATCCTCGAGGCGGGCGCAGGCATGGTGCAGAACCACCGCATCGACCTGCAGGTGCAGGCGGGCGTGCTGTTCGCGGTCGCCGCAGCGACCCTGATCTGGGCGGCCTGGGACTACGGCACGGCATCCGAAAGGTTCATGACTGCGCATGCATCTGGGGATTGAAGACTTCACCTGGCCCGATCTCACGGACCTCCAGCGCCTCAACGATCTCGCCTCCGCTTTCGACCGATACGTGGGAACCCACGATTCGTCGCTGCTGGCGCGCTTCAGCGCGTACCGCGGCGGGGCGCCGTTGACGCCGCCGGAAGAGTCTGCGTTGCTGATCGAAGTCAGCCGCGAGCTCGGACTTTTTCTCGCGCAGATGTTCGACATCGGTGACGGCGTCGCCGCACTGAAGAGACGTGCCGAGCGCGACAGCGAAGTCGCGCGGTTCAAGAAGGACGTCGTCATCAAGAGAGTCGCAAAAGTGACCGACCCTCACCCGGCCTTCGGCCACCCTCTCCCGCACGCGGGAGAGGGCGATCAGGAACTCAATCTCGCCATCCTTGCGAATCAACTCCTCGATCGCGACAAAGCCGGCGACGCCGAGGCGAAGGCGGAGCTCGACGAGCTGATTCAATGGATGGCGGCGGAGTGGAAAGCGGGGCGGTTCGACGGCTGGACGTCGTTCCGCGTCCCGAAGCCGCTCGTCTACGACCACCTCGTGCCGGCCGAGCCGATCGACGAGATCCGCTTCGGCGGCGATCCCGAACACTTCCGGCGTCGCGACGGATTCAAGCTCACCGACAACCGCGCCACGCCGCGCACGATCACCGATCAGTCGCACTACTGCATCTGGTGCCACGAGCGGCAGAAGGACTCGTGCTCGCACGGCTTCCTCGAAAAGGGCGGCACCTTCCGACCCAACCCCCTCGGCATGGCGCTGCAGGGTTGTCCGCTCGACGAGAAGATCGGCGAGATGAATTACCTCCGCGCAGAGGGCGACGCGATCGCCTCGCTGGCGATCGTGATGATCGACAACCCGATGTGCCCCGGCACCGGCCACCGCATCTGCAACGACTGCATGCGCGCGTGCATCTTCCAGAAGCAGGATCCGGTCGACATCCCGCAGATCGAGACGGGCGTGCTGACCGACGTGCTGTTTCTGCCGTGGGGTTTCGAGATCTACTCGCTGCTCACGCTGTGGAATCCGCTCAACATCAAGCGCCCGGTCGCGCTGCCGTACAACGGACGGAACGTGCTCGTGGTCGGACTCGGGCCGGCCGGCTACACGCTCGCCCACTTCCTGGCGAACGAAGGCTTCGGCGTCGTCGCGATCGACGGACTGAAGATCGAGCCGCTCGACCGCAAGTACGTCGAGGAGCCGATCCGCGATTTCAGAGTGCTCTGGGACGACCTCGACGATCGTATCCTGGCCGGCTTCGGCGGCGTGTCGGAGTACGGCATCACGGTGCGGTGGGACAAGAACTTTCTGAAGGTCGTCCGCATCGCGCTGGAGCGGAAAAAGAACCTGAGGATGTACGGCGGCGTGCGCTTCGGCGGGACGCTGACGATCGAGGACGCTTTCGACAAGCTCGGCTTCGATCACATCGCGATCGCCGCCGGAGCCGGCACGCCGACGATCGTGCGGATGAAGAACAATCTCATCCGCGGCATGCGCAAAGCATCGGACTTCCTGATGGCGCTGCAGCTCACCGGCGCGTTCAAGAAGAACTCGCTGGCGAATCTGCAGGTGCGGCTGCCGGCTGTCGTCATCGGCGGCGGCCTGACGGCGATCGACACGGCGACAGAGCTGTTTGCGTACTACCCGGTTCAGGTCGAGCGGATCCTCGAGCGCTTCGAGGCGATGTCGGAGGAGTTCGGCGAGGGGACGTTGCGGGCGTCATACGACCCCGAAGAGCAGCGGATCCTCGACGAGTTCCTCGAGCACGGACGCGCTGTCCGCGCCGAGCGGAAACGCGCGGCGGCCGCCGGAGAAAAGCCCGACTTCATTCCGCTGGTGCGGTCGTGGGGCGGCGTGACGATCGCGTATCGCAAGTCGATGCTCGACTCGCCCGCCTATCGCCTGAACTACGAGGAGATCGCGAAGTCATTCGAAGAAGGCATCGCCTACGCAGAGAACCTCTCGCCTGTCGAAGCGGTGCCCGATGAATTCGGCCACGTGCGGTCAGTGCTCTTCGAGAAACAGGTCATCGAAGACGGCCGCTGGCAGGACTCCGGAACGATCGTCGAGCTGCCCGCGCGCTCGGTGATGGTCGCGGCGGGAACGAGCCCGAACGTCATCTACGAGAAAGAGCATCCGGGCACGTTCAAGCTCGACAAGTGGAAGCAGTTCTTCCAGAGCTTTGCAGTATCAGTGGATGGAGAGCTGATCGAAGTCGATCCGAACACCGACACCGGCTTCTTCACGTCGTATCAGCATCCGTCGCGCCGGGAGAAACTGATCTCGTTCTACGGCGACAACCATCCGCGCTACGCCGGCAATGTGGTCAAGGCCATGGCCTCAGCAAGAGATGGATATCCACACGTCGTCGCCTCCCTCTCCCGCGACGCGGGAGAGGGTGGCCGAAGGCCGGGTGAGGGCTTTGAGTCTCTCGTCAAGACCCTCGACGATGGCCTGGTCGCCCGTGTCCACGAAGTCAACCGGCTGACGCCAACCATCGTCGAAGTCGTTGTCCGCGCGCCATTCGCGGCGCAGCGGTTCCAGCCCGGCCAGTTCTTCCGGCTGCAGAACTTCGAGTCGAACGCGACGGAGATCGACGGGACGAAGCTGACGATGGAGGGCATCGCGCTCACCGGCGCGTGGACGAAGCCGGAAGAAGGGCTGCTCTCGATGATCATCCTCGAGATGGGCGGCTCGTCGCGCCTTTGCGCGATGCTCAAGCCCGGCGAGCCGGTCGTCGTCATGGGCCCGACCGGCACGCCGACCGAGATTCCCGGGAACGAAACCATCCTCCTCGCCGGCGGCGGCCTCGGCAACGCAGTGCTGTTCTCGATCGCGAAGGCGCTCAAGGACAACGGATGCCGCGTCGTCTACTTCGCCGGCTACAAGAAAGCGGCCGACGTCTTCAAGCGCGACGAGATCGAGGCCGGCACCCACCAGGTGATCTGGTCCGTCGATGCCGGAGATCCGATTGCACCGCGGCGCGAACAGGATCTCGCGTTCGTCGGCAACATTGTGCAGGCGATGCTCTGGTACGCGTCCGAGCCGCGCATGTTCGATCTCAAACAGGCCTCGCGCGTCATCGCGATCGGCTCGGACGGCATGATGCGAGCCGTGAAGGAGGCGCGCCACGGAGTGCTCGCGCCATTCCTCGCGCCCGATCACGTCGGCATCGCCTCGATCAACTCGCCGATGCAGTGCATGATGAAGCAGGTCTGCGCGCAATGCCTGCAGCGCCACGTCGACCCGGTGAGCGGCAAGGAGTCGTTCGTCTTCTCCTGCTTCAACCAGGACCAGCCCATGGACGAAGTCGACTTCGTGAACCTGCGCGCGCGCCTGCGCCAGAACACCGTGCTCGAGAAGCTGACGAACCTCTGGTTGACGCGATGCCTGGCCACCGAGCAGCAGGCCGCGGTGTAGGAGCGCGGCCGTCCCGGCCGCAGTCGCCGTGCGTCCCGCGCGGCGACTAATCCTTCGAGTCGCCGGCCGTGACGGCCGGCGACTGCGGGCGGGACGCCCGCTCTCCCACAATCGCCTCCGCCACCTCCGCCGGATCGGAGAAGAGACACGCGTGGGCGCCGGGCGTGCGGGTGATGTCGCGCACGGTCGCCGTGTCGGGGATCGGATCGCGCTCGCCGGCGATCATCGTGCCGGGCGGCAGGTCGGTGCGGATGTCCGCGAACGAGCGGCGGAACGTCAGCCACCACCGCCCCAGGCCGCACCGCCAGTAAGCGGGAATCACGTACGTGTACAGCGAGAACGGCTCGCGAAACGCGTCGAGCGGAAGGCATCCGAACAGACGAATCATCGGATGCCGCGATTTCGTCCATAACGGACCGACGTGAACCGGCGCGTGAACGAGGTCGGGCCGCATCCGCGCGACGTGCGCCACCACATTGCAGCCCAGCGAATGCCCGACCCAGAGCGCGTCGCGAACCTCGAGCGCATCGGCCCATTCGACGAGACGGCGGGCGTGCTCTTCGGGAGACGCTGATCGCGCATCGGGACTCTCTCCGAACCCGGGAAGATCAGGCGCGATCGAGTGCAGACCGCGTTCGAACAGCGCTCGCGCGAAATGGACGAAGTACGCGCTCGTCATGCCGATACCGTGGATGAGGACGACGTCGCGCCGCGTGCCGCTTTCGCGGTACACGATGTTTTTCTCGGCGCCGCTCACGGGCCACGAGAACGCATCGGGAACCGGATACGTGGCGATCGGCAACGCGTCGACTTCGCGAAGGAACGCGAGCAACTCGCGATTGAACGCCTCGGCGTTCTCCCACATCGGAATGTGCGCCGCGTTCGGGATCTCGACGAGCCGCGCTTGCGGCACGAGCTCGTTGAACTGACGGGCGTACGTCAGCGGCACGAGCGGATCGTGGCTGCCCCATACCAGCAGCACCGGCACGCGGATGCGCCGCAGCAGCGGACGCGCGTCGTCCCGCAGCAGACGCGCGAATGCGAGCGCGATCGACGCCGGTCCGCTGCGGAACGCGTCGCGCGCGAGGATCGTCGAGAACGAGTACGCGCCTCGAGGAAGGATCAGATTCTCGATGTGGCGGCCGGGCGCGAGCTCGAACGGGATGCCGGTCGCGTTGACGAGCGTCAGCGATCGAACGAGATCCGGCCGCGTCGCCGCGACGTGAATCGCGATCTGCCCGCCCATCGAATTCCCGACGAGATGGACGGGCCCGGTGAACGACGACTCGATCCACCGCGCCAGCAGGGCCGCCACCGACCCGAACGAAAGCGGCAGCGCCGAGCGCCGAAGAAAAAGCCGGTTGCGCCCGAAGCCGACAAGGTCGACCGCGACAACGAGATGTTCGCGCGCGAGCGCATCGATGTTGCGGCGCCACCAGTCCGCGGAGCCGCCGAGCCCATGGATGAGGACGACGGGTGTGCCGCTGCCGGCGCGCGTCTCCCAGAAGCGATACGGCGGCAGGTCGACTTCGCGCGACGTTGTCATTCTGAGCGCCGAAGAGCGCGAAGAATCTGGGCGGCGGAGTCGCGCCCCCGCCCAGATTCTTCGCCGTCTTCGCGGCTCAGAATGACGGGGGCCACAGTCTTCTACCGCAGCCGTCCTTCTTCCACCATCAGACATCGATCCTGCACGACCTTGATGCCCGCCTCGGCGAGGCGCCTCGCGGCCTCGTCATTGCGGATGCCGAGCTGAAACCAGACGCTCTTCGGCTTCGCCGCGATGATGTCGTCGACATGAGGCGGAATGTCGTTCGGGCGGCGGAAGACGTTGACCATGTCGATCGGCCGGCCGATCTCGGTCAACTTCCGGTAAACCCGTTTGCCGAGGATCTGCTTCACGTCGGGGTAGTAGACGGGGACGGGGATGATTTCGTAGCCGGCCGCGTCCATGTGCGCGGGGACGTAGTGAGCGGCCTGATCGGCGTGCGACTCCGGTTTGATGCCGAGCACAGCGATCGTGCGGGTGGAGCGGATGAGGTCCTGAATTCCCTTCGAGTCTGTAATCAGATTCGCCTGCCAATCAGTCATAAGCGGAAGGAATATCACAGAGCCTGCCTGCCTTTTTTGCGACAAATCTCCAAATAACAAAATTGGGACATCGGGACTATTGAATTGATGAAACGGATCGCAGTTCTTCTTCTTTCTTTCGCCTTCGCCTCGTCGCTCTTCGCTGCCCCGACGCAGCGCTACATCGTGATGACCCGAGCGCACGTCGGCGCGGGCCACGCGCTGGACATGATCCGCGGGATCACTCCTGAGGCGCAGCCGGAGTCGCGCGACATCACGACCTTCAACATCATCGAAGGCTTCGCCGCCGATCTGACCGCCGATGAGGCCGCAGCGCTGAAGAAGACGCCGGGCGTCCGCTACGTCGAGCAGGTCATCGAGCGGCATGCGATGGACGCCGGCGGCGGAAGCGCGCCTGCGGTCGAGGCGACCTCGACGCAGACGGTTCCGTTCGGCATCGATCTCGTCCACGCGCGCGACGTGTGGCCGGTGACGCGTGGCCGCGGCATCAACGTGGTCGTCGTCGACACCGGCGTCGACTATCACCACCCCGATCTCGCGGCGATCTTCGCCGGCGGTTACAACACGTACGACAAATCGACGAACCCGATGGACGACAACGGCCACGGCACGCACGTGTCGGGGACGATCGCGGCACAGGACAACGACGTCGGTGTCGTTGGCGTGGCTCCGGACGTCCATCTGTGGGCGGTGAAGGTGCTCGATTCCTCGGGCAGCGGCACAACCGACAAGATCATCGCTGCACTCGACTGGATCGAAGCGAAGAAAGCGGATCTCGGCGGTGACTGGGTGCTGAACTTCTCGCTCGGGGCGACTCAGGCAAGCACCGCGGAGCGCGCCGCGTTCGGCAAGGCCGTCGACTCGGGTCTTCTGATCTGCGCCGCGTCCGGCAACGAGTCGACCGACACCGTACCGGCTCCCGTCGGTTATCCGGCGGCGTACCGCGGAGTGCTCGCGATCGGCGCCGTCGACAAGAGCCTCAACATCGCCTCGTTCTCCGATCAGGGTCCCGAGCTCGCAGTCGTGGCGCCCGGCGTCGCAATCCGGTCGACTCTGCCAGTCGGCACCGGCTCGATCTCATCGGTGACGAGCGGCAGCACGACCTTCACTGCGTCGGAAGTCGAGCTCTCGAAGAAGGGCACCGTGACGGCCGCATTCGTCGACTGCGCCCAGGGTCATGCCGGCGAGTTCCCGGCGAGCGTCGCCGGAAGGATCGCGCTGATTCAGCGGGGCGACATCTCCTTCAACGAGAAGGCGCACAACGCGCTTGACGCGGGAGCGATCGGCATCGTCATTTACAACAACACAGTCGGAGACGCGAGCTCGCTCGGCTTCACCCTGAACAACGCCACGGATCCGGCAGCATCGACGACGAGCTGGCCCGTGACGGTTGCCGTTTCGCAGACCGATGGCGCGACGATCCTGGCGTCGAAAGGCACGATCACGATCACGAACACGGCCGATGACTACGGCACGCTGAGCGGCACGTCGATGGCGACGCCGCACGCGGTCGGAGTCGCTGCGCTGGTGTGGTCGGCGGCGCCGCTGCTGAGCGCCTCCGACATCGGTCACGCGATCATGAACAACGCCGACGACCTCGGCGCCCCGGGCTTCGACACGGTCTACGGCAACGGCATGATCGACGCCCTGCGCGCGGCCAAATCGGTTGCCCCTGCGAGCTTCGGGTCGCCCGCGACACCGCCGGCACCCGGCAGCAGGCCGCGATCGGTTCGGCGCCGCTGATTACTTGTAGTAGCCCCGACATCCGATAAAATACCCGCCACCCGTGATTAAAAAGCGCCCGGCAGAACGCCGGGCGCTTCGTCCTTATCAAAAGGGGTCTATCGCATGTCCAGGAAAGTCATCGTTCTCGCGATCGCCGCGCTCTCGCTCGTACCGGCCGTTTTTGGAGCGAACAGAGACGCAAGCGCCGCGTCGCTTCCTTCATCCCGATCCATCGATCCTCAGCTGGCGGCGCTGTTCGCAGCGCGCGCCGAAACGACGGTCACCGGCAGCGGCATGATGGTGACCACGCCGTCGACACACTTCGTGATGCTCGCGAAACGCGCGGACGACGGCTCGATCGTCACCGCGTGCGTCGACTCGGCGGAAGCGGCCGAAGCGTTCCTCCACCCGAAGAGCAAGCCGGCGGACCCGCGCGTCCGGCAGGAGAAATGACATGAAGCGGTTCGTGTCCATCCTTCTCCTCTCCTTCGCGATCGCGTCGCCGCTCTGGGCGAAAACGAAGATCACGATCGTCAACGCCGACGCTGCCGGCACCGGCTTCAACGACTCGACGCCCGCGACGCCGGTCGGCGGCAACAGCGGAACGACGCTCGGGCAGCAGCGTCTCAACGCTTTTCAGCGTGCCGCCGACATCTGGGGCGGTCTGCTCAACAGCAGCGTCGGGATCATCGTCAACGCGAAGTTCGCGCCGATCACCAGCGGCGGGAACGCCTGCAACATCCTCGGACAAGCCGGACCTTCGACGTTCCTCGCCAACTTTGCCGGCGCGCCGAAGCAGAACGTCTGGTATCCGATCGCGCTGGCGAATGCGCTGACCGGCCAGGATCTGCAGCCCTCGAAGGCTGACATCAACGCACAGTTCAACGCGGCGCTTGACGGCAGCACCTGCAGCTTCCACTGGTATTACGGCTTCGACGGAAATCACGGCGGCAACGTGGATCTCCTCGTCGTCCTGCTGCACGAGCTCGGGCACGGGTTCGGGATCGCCGGAACGACCGACCTGACGAGCGGCGCCGACGACCAGAACATGCCCAGCGTTCACGAGCTGCACACGCTCGACACCGTTTCCGGCTTGCACTGGGATCAGATGACCGACGACCAGCGCCGCACATCGGCGCTCGGAACGCGCACGCTCGTGTGGGACGGGCCGTCAACGAACACGTTCGGCAATGACGTGCTCGACAAGGTCACCTTCCTGACGATCACCGGCGGAGCGGGACCGGCCCAGAGTTTCGATTTCGGAACAGCGTCGTTCGGCGATCCGGCGACGCCGGCGTTGTTCAACGGAACCGTCGTGGCGGCCACGAGCGGCGACGGCAGCGCCACCGACGGCTGCACGGCATTCACAAACGGCGGCGCGGTCAGCGGCAGGATCGCGCTGGTCGACCGCGGCAACTGCAACTTCACGGTGAAAGCGGCCAATGCTCAAGCGGCCGGCGCGAGGGCGCTGATCGTCGTCGACGACGGCCGCGCGACGTGCGGCGTGCCTCCCGGCATGGGCGGCTCGGACGGATCGATCACGATCCCGACGATCAGCGTCACGCAACCGGACGGCACGGCGATTCGCAACCGGCTCGCCACGGGCGCGACGGCGGCGCTGCGCGTCGATCCTTCCACGATGGCTGGCGCAAACAACACCGGTCACCTGAAGCTTTACGCGCCCTGCACGCTCGAGCAGGGGTCCTCGGTGTTCCACTGGGACGTTTCGGCCACTCCGAACCTTCTCATGGAACCGGCCATCAACGACGATCTCGGCCACGGCGTCGACCTCACGATCAATCAGCTCATCGACATGGGGTGGCCGCGCTCTGCCGACGACGGTCCGCCGTCCGGGCGCAGAGCTCTCCGCCGCCATTAGCCGCTGCAGAAAGGAATCGAGTTCGCCCATGAGAAAGCTCCTCGCCATCGTCGTCGTCATCGCCGGTGCAGTTCCGGCGTTCGCGCAGTCGAAGACGACGCGTTATCTCATCTCGATGCGAAGGCCGGCGCGGATGTCGGGAGTGCGCCTGCTGCGCGACAGCGCCGAAGCCGCGGCGCATGACGTTCGCACGTTCGACAACATCGATTTCGCCGCCGCAACGTTGACGGATGCGGAAGCCGCGGAGCTGCGCAAGGCGTCCGATGTGCGGTTCCTGTCTCCGGTCGTTCCGCGCTACATCGAGACGGTGAGCCAGCCCGTTCCGTCGCGGCTGAAGCTGCGCGCGGAGCCCCAGTCGCGGCACTCCGCATCGCAGACCGTGGCGTACGGGATCGACCTCGTTCACGCGCGCGACGTCTGGCACGTCACGCGCGGCGACCTCGGAGTCAACGTCGCCATCGTCGACACGGGCATCGACTACACGCATCCCGATCTGAAGGAGCGCTACGCCGGCGGATTCAACTTCTTCACCGGAACGAACGATCCGAAAGACGATCACGGTCACGGAACGCACGTCGCCGGGATCATCGGAGCGACGGACAACAACTTCGGCGTGGTCGGCGTAGCGCCGTCCGCACACATCTGGTCGGTCAAAGTCCTCGATGCGACCGGCGCCGGCACGGATGAGTCGGTGATCGGCGGAATGGACTGGGTCATCAACAAGAAGCACGAGCAAGGCGGCAACTGGATCGTGAATCTGTCGATCGGAGCGGCGTTCCCGTCCGACGGCGAGCGCGAGATCTTCGCGCGGGCGATCGACGAAAACATTCTCGTCGTCGCGGCGGCCGGCAATCGCGGCGAGCGCGTCATCGACTATCCCGCCGCGTACAGCCGCGTCGTCGCCGTGTCCGCACTCGATGAAGACAGCAATCTGGCCAGCTTCTCGAGCTTCGGCCGCGGCGTCGTGTTCGCAGCGCCGGGAGTGGATGTGCTCTCGACGTTCATCGTCGGCGCGCGCAAAGTCGCGGAAGTCGATCAGGGCGAAAGCATTCTGCCGAGCGCGATGCCGCTCGAGGGCTCTTCCATCGGCGAAGTCACCGGCGACACGGTCTTCTGCGGTCTCGGCAAACCGGAAGAGATCCCGCCGACGGTCAAGGGGAAAATCGCTTTGATCAGCCGCGGTGAGCTCTATTTCCGCGACAAGGTGAAAAACGTGATCGCCGCAGGCGCGATCGGCGTGGTCATCGTGCCGGCTGAGGACGATCCGAGGCGTTCGAACTGGACGCTGTTCGTGGTCGATGCCGATACGAAATCGACGTTCCTCGTCGCGATCAGCGTCGCCGCGAAAGACGGGCAGAAGCTGATCGACGACGCAGGCAAGACGCCGATCACGGTGAGCTACGCGAACGACGATTACGTCTTCCTGAGCGGCACGTCGATGGCGACGCCGCACGTGGTCGGATCGGCGGCGCTGGCCTGGTCGCTCGCGCCGGACGCAACGGCCGAGCAGATCCGGACGGCGATGAAACTCAGCGCGTTCGACCTCGGGGCGAAAGCGTACGACGAAGACTTCGGATACGGCCGCGTCGACGCGCTCGCATCGGCGAAGTACGTCGCACCGCAGATGTTCGGCCTGCCGCCGACGCCGGCACCGGTACCGACGCGGCGGCGTCCTTCCAGCCCGCACAATTGATCCTCGTTCGAGTGCGGCGCCCGGTCGCGGCGCCGCACTCGCACTCTCTTGCACTAGAATGCGCGACCGCTCGCGCCACGCGCCGGCAAGGAGAAGCAATGCGGATCGGTGTACCGACTGAAATCAAAGACAACGAATCTCGCGTGGGGATGACGCCGTCTGGCGTTCGCGACCTCACCTCTGACGGTCACACCGTCCACGTCCAGAAAGGCGCCGGAAACGGCAGCGGTTTCGCCGACGACGAGTACAAGGCGGCCGGCGCGAAGATCCTCCCCGACGCCGACTCGGTCTTCAACGAGTCAGACATGATCGTGAAGGTGAAGGAGCCGATCGACGCCGACCTGAAGCGCATGAAGGACGGCCAGCTCCTCTTCACGTATCTCCACCTCGCGCCCGTTCCCGAGCTGACCGCGACGCTGCTCAAGAAAAAGATCCGCGGCATCGCGTACGAAACGATCACCGGCCGCGGCGGATCGCTGCCGCTGCTGACCCCGATGTCGGAAGTGGCCGGCCGCATGTCCGTGCATATCGGCGCGTATTACTTGCAGAAGCCGAACGGCGGGCGCGGCATCCTGCTCGGCGGAGTGCCGGGCGTGCTGCCGGGCGACGTCGTGGTCATCGGCGGCGGCATCGTCGGCATCAACGCGGCGAAGATGGCTCTCGGCCTCGGCGCGCGCGTGACGATTCTCGACAACAATCTCGACCGCCTGCGCTATCTCGACGATGTCTTCCACGGCGCCGTGCAGACGCTCGCGTCGAACAAGGCGCACATCGCCGAAGCCGTGCGTCACGCCGATCTGCTCGTCGGCGGCGTACTGATTCCCGGCGCTGCGGCGCCGAAGCTCGTCACGCGCGACATGGTCCGCGACATGAAGAAGGGCTCCGTGATCGTCGACGTCGCCATCGATCAGGGCGGCTGCGTCGAAGGCGTCCATCCGACGACGCACTCGCACCCGACGTTCGAAGTCGACGGCGTGATTCATTACTGCGTCGCCAACATGCCCGGCGCGGTGCCTCGCACCTCGACGATCGCGCTGACCAATGCCACTCTTCCGTTCACGCGCATTCTCGCGAACCTCGGTTTCGAGCGCGCCATCCGCGAGAACGGTGGGCTCGCCGAAGGCGTGAACGTGCTCGACGGGTACATCACGTATCGCGCTGTGGCGGAGTCGCAGGGTCGCGAATATCGTCCGCTCGCCGATCTCATGGCGCGCGGCGAGGCCGAGGCGTTGAGCCGCCGCTCGCACTGAAGAGTTTGTTTGCGATAGCATCCGCTCCCGGACCCCAATCCAGGAAGTTTGAAGGAGAGAGCGAATGCGATCCGTGCGGCTCCTCGTCCTCGGGATCTTCGTGGCTGGCTGCATGTTCACGCTGGCCGCACACGCTGGCACCATCGCGACTGCGGCCGATCTCGCCGTCACGAAGACCGCCCCCGCGACGGGCGCCCCGGGATCGACGATCACCTACACCGTCGTCATGACGAACAACGGCCCGGGCCCGGTCAGCGGTGCGACGATGACCGACGTCCTTCCTGCGAACACGATATTCATCGCACTCACGCCGTCCGGCACAGCCGCCACGTGCACGACGCCGCCGGTGCTCACGACCGGAACGATCGCCTGCACGGCTGCGACATTGGCCCAGGCGGCGACGTCCACGTTTTTGATCGACGTCGCGATCGACGCGGCCGCGTCGGCCGGCAGCACGATCAGCAACACCGCCACAGTCAGCTCGGGCACGAACGCGGACCCGACCCCGGGTAACAACAGCGCCACCGCGACGACGACCGTAACGGTGGTCGACCTGGCCGTGACGAAGTCCGGCGCACCTGATCCGGTCACGGCAGGTTCGAATCTCACATACACGATCGTGGTGACGAACAGCGGAAACGCGGACGCCGCGAATGTCAACCTGAACGACACCATTCCGGCGGGTACTACGTTCGTCTCGTTCACGGCGCCCGGGGGTTGGACAACGACCACTCCGGCCGTCGGCGGTACCGGCACGGTCACTGCCACGAACCCCACGGTCGCTGCAGGCGCGACCGCGACGTTCACCCTCGTCGTCCAGGTGGCAGCGGCAACCACGGGCGGCACGGTCATCACGAACAGCGTCCTCGTAACGACCGATTCGCCGGAACCGAATACTTCGAACAACATCGCCACGAGCTCGAACACCGTCGTAGGGGCGGCTGACCTCGGCGTCACGAAGACAGCGCCCGCAACCGCGACGCCTGGCGGCACAATCACCTACACGATCACCGTCGCGAACAACGGAGGCGCAGCGGCGACGAACGCCACGCTCACCGATACGATCCCGGCGAACACGACGTTCCAGTCGATCACCGCGCCTGCGGGATGGTCGTGTACCACGCCCGCGGTCGGCGGCACCGGCACGGTCACGTGCACGAATGCGTCATTCGCAGCGGGGGCGTCGTCGACGTTCACGCTGATCGTGAACCTCGGTGTGCCTCCTCCGGGAACGCAGGTCATCACGAACACCGCGAACGTGACGACGACTTCTGTCGATGCGAACCCCGGGAACAACTCGTCGACAGCAACGACGACCGTCGGTGCAGTGGATCTCGCCGTGACAAAGACGGGACCGGGAACGGCTCCAGCGGGGGGAACCATCACTTATACGATCACCGTCACGAACACCGGCACCGGTTCAGCGCCGAGCGTGACGCTCACCGATGTCGTTCCGTCGAACACGACATTCCAGTCGATCACCGCGCCTGCCGGATGGACCTGCACCTCGCCGGCGGTCGGCGGGACCGGCACGGTCACGTGCACGGATTCTTTGCTCGGTCCCGGTGCGGCTGCCAGCTTCACGCTCGTGGTTCATGTCGGCAACGCCGCCGCCGGAACCACGATCACGAACACGGCGACCGTCGCCACGATCGCGGCCGAGACGAACACCACCAACAACTCGGCGACGGCGACGACAACGACAACAGCGCAGGTCCCGGCGCTCGACGGCCGAACACTGCTTCTGCTCGCCGTCGCGCTGGCTGCGATGGGCGCGTTCGCGCTCAAGCGATAAACGGGGCGGCCTCGGCCGCCCCTTACGTTTCCACGTTTGTAACTACGCGCTGGATTGACCTCGTCGTATAAAAAGTTGACTGAGCAGTCATGGCAGCGCGAAAACTCGCCCACGCAGACGATCTCTGGCAGTCCTACAAGCGCCAGAGCATCCAGCAGGCCGTCATCCAGCTGATGTGCCGCGAAGGACTGCCGAGCGTCACGATGGATCGCGTGGCGCAGGAAGTCGGCATCGCCAAAGGCACGATCTACCTCCACTACCGCGACAAGCAGGAACTGCTCGACGACGTGAAGAACTCGTCGCTCGATCCGATGATCGCCAGGATGGATGAGGTGTTCGTCAGCGATGCCACGCCCGACCGGAAACTGCAGACGTACTCGCAGCGCTACCTCCGTTACTTCGACGAACGCCGCGAGCTCTTCCGCATCCTTCTCTATGAGCGCGAAGTCACGCGTGTGCAGAGCAGCCGCTACCAGGGCGACCGCTACAGGCACCTCGCCGACGGTGTCGCGCGCGTGATTCGCGAAGGCGTTCGCAAGGGGATGTTCCGCGAGACCGACGACCGCGGCGTGGCCGCGATGTTCGTCGACGCGAACATGGCCATCATGAATCAGCGGCTCCTCACGGACACGCCCAAGCCTGTCGAGGATGATGCGGAGCTCATCTCTGAACTGTTCATCCGCGGCTTGAAGAAGAGGGCGAAGTGAAGCGTGCCGCAACACTCGTCGCGCTGCTTTTTGCGGGCGCGTGCAGTTCCTTCCACCCTGTAGTTCATCGGTCGGTCGGCACGTCTCCCGACCCCGCGACAACGTGGACTCCTCCCGCGAATGCCGTTCCTCCGCCCACGCCCCCGCCCAGCACGTCTGTCGTTCTGCCGGCGAACTTCACGCCCGGCATGACCATCACGCTGCCGCAGGTGGTCGACATCGCACTGTCGAACAATCCCACGACACGGATTGCCTGGCTGCAGGCGCGGACGGCAGAAGCGGCGCTCGGCACCGCGGAGTCGGCGTACCTCCCGGAGATCGATCTCGACGCGTCGATCAATCACAGCAGAACAGCGGTGGTCGGTGGCGGCGGCGGGACGCGGACGCAGACGACATTCGGTCCGTCGGCCACGCTCAGCTATCTGCTGTTCGATTTCGGCGGACGCGCGGCGACGGTCGAAGGCGCCCGCCAGGCGCTCATCGCTCAGAACTTCCTGCACAACCAGGCGGTGCAGGACGTCATCCTTCGGACCGAGCAGGCGTTCTACAGCTATCTCGACGCGCGCGCGCTGCTCGCCGGCCAGGACGCGACGATCAAGGAGCGGCAGACGGAGCTGCAGGCCGCCGACGCGCGCCACACCGCCGGCGTAGCCACCATCGCCGACGTGCTGCAGGCGCGCACGGCGCTGTCGCAGGCGCAACTCAATCGCGAGACGATCGAAGGAAATCTGCGCACGATCGAAGGACAGCTCGCGACGACGATGGGTCTTCCTGCCACGACGCGCTTCGACTTCGGCGAGCTGCCGCTCACCATTCCCACGAAGCAGGTTCAGGAAACTGTCGACGCTCTGATCGCGCGCGCGGTTGCCGACCGGCCCGATCTCGCCGCCTCGCGCGCGACGGCCGAGGAGGCCTGGCAGCGGATCCGGGAGGTGCGCTCCGAGTATCTGCCGTCCGTCTCGCTGTCGAGCAGCGTCGGGCAGACGTTCGTCGCGGGCGGAGGATCGTTTGCTCCGTTCTCGGTTGGCGTCGCGGTGCGATGGCCTGTGTTCACCGGCTTCCGCAACGTGTTCGATCTGAGGCAGGCGGAGATCCAGGCTGACATCTCGCGCGAGGACGTGCGCGCGCTCGAGCAGCAGATCGACCTGCAGGTCTGGACGAGCTACTACGGTCTTCAGACCGCGACCCAGCGGCTGACAACCGCCCGCGACCTGCTCGCCAGCGCGCAGGAATCGGTCGATGTCGCGTCCGGTCGCTATCGCGCCGGCGTTGGAAGTATCCTCGACCTCCTTACGGCCGAGTCAGCATTGGAAGTAGCACGGGCGCAGGAAGTTCAGGCTCGCGCTGATTGGTTTGTTGCCGTTGCGCAGCTCGCGCATGACACCGGGTCCCTCGAAACGCTCAAATGAAGAAACGATTGTTCATCCTTGCCATCACATTGCTCGCCGCGTGTCGCGGCGAGAAGGTCAAACCCGCAGACGAGCGCGTGCCGGTCACCGTCGCGACCGCGCAGCAAAAGGACGTGCCGATCCAGCTCCGCGGGATCGGCACCGTTCAGCCGCTGCAGACGGTCGCCGTTCGCGCGCTCGCCGGCGGTGAGCTGACGCGCGTCTGGTTCCGGGAAGGCGACGAAGTCCGCCGCAACCAGATCCTCTTCACGATCGACCCGCGCCCGTACCAGGCAGCGCTCGCGCAGGCTCAGGCGAATCTCGCTCGCGACCAGGCGCAGGCCCGGAACGCCGACGCCCAGCGCGCGCGTTACGCCGACCTCGTGAACAAGGAGTACGTCACGCGCGAGGAGTACGACAAGTTCACGTCGGACGCCGAAGCGGCGCGCGCCGTCGTCGCCGCCGATCGCGCCGCGATCGACAACATGCGCCTGCAGCTCTCCTACTGCGAGATCCGCGCGCCGCTCGACGGCAAGACGGGTTCGCTGCAGGTGCACGTCGGCAACATCATGAAGGCCAACGACACGACGCCGCTGGTGGTGATCAATCAGATCCATCCCGTCTACGTCCAGTTCTCCGTCCCCGAGCGCGACCTCGGCAATCTCGCTTCGCACGGGCTCGGCATGCCCGTCGCGGCGACGCCGCAGTCGGGCCACGCGATCGAAAACGGGAAGCTGACGTTCGTCGACAATGCCGTCGATCCGACCACCGGCACGATCACGCTCAAAGCGAGCTTCCCCAACGAGGATCGCGTCCTGTGGCCCGGGCAGTACGTCAACGTTGCGGTCACGCTTTCGGCGCGGCCCAATGCGGTCGTGGTTCCGGCGCAGGCTCTGCAGAACAGCCAGCGCGGCCAGTACGTTTATGTCGTCAAGAGCGACAATGGAGTCGAGATGCGGCCTGTCGCCGTTGCGCAGCAGGTCGATCAGCAGGTCATCATCGATCGCGGCGTCAACGCTGGTGAAACCGTGGTCACCGACGGACAATTGAGACTGACACCGAAGAGCAAGGTGGCAATCAAGACTTCGCTATGAACATCGCCGCAATCTTCATTCGCAGGCCGGTCATGACCACGCTGGTCATGGTGGCCATCCTTCTCTTCGGCATCATGGCGTACCGGAAGCTGCCGGTGAGCGACCTGCCCAACGTCGACTTCCCGACGATCCAGGTCTCCGCTTCGCTGCCGGGCGCGAGCGCGGAGACGATGTCGAGCGCGGTGGCCACTCCCCTCGAGCGCCAGTTCTCCACCATCGCCGGCCTCGACTCGATGACCTCGGCTTCGTTCCTCGGCTCGACGTCGGTCACGCTGCAGTTCAACCTCTCCCGCAACATCGACGCCGCCGCGCAGGACGTGCAGTCGGCCATTGCCGCCGCTGCGCGCCAGCTTCCGCCGAACATGCCCGCGCCGCCGTCGTACAACAAGGTCAATCCCGCCGACACGCCGGTCATGTTCCTCGCGCTGACGACCGACTCGATGCCGCTCTATCAGCTCGATGAGTACGGCGAGACGATGATGGCGCAGCGCATCTCGATGGTGCCGGGTGTGGCGCAGGTCTTCGTCTACGGTTCGCAGAAGTACGCCGTACGCATTCAGCTCGATCCGAGGCAGCTGGCGTCGCGCGGAATCGGGATCGACGAAGTGGCGGACGCCGTCAAGAACAGCAACGTCAACCTGCCGACCGGTGTCCTCAATGGCCCCTATACCGCGTACACCGTGCAGGCGAACGGGCAGCTCTATCACGCCTCCGATTACCGGCCCATGACAGTCGCGTACCGCAACGGCAGTCCCGTGCATCTTGCGGAGCTCGGCCGTGTTCTCGACGACGTCGAGAACAACCAGACCGCGGCGTGGTTCCGCGATAAGCGCGGAATGATCCTGGCGATTCAGAAGCAGCCGGGAACGAACACGGTCGAGGTGGCGAACAACATTCGCGCTCTGCTGCCGACGTTCCGGAAACTACTGCCGCCGTCGGTGCACCTCGACATCCACCGCGACCGCGCCGACTCCATCCGCGCGTCGGTTGCCGACGTCAAGTTCACCCTCATGCTGACGCTGTTCCTCGTCGTGATGGTGATCTTCCTCTTCCTGAGGAACGTGTCCGCGACGATCATTCCGAGCCTCGCGCTGCCGATGTCGATCGTCGGGACATTCGCGGTGATGTACCTGTTCGACTACTCGCTCGACAATCTCTCGCTGATGGCGCTGACGTTGTCGGTCGGCTTCGTGGTCGACGACGCGATCGTCATGCTCGAGAACATCGTCCGGCACATGGAGATGGGCGAGCCGCCGATGGAGGCCGCGCTCAAGGGATCGAAAGAGATCGGCTTCACGATCATTTCCATGACCCTGTCGCTGACGGCCGTGTTCATCCCCGTCCTGTTCATGGGCGGGATTCTCGGACGGCTCTTCCACGAGTTTGCCGTGACGATCGGCGCTTCGATTCTCGTCTCCGGCTTCGTCTCGCTGACGCTGACGCCACTGCTCAGCAGCCGTTTCCTCCATCCGCATGCCGGCGAGAAGCACGGCCCCCTGTTCAACTTCTTCGAACGCTTCTTCGACGGCATGCTGCATTCTTACGAGCGCGGACTCCGAGTAACGCTGCGGCACCGTTTCGCCACGCTCGTGGGATCGTTCATCGTCCTCGCTGCCACCGTCGTGCTGTTCCTGTACGTGCCGAAAGGCTTCATCCCGAGCGAGGATCAGGATCAGATCTTCATCAACATCGAAGGTGCCCAGGGCATCGGCTTCCCCGATCTCGTGAAACACCAGCTCGCGGCGGCGAAGATCGTCCTGGCGAACAAGAACGTTGCCGGCTTCTTCTCCAGCGCAGGTTCGCGCGGAGCGAACAACACTGGCATCATCTCGATCCGCACGGTGCCGAAACGCGACCGCAAGGACTCGGTCGACGACATCATCGCGCAGCTTCGTCCGAAGCTGAACGCGATCCCGGGGATCCGCGCGTACATCCAGAACCCGCCGCCCATCCGTCTTGGAGGCCGCACCGGAAACGCGAATTACCAGTACACCATGCAGACGGCGGACACGAACGTGCTCTACCAGGCCTCGACGGCGATGCTCGACAAGATGCGGAAGCTGCCCGATCTGAGCGACGTCGCGACCGACCTGCAGATGAAGAACCCGACGCTCACGGTCGATGTCGACCGCGAGCGCGCGGCGGCTCTCGGTCTGAATCTGAATCAGGTCGAGGACGCGCTCTACTCCGCGTACGGCACGCGCCAGGTCTCGCAGATCTACGCGCCGAACAACGAGTACCAGGTCATCATGGAGCTCGATCCGCAGTTCATGGCGAATCCTCAGGCGCTCAATCTTCTTTACGTCCGCAATCTGAAGGGTGACCTCGTTCCGATCAGCACGGTCGCGCGGCTCGTCCCGTCGGCCGGCCCGCTGGCGGTCAACCACTCCGGCCAGCTCCCGTCGGTGACGATCTCGTTCAATCTGAAGCCGGGCGTGTCGCTCGGTGCCGCAGTCAGCGAGATCAACGGGACTGCAAAACAAGTCCTGCCGGCATCGGTCAGCACGAGCTTCCAGGGAACCGCTCAGGCATTCCAGTCATCGCTGCAGGGACTCGGGCTTCTGCTCATCGTCGCCATCGCCGTGATCTACATGGTCCTCGGCATCCTGTACGAGAGCTTCATCCATCCGCTGACGATTCTGTCGGCGCTGCCGTTCGCCGGATTCGGCGCGCTGCTCACGCTGATGCTGTTCCACGTCGACCTGTCGATCTACGCGTTCGTCGGCATCATCATGCTCGTCGGTCTCGTGAAGAAGAACGGCATCATGATGGTCGACTTCGCAATCGAGGCGCAGAAGGCGGGCATCTCGGCCGAGCAGGCAATCTTCGACGCGTGCGTCGTCCG
>DASWBH010000019.1:0-26996 GCA_036390755.1 Thermoanaerobaculia bacterium
TCCCGTCGCACCTTCCGATCACCACACGCGTCCGCGGTAGTCGGCCCGGCTCGCCAGCCCAGCGGTGAGAGGGGTTCATATGCGAATCAATGGTTGGACGACAACGTCTGAAATCGTAACTCGACAGTACGAAACAATCGCGCCAGTGTGGCAGGTTGCAGTCTGTCGCCTGGTTGGACAAGTAAAGGAGAGAAATTATGTTCGAGGGACTCTTACAGCCAATGCACCTGCTTCTCATCTTCGGCATTCTGATGATTCTGTTCGGCGGTCAGAAGCTGCCGCAGCTCGGAAAAGGACTCGGCGAAGCAATCAGCAGTTTCAAGAGCGGTCTCAACGGAAGTCAGGCTGAGAAGCCGGCTGACAAACAGATCACCCAGTAGTACCACTCGTTCCATCCCCTACACACATACGACCGCCTCGGTCCGGTGCGCCGGACCGAGGCGCTCGTGCATTTGTGAAGCGGATTCGGAGATAATCGCGCCGTTCTGAACAATTGAACGGGCGACATGGCCTTCACCGACGACGCGACCAGTCCCGTGGGCCGCGACTCGACCGAGTTGCAGGCGGCGCACGCGCCGGGCCCTCGACCTTCCGGGCGCTTCACACCCGGCGCCATGCTGGCCGGCCGCTTCCGCATCGTTGCCTTGCTCGGTAAGGGTGGAATGGGTGAGGTCTACCGCGCCGAAGATGTGAAGCTCGGCCAGCATGTGGCACTGAAGTTCCTCCCGCAGGCCACGGCGCTGGATCCGGTGCGGCTGCGCCACCTCTACCGCGAGGTCCGCCTCGGCCGTCAGGTCTCGCATCCCAACGTCTGCCGGATCTATGACGTCGTCGAGTGGCAGGAGCATCACTTCATCTCGATGGAGTACATCGACGGCGAAGATCTGGCGTCGCTCCTTCGCCGAATCGGGAAGCTGCCGCCGTCGAAGGCGCTCGACATCACGCGCGAGATTTGCGCCGGCCTTGCGGCAATCCACGGCATCGGCATCATCCATCGCGACCTGAAGCCGGCCAACGTGATGATCGACGGTCGCGGCATGGCCCGCATCACCGATTTCGGCCTCGCGGAAATCCTCGACGACGTCGATCGCCGCGACGTCGCGGGCACGCCGTGCTACATGGCGCCGGAGCAGCTGATCGGGACCGACGTCACTCCGAAGGCGGACTTGTACGCGCTCGGTCTGATCTTCTACGAGATGTTCACCGGCAGACGGCGCTTCAACGCCGGCAGCCTCGCCGACGCGTTGCGCGAACACGAGAACGCACGTGCGTCGTCGGTCTCACAGGAACTGAAGGAAGCCGATACGGCCGTGCAGCGGGTCATCCTCCGCTGCCTCGAAGAACGTCCTGACCTCCGGCCACCGTCGGTGCATTCCATCATCGCATCGCTTCCGGGAGGCGATCCGCTGCAGGCTGCGGTCGATGCCGGTGACACACCATCGCCCGAGATGGTCGCTGCGGCAGGCGCGTCGGGCGAGCTGCGGCCGGGTGTCGCCTGGTCGCTGCTGATCGGGGTGTTCGTCGTCTTGTTGGCAGCCGCGGAGCTCACGAGCCGGACGATACTCGCCGCGAGAGTTTCGATCCCGCGAAAGATCGATGTACTCGTGGAGCGCTCACGCGACCTGCTATCGGGAGAAGGCTACGCGCGGCCTGCGATCGATAGCGCAGCGGATGTGTCCTGGAACCAGGACTATTTCGGCCGAGGCGGCGTCCAGCACGGTCACGTCGCGACTGAACTCGAGAAGAGGATCAACGACGTGAAGCCGGCGCCCGTCCTCTTCCACTATCGCCAGAGTCCGTCGGAGTTGTGGCCCGTGAGCAGTGCAACGCGCGGCGGGGGGAAAGTGACTGCTGACGATCCGCCGCTGTCCGAGCCCGGGATGGCGAGTATCGATCTCGACCCGGCGGGTAGGCTGGTCCGGTTCGCTGTCGTTCCGCCGAAGGTGGAAGATCCGCCGCGGAAGCGAACTGAAGTTGATTGGTCGCGGCTCCTCGCCGCCACCGGAATCGATCGCGCGACGCTTGGCGCAGCGGCACCGCGATGGAGTGCGCCGGTCGACCGCGATGAGCGATTCGCCTGGCGGGGCGAGTACGCTGGCCAACCTGGTGTGCCGATTCAAATCGAAGCAGGCAGCTACCACGGAAGACCGACATGGTTGTGGGTCATCCCGCCGTGGCAAAAGGTCGATCCCGCCAGGCCGCCGGCGAGCGGCGGAGCGGGCGCGGCCGTGCAAGCAGCGTTCGGCATCACTCTGCTCGTCTGTCTCATGGCCGGCGGCTTCTTTCTGGCGAGGAGAAATGTCCTGCGCGGCCGAATGCACCGCGACGGTGTGATCCGGTTCGGTGCGTTCTCGTTTCTGCTGTATTTCGTGAGCACCTCGCTCGACGTTCATCACGTCTGGAGCGGTCTCGAAGTCGTGCGTCTGCTGGACGTGCTCGACCTGGCGCTGGTGGTGACCGCGCTTCTTCTGATGTGGTACGTCGCGATCGAGCCGTACTTCCGGCGGCGCTTTCCACGGATGCTGATCGGCTGGACCCGATTGTTATCGGGCCGTCTCAAGGACCCAATGGTCGGCCGCGACATTCTGATCGGAGTGTTCGCGGGACTCGTCTGCGCGACCGTCGAATTCATCAATCTGCTCGCTCCGGCCTGGCTCGGCCGCCCGCCGCTCGCCGGGCTTCGCACGGGGTGGGACTTCGCCGGTCTGACCGGGCTCTCCGCGATCGTTCACTTCATCGTCTTCTCTGTGGGCTCCTCGATCGGCCGCACGCTGATCTTCGCAGTGTTGTTTCTCGTCTTCCGCATCGTCAGCAGGAGCACGACGGCCGCGACGGTCCTTCTCGTCGTTGCGGCGTTCCTGCTGCTCAGCGGCGGCGACGCGCCTGCCGTGTACTTCTCAGACGCGTTCGGAGCGGTCCTGATGGTGACGGTCTTCCGGAAATTCGGGCTGCTCGCGCTGATGTCACAGACATTTGCGTGGATCGTCCCGGCTTTGCTTACGGTCGATCCATCCGTGTGGTACTTCACACGGTCGCTCCTGATTGCCGGCGTGGTGGCCGCCATGGCCATCTACGCGTTCCGCGTGTCGGTGGCCGCACAGCCCGTTTTCCCTCTAGCTCTGGCTGAAGAGGACTGATGGCCCGCCGCTCACGCGCGGCGGTGACGGAACGCATCGTCCGATTCTCGCCGCGGCTGCAACGTGATGTCGATGAGACGCTCGTTGTTGCTGTGTGCGTTCGCGTTGACGTGCTGCTCGAGTGGTGTCCCGATCCGCTTCGGGACTCACCAGGTGGCCGCGCCCGTCGTCGCCATGTCGAATCCGTCGTTCGCGCAGGGTGATGTTCTGGCCGGAAGGCGAGCGTTCATCGCGGCGCAATGCATCGACTGCCATCGCGTCGCGGAAGATCCTTCGCTGCCCCTCGGCCGCCGCGCGATCGCCGGACCGGTTCTGCAGAACCTGAAGCGGTATTCGTCGCAGGAACTGGCGCAGCGCATCACGAGCCGCGACACCGGCGCATCCGAGGAGCTCTTCAGCCGGACGATGAAGGATTACGCGCAGCCGCTCACAGCGCGACAGCTCGTCGACATCGTCGCGTATCTGCGTCTGATCAAACCGGACCGAACGGCGGGATAGCGCGCACCAGCGCTTCTGGCCGTCGGTCACATCCGGCCTGTGACCCTCTTCCTGTCTCAGCGCCCGCATCGCGACGATGATCGTGACGAAGGAGGCGCGCTGTGAGCGAGCGACTCTTCAGGAAAATACTCGTGCCGATCGATCTCCACGATCCATCGATCGCAGCACTTCACTACGCCGGCGTGATCGCGCGGCGGTTCGGTTCCGAAGTGACTTTGATGTATGCCGACGAAGTCGCTTCGCTGTTCGGTGCCTACGACACGGAATTCCTCGCGTACCACATCGAGTCGTCGAAAGAGCTGCAACGCGAGGAAACCGCGCTGCGAGGCCTCGCGGAGAAATACCTCCCGGGCGGTGCCGAGCCTTCGATCGTCGTGATTCCCGGCTATCCCGTCGCCTCGATTGTGCGCGTTGCGGCCGAGGAGAACGCAGATCTCATTGTGCTCGGAAGTCGCGAACGGGGCGGGTTGCGGCGCATTCTCGCCGGATCGATCGTGGAAGGAGTGATTCGTGCCGCTTCGCAGCCGGTGCTCGTGGCGCCGGCGCTCCCACAAAACGGTGCGAAACCGGAGCGGATCGCGCGCGTGGTCTGTCCCGTGAACTTTACGGACACAGCGCACGAGGCGCTCGAGATGGCGTGTTCGGTCGCGAATGCCTTTGCTTCAGAGCTGTTGCTCGTTCACGTGCAGGAACGGGCCGGTTTCGACGCGCAGTCTGTCCGCGATGGGTTCCGCGCGTGTCTATCCGACGAGCAACGCCGGCAGTGCGTAGTCCACGAGATGGTGCTGCATGGCGGTCCGGCCGATCGCATCGTCCACTGCATCGAAGAAGCAGGCGCGGACCTGCTCGTGATCGGCGCTCAGGTGAAATCGCTGCGCACCGACACCGTCCTCGGCACGACAGCCGAGCGGTTGCTTCGCCTTTCGCCGGTGCCGGTCCTCGCCGTCAGGCGGCGAACGGACACAGCCGAGCAGAAGGAACACGCAGAAGAAGCTTTCGCGGAGTGAGCGGCAACGCGGGCAACGCGGTTACGCACCCGCGGCCGCAGCCGCGTCGATCGCGACTTTGAGCGCTGCGAGAGAGGTTGACGGCGTGCCGAGCGAGCCGCCTGGGCCGACGATGCGAGGTACCTGCATCGGCCAAGGCTGTCGCACGGCACGCCCGGCGCGCGTCAGGCGCGAGCGACCGGCTGTCGAGCCGTCGCCGTCTTCGCCTTTTTCGCGTTCGCGGCATTCCGGATGAGCGGAATGGCCCGATCGCAATCGGCTTCATTGTCGAATCCGAAGACCGACGAGAAGCGATTGCCAACCACGTGTGCGACGAGGAAGTTCAAATTGATTCCCGCGTCACCGATGGCGCGGGCGAAGGTGTTGCCGAGTCCGGCCCGGTTATCGCCAGTGACGATCACGGCGGGAACAGGCGACGGTGTGAGGCCGGCCTTTTCCGCCGCGGCGGTTGCGCGCTTCCCGCCGATCGGCGCGACTTCGATGAAAGCCGTCTTGCCCATGCCGTAGCCCATTACGATTTCGAGATCGCAATCGGTGTCGGCGAGTGGCTGCAGGGTGTCGGCGAGCACGCCCGGCTTGTTATCGACCTCTCGTTTCCAGAGCGAGGTTTTCCTGACAGAGATGGTCATGAGTACCCTCCTTTTCGATAACAAATGAATATTGTTCCCGCGCCGACATGCGACAAGGAACAAAAGAGGTAGATGATCAGCGTGGCGCGCTGATTGAAGCGCCGGCGCGCGTGCGGCGCATCACGACCGCGCTGATTCTTTTTCTCGCCTGCGCCGCGCCGGAGGCGATGCCCGTGAAACGAGCGCCAGCGCCCGAGGAGCCGCGTGTGGAGGCGATCGGGCCGAGATCAGAACTTCCGCCGACGCTCGCGCGCGCGTTCGATCCGGCCGCGTTCGTTCCTCTCGGAACGCCGGCATCAGGCGACTGGCTGGCGTCGCATCGCGAAGAAGGACAGACCTTCCCGCAGTTGGAGCAGTCGGGTGCCCACCGCCCCGACTCGCGGCGCCACACTCTCTACCTCCAACCCCTCGGCACCTTTGGAGTCGACGCGCCGGCGCTCGAGACGCTGCGGAGATACGCCGCCGCGTTCTTTATGCTCGACGTGAAGTTGCTGCCGGCGATCCCGCTCGACGCGTCGCTGACGTCGCGCTCGAATCCGTACTCGGGTCAGCGTCAGGTCCTCACCGGCGACATCCTCAATCTGCTGCGCCGGCGGTTGCCTCCTGACGCGTTCTGCATCATCGGGATCACGATGGACGATCTGTATCCCGATCCGCAGTGGAACTTCGTGTTCGGGCAGGCGTCGTTCACCGAACGTGTCGGCGTGTACAGCTTCGCGCGTTACGGCGCCGACTCACCGCAAGTGACGCTGCGCCGCAGCTGCAAGGTGCTGACGCATGAGACGGGGCACATGTTCGGCGTAGCGCATTGCATCTGGTTTCGCTGCATCATGAACGGATCGAATCACCTGGCCGAGTCGGATGCGCGGCCGATGCACCTCTGCCCGGTCGATCTGCGCAAGCTGCAGTGGAGCATCGGATTCGATGTGGTCGAACGCTATCGACGTCTGCGCGAAGTCTGCCGCGAAGCGCATTTCGACGACGAGGTGCAATGGCTCGATTCCGAGCTGGCGCGCATCACGAGCGGCTCGCCAGCGCGTTGATGTCTGCGGATTCGAGCACGCGCTTCGGCGCGCCGTGCTTTGCGGCCTCGAGCATCGCGCGGCCGATGCGTTCGGTCGTCGTGACGTATTGCGGAAGCAATCGCCGCAGCAGCGGCAGAACGGGCCAGAAGATCGCGTAGAAGATCCGGTAGGCCGTCGTTCGCGAGCGGATACCGTGAAGCGGCTGAATCAGGGCGGGCCGGAACATGTACGCGGCGCGGAATGGCATCGCGAGCAGCGCGTTTTCGGTCCGTCCTTTCACGCGCGCCCACATGGACCGTCCACGCTCGCTGCTGTCGGTGCCCGCCCCGGATACGAAGATGAAGACGGCAGACGGGCTGACGCGAAGCAGCGAGCTCGCTGCAGCCATCGCGATGTCATACGTCACGCGGCGGTAGTCGTCTTCAGACATTCCGGCCGACGTCACGCCGAGCGTGAAGAAGCATGCATCGGTTCCTGCCAGATCCGGCTCGAGAGCGGAGAAGTCGTAGAACTCGCGATGGACGACCTCGCGCAGCTTTGGATGGTGCTCGCCGGTCTCGCTTCTCACGACGGAGACGACACGCTCGACGTCCGGATCGAGCAGGCATTCGCGCAGCACGCCCTGGCCGACCATGCCGCTGCCGCCGAAGAGCACAATTTTCACTTCTGCAGAATACGCGATCCCCGAAAGTAGAATTCGCGTCATGCACCCGAGCAGCCCGCAAGCGAAGGAGATGGCAGACGAGTCGATGGTCAGGAACCTCGCCGCACAGGCCGAGGCGATCTGGCCGCAGGAGGAAGCAATCTTCGAGCGCCACCCGCCCCGCCACGGCGCCGTCCTCGACCTCGGCTGCGGAACCGGCGAGATCACGGCGCGACTGGCCGCGAAGTTTCCGCGCGCGTCGTTCGTCGGCGTTGATCTCGAACAGTCGCATCTCGCGAGCGCGGCGGCGCGCTGCGCGCCGTTCGGATCGCGCGTCCGGTTCGAGGCAGGCGACGCGCTCGCGCTCGCGTACGACGATGCGGCGTTCGACCTCGTCGTCTGCCGTCACGTCGTGCAGGCCGTCTCGGATGCGCCGCAGGTGCTCGCAGAAATTCGCCGCGTTCTTGGCCCGCGCGGCCGCGTGCATCTCATCGCCGAGGATTACGGGATGTTGTGGTGCCATCCGACGGAGCTCGACTCGGACGGTTTCTGGCAGCGGCTTCCTCGGCGCTATGGGGCCGCCGTCGGATGCGACCTCCACGTCGGGCGCAAAACGTTCACGCTCCTTCACGATCTCGAGATGAACGACATCCGGGTCGACTACGTCGTGGTCGATACGCTTCGCGTGGAGCGCGAAACCTTCGCGCGGATCTGGGAGGCCTGGCGCGACGGCTACACCGAGTCGATGGTCCAGCACTGCGGCGTTACGCGCGAAGAGCTCGAGCGGCGCTGGCGCGAGATGATCGACTGCGTGCGCGATCCCCGCGGCTATGCGCTATGGCAGGTGCCGGTGTGGACGGCGGAGAAGCCTGCGTGAGGAAACGCGGCGCGATCGCTGCGCTCATGCTGGTGCTGATCGCCGCAGCTGCGGCGCCGCCCCGCGCCGGCGAGCAGGCGCCCGGCTTCACGCTGCGCGATCAGAACGGTACGCGCGTCAGCCTCGCCGATGCGCGCGGGCGCAAGGCCGTCCTCGTCTTCTACCGCGGCTACTGGTGACCGTACTGCGTCCGGCAGTTGGTCGGACTTCGCGATCTCGCTCACGCGTACAACGACGTGCGATTCTTCGCGATCAGCGTCGATCTGCCGCAGGATAGCCGTCAGCTTGCGACGAAGATTGCGGCGGACGGGCGCGGTGCCGTCGGCTTCTCGCTGCTGTCGGATCCTCGCGCGATCACAATCGACCGGTACGGCTTGCGCGACCCGGCGTACGCAAGGGAGAAGCTCGATGGTGTCCCGCATCCGGCGGTGTTCGTGCTCGACGCGCAGGGGCGCGTTCGCTGGTCGAAGATCGAGAGCGATTATCGCGAGCGGCCGACGAATGAACAGGTGGCGGCGGCGCTCGACGCGTTCGATTAGCGCTCCAAAAGCGTACGGCCGCCTTCCGGGCGGCCGGAAGTGCTCCCGATCACGTTAAGCGAGCGAAAAACGCGCGGACCCTACTTGTGAATGACGATGCTGCCTTCGCCGATGAGCTGCGGATCGGCCGCATCGATGTCATCCGGCGCGCCCATGCGATTGTCGTAGACGATTCGAGTCCCGTTCGCTCGATCCCAGATCTTGATGCGGAATCTGTCGATGCCGGTTGCGGCGCCGAAGTCCGCGTCATACGCGGTGAGAAGGAATCCGTAGTCACCGCTGCCGTTGACCTGGCCCGTCCCGCGATATTGCGCCCTGGCTCCGGAGACGACGAGCCACTCGTACCCTTTGCTCTCAAATTTGAAATTGCTGCCCGAGAACTGGAATGTGGTGTTGCCGGTCGGGACAGCCGCACTCTTGAGGTAATGCGACACAAATCCGAAGTTCACTTTTCCCGTGAGCGCGGGCGAATCGACGAGCGCGCCAGCCGGCGAAATGAGCCAGCCGCCGCCGGTGATCGCCGAGTCTGCGGGGTCGACGACAACGATCAGGACCCTCGCGGAGGTCGCGCCACCGTCGTCATCGGTCATGGTGACCGTCGCCGAGTACTCGCCTGCGTGCGCGAACGTGTAGCTCGCCGTGCATGTGCCGGCGCCGGCGGATTCGTGGACCGCGCCTGAAGCGATGTTGCCCGTCGCGTCGGCGGGGTTATCCCAGTTGATCGAGCACGTGTGCGTGTCGAGCGTGCCCACGTCGCTGAATGCGGCGGTGAGATTCACCGTGGCGGCGCCGACTTTGTACAGCGCGCCGGACGCCGGCGTCGTGATTGCCACGTCAGGAGGAACGTTGTTGATCGTGACGGTCGTCGTTGCGCGCGTGCTCTGGCCGCACGGATCAGTGACAAGGAGAGCGATCGTACGCGTGGACGGACCGTCGAGCGCGGCGGCCGGGAAGACCGTCTCGGCTCCCGGCGTGACGGCTGTTTCGTATACGCCATCGCCATCGAGATCCCACGCATAGGTCACCGGTCCGCCATCGTCAGCACCTTTGGCTTTCAGTTGCACGGTGCTGCCTTCGTTGACGGTGTACGGGCCTCCGGCATCGGCAGACGGGAAGGTGTTCGTGACGCTGAACGACGTCGCTGCGGCGATCGAGTTGCCCGCAGCATCAGCCACGGTGATCGTCACCAGTGTTGTGCCGAGCGGCGCGTCAGTTCCGGCCGACGGGATCTGCGTGATCCGCAGCGACTGGCGTGGCGTGCAGTAGTCGGAAGCAGCGAGGGACGCCGTGAAATCGGGAACCGGCGCAGTGCACGACCTGCTCACGACCGATACGGCTGCCGGCGCTAACGCAGCGGGCGCTTCAGTGTCGCGGACGATGACTCGTTGCGTTTGCGTCGAGATATTGCCGGCCGCATCCCTGAATTTCCACGTGATCGTATACGTGCCTTGCGCGGTATACGTCAGCGGATCGGTCGTTGTCCCGCGAATCGGTCCGGCGCAACTGTCGGATGCTACCGGCGTCGTAGTCACGGTGGCCGAGCACTGACCGACGACGTCCGGAAGCGAGCTCGCGTCCGGAACCGGCGCCGTCGTGTCGATGACGGTGATCGTCTGTGTTGCCGACGCGCTGTTGCCGGCTGCGTCGGAAACGGTCCACGTGCGGGTGATGACGAGAGGACTGGCGGAAGTTCCGGCGCCGCCGTTGTTGCTGCTCGCAACGGTCAAGGAAGTCACGCCGACGTTATCCGTGGCGGTCGCATCCGACGCACTTGCGGGCGGAACCGCGCTCGCGCACTGATAGGCCGCATCGGGCGGCGCGATGACGATCGGCGCGACCGCGTCGCGGACAGCCACCGTCGTATCGAACGACTGATCGACCGGCGTAGCGGCTGCCCACTGCCCGCCGCCCGGCTGCGCCGCGCGAATCGTCACGGTGCCGACGTCCGTGATCGTGACGGTCGAACCCGAGATCGTCGCCGGACCGGAGACGAGGATGTAGGCGACGGGCAGACCGGAGCTCGCCGTCGCGTTGAGCGTAAAGCTGTCCCCGACGTGTCGCGTCGGAATCGGTCCGAACGTGATCGTCTGCGGATTGCCGACAACGGTCAGGTTGGCGCTGCTCGTCGCCGCGATCATCGTCGCGTCGCCGGCGAAGTTCGCTTCGATGATGTTCTCGTGAACGCCGCTATCGAGTCCTGCAATGGATACGTCCGGCAGCGTGGCCACACCGTTCGCATCGGTAACGGCAGAGCCGACTGAGACGCCATCGAGTTCGAACTCGATCGTACGGCCGGCGATCGGCGCGCCGCCGCTCGTCAGGACGGCGGATAGCGTCGACGTCTGGTTCCAGTTGCCCGTCGCGTTGTAAACCAGCAGGCCGGAGCTGACCTGCAGGTAGATCGGGAATCCGAGGCCTTGAAGATCGGAGGGTTGGTAGAAGCGGTACTGGCCGAGCATGTCCTGCACGGCGACGTAGGCGAGCTGCCAGACGCCGGCGGCGCTGTACTGCGCGAACTCCACGCTTCCGGTCAGGATGCCGTCGTTCGTCGGGCCGCCACTCCGATAGAGGTTTCCGGTGCGCCACTGATTCGCCCGGGTGCTGTAGAACGCGAACCAGCCGTAGTTCACGCCGACGAGATCATCGGTCACGTGTGCGGCCACAGTGATCGTGGCGGGCCCGTTCGCGATGTCGATCGCCTTCGGCGCGAAGTCGAAGCCGAGAATCGCCGGCGGGCCGCTGTCGTATGGAGTGGCCGTGACGGCCAGCGTCGAGTCTCCCGGCGGAAGCAACGTGCCGCAACGGCAGTACGAAGGGTTGTAGTAGTAGAGATAGTTGTTGCTCGTGTCGGTCACGCCGATGTACGCGATCTTCCACCCGCCGACCTGCGCGGAACGCGGAATCGTGACTGCGCCGCGATAGACATTCGGGTTGCTCGACACGAGCGATGTATCGCTGATGTAGCCGTACGCCCAGATCTGCGAGTTCGGGCTGACCATGTACACCCACGCGCTGGCAAAGTCCGCGTCGGGAACCTGGATGTCGATCTGTGCCGCCCCGGCGGCGCTGCTCACATCGACTCCGGCCGGCGAGATCGAGTACGCGGTGAGCTGCGGCGGCGTGATGTCCCGGACAGGTGCGGTGACCTGCAGCTGTCGAGGACCGGACGGAAACGCGGGAACGGTTGTGTCCGGATAGTAGTAGCGATAGTTGCCGACCGGGTCCTGCGCAGAGACGTAGCTGATCGTCCACGTTCCGTTTTCCACCGTCTGAGGAACGTACAGCGTTCCGCTGAACACGCCGTTCAGCGAGGATCCCGAGGCGAGCGTCGAGACAGAAGCGCAAATCGTGCTGGAGCCGCTCGGGCTCGAGTAACAGAACGAGCCATACGCGACGCCGGTGACGTCATCGGTCACGGACATCGTGGCTCTCACTGTGGCAGCGCCGCCCGTGACGTCGATGGATGTCGCATCGAGAGTGAAGGCGCTGACGTGCGGTCCGTCGACGTCCTCGACGGTCGCGAACATCGAAGCGGGGATCAAAAGGAGAAGGCAGGAGAGCAGTCGCACGCGCTTCACTGCGCGTCTCCGCGGCAAAGCTGACCGCCGCCATGCATCATCAGATGCGGCTGATCGAGATTGACCTCGCCGGTGAAGCTGATGACACCGCCGTAGCCCTGGAGCGCACCACCGGTGCCGCTGAGCGTCGCGCTCCACTGCGCGCGTGCGCTGTTCGCATCGAGGACGAGAGTTCCTTCGCCTCGGAAGGAGCTCCCGTTGTCGAGGACCACGACTTGCGACATGCGCGCGCGCCGGACTCCATCGGGCCCGTTCTGCGGCGCCCCCTGCATGACCGCAGTAAGTGTCGCTTTGTGCGGGACGCGGCCGATCGTGAGGTCGGCCGTTCCCTTCATCAATGCTGCATCAGCTCCGGCTGCGCGAATCGCACCGCTCAACGCCTGACACTGCGTCTCGGCAATCGCCGCCGCTGAAAATGCGATGCACGCGACGAACCCCGCTGCGCGGATGAAACACAAACTCGCGCGGCGCGAGTGGACAAACCTCTGGCTGGATCGTTCCACGACGATCTCCCTCTCGGCGCGTGTAAAGAGAGGCGAAGCCTGAGAGAGCGAGGCTCGCGCCGGTCTCTGCGGATTGCGCTGTTATTTGGTACAGACCCGCGCCAAGGGTAGCGGAAATTGCACGGAACGACAACTCTCCCTACGATTGCCGCACACATGATCTTTCGCGCTCCCGAGGATCCGCTCGAGATTCCTGATCTTGCACTGGCTCCCTTTCTCCTCGAGCGCGCCGCGCGATGGGGAGATAAGGCGGCTTTCATCGATTCGTCGGGCGGTCGCGTGCTGACATTCGCGGGGTGGGCGGACGCGGTTCGCCGCTGCGCGGCATCGCTTGCCGCACGCGGTCTGCGGAAGGGCGACGTCGTCGCGATCTACTGCGCGAACTCTCCCGACTACGCCATCATCTTCTTCGCCGTCTCGCTCCTCGGCGGCATCGCAACGACGATCAATCCGCTGTACACGGCGGACGAGTTGCAGCGGCAGCTGGAAGACGCCGCCGCGAAGTACCTCGTGACGTCACGGATGTTTTTCGACAAGGCCAGGGACATGCCGGTCCGCGAGATTTTCGTCGCCGGCGAAGAGTCCTTCGAATCGCTTCTCGAGTCTGACGGCGTCGTGCCGGAGGTCGAGATCGATCCGGCGAACGACATCGTGGCATTGCCGTACTCCAGCGGCACGACCGGGTTGCCGAAAGGCGTGATGCTCACGCACCGGAATCTCATCGCGAACATCGTTCAATGTCAGTCGGTCATTCAACTGCGCAGCGATGACGTGACGCTGGCGTTCCTCCCGTTCTTTCACATTTACGGAATGGTCGTGATCATGTGCAGCGGCATCTACGCCGGCGCGACGGTGGTCACGATGCCGCGCTTCGATCTCGAGCAGTGTCTGCAGGTGACCGAGCGATATCGCGTGACGTACGTGTACGTCGTGCCGCCGATTTTTCTCGCGCTGCGCAGCCCGATCGTCGACAAGTACGACATCAGCTCCGTGCGCACGCTCTTTTCAGGCGCCGCTCCGCTCAGCGCTGCAGTGGCGGGAGAAGCGGCGAGACGTTTTCACTGCACAGTGATGCAGGGCTACGGGATGACTGAGGCTTCGCCGGCCACGCACATCACGCGGTCCGGCGATACGGCAGGTGTGGGACAGCCGCTGCAGAATACGGAGTCGAAAATTGTCGACATCGGTACGGGCGCGGAGCTCGGGCCGGATCAGGAAGGGGAGATCTGCGTTCGCGGTCCGCAGGTGATGATGGGGTATCTGAACCGTCCTGATGCGACGGCGGCGATGATCGACACCGACGGCTGGCTGCACACGGGCGATATCGGTTACGCCGATGACCAGGGACGATTTTTCATCGTCGACCGTGTCAAGGAGCTGATCAAGTACAAGGGCCTGCAGATCGCGCCGGCCGAACTGGAGGCCTTGCTCCTCACGCATCCATCCGTCGCCGACGCTGCCGTTGTTCCGATGCCCGACGATGAAGCCGGCCAGGTGCCGAAGGCGTTCGTCGTCCTGCGATCGGCGGCGACGCCTGACGAGATCAAGTCGTTCGTGGCCGGCCGGGTGGCGCCGTACAAGAAGCTGCGCGTCGTCGAGGTCATCGACGCGATTCCGCGGTCGCCGTCGGGAAAGATTCTGCGACGGCTGCTCGCGGGACGGGCGTAACGGCCCGGCTGTCGCGGTCGGCGGGATTTACTTCGATACCGCCAGCGCCGTGCTCAAACCTGAATCAGCGCCCGCAGTCGGTCGCATCCAACGGGAGCGACGACGGCCGGGTGAAGAACCGTCGCGTCGAGCTCGTGATGCAGTAGCGACTCGGTGTGAAAGTCGGCGAGACGGATCAACGTTGAGTGACGTTCTGCGCCGTGATCAATCGCGCGAAGCTATCCGGATCGACGGCGGCGCTGAAGTACGAGCCTTGCCCCTCGTCGCAGCCGCGCGTTTTGAGGAACTCGCATTCTTCGGCCGTCTCCACGCCATCCGCGGCAACTCGGAGCCCGAGACGGTGACCGACACCGGTGACGGCGCTGACGATGCCGACATCGCGGTCAGCCGCCGCTGCTCCCTCGAACAGACTTCGATCCATCTTCACGGCGTGAATCGGCAGGACGCGCAGCGATCCCAGGGACGAGTAGGCGCTGCCGAAATCGTCGAGGGCCAGCGAGACGCCGACCTCGCGCAGATGATTGAGCAACTCGATCGTGAGCTCGATGTCGCGCATGGCCGTGGTCTCGTGGATTTCGAGTTCCAGCAATGCCGGATCGATTCCGGACTCGCCGATGGCGCGGCCGATCAATGTGGCGACGTCGCGCTGCTGGAACTGTCGCGCCGAGATGTTCACGGCCATGCGCAGCGGTGGCAAACCGGCGTCAACCCAGTCGCGCAGCTGGCGGCATGCCGTGAACAGCGCCCACTCGCCGAGAGGAGTGATGAGGCGCGTCTCCTCAGCGACGGCGATGAATTCGCTCTGCTCGATGATGCCGCGCTCCGGATCGTTCCAGCGGATCATCGCTTCCGCGCCGACGATCAATCCCGTGGCGAGTGAGACCTGCGGCTGATACGCCAGCGTGAGCTCGTGCTCGTGCATCGCTTTGCGGAGGCGCGATTGCATCGACAACCGCTCCATCGCGCGCGTTTTGATCTGTTCGGTGCAGAGCTGATACGTGTTTCTACCCGCTTCTTTGGCGCGGTACATGGCGTCATCTGCGTTGCGCAGCAGCGTGTCGACGTCGGTTCCGTCGTAGGGAGAGATCGCGACGCCGATACTGACTGACGCCTCGATCACGCTGGCGCCCATGACCACAGGCTCGTTGACACGCTCCAGGATCTTTTCGGCGACTTGCGCGGCGTCTTCCGGCTGATTCAGGTCCGGCAGAATCACGGTGAACTCGTCGCCGCCGTAGCGCGCAACAGCGTCGGTCTGCCGCACGCACGTGCGCAGGCGCTGCGCGATTTCGAGCAGCAGTGCGTCGGCAACGCTGTGCCCGAGCGTGTCGTTGATGTTCTTGAAGCGGTCGACGTCGATGAACAGGACTGCCACGTTGCCGCGCGCGCGTTTCGCGGCCAGGAGGCTCAGTTCCAGCCGTTCGACGAACAGACGCCGGTTCGGCAGCTGGGTCAGCGCATCGTGGTACGCCTGAAACTCGATCTGCTCCTCGGCCCGCTTGCGGTCGCTGATGTCGACCGCGGTCAGGTGCACGAGCGCACGATCGCCATCGCCGAGGAGGGAGACGTTCGCAAGAGCGGAGACGCGCTCGCCGTCGGGACGGCGCATTTCGATCTCGACGCCGCGTACGGTCGGTGTCTCCTCCAGACGATTGCGTATCTCTTCGACCGCCGACGCGCGCGCGAACACATCGCGGAGATCACGGTTTGCGAGCTCGTCGACGCGTAAACCGACCATGTCGGCGAACGTCGGATTGCAGTTTATGATGTGCCCCGAAATCGTCGCCAGGCAGACACCAGCGGCGTTCTGCTCGAAGAGAAGGCGGTACCGCATTTCGGATTCGCGAAGCGCATCCTCCGCGGCGAGTCGCGCGGTCACGTCGCGGAAGCTCCACACGCGCAGCGGCTGGTCGTCGAGGTAACGGCCGATCGAGTATTGCTCGAGTCGCCTCCCGTCGGTGAACTCGAGGGTGTTGACACTCTCGACTTCCGGATGATCGTAAAGCGCAGCGAGGCTGCGCCGAAACTCTGCTGGATCGGCGAGCTGCTCGACGAGATGGCCGATCAACACTTGATCGTCTCCGTGCTCGATGACCTCGGCTGGAACACCCCACAGGTCAGCGAAGCGCTGGTTCCAGGTGAGGACCCGTCCGTCCTGGCCCATGACGAGAATGCCGTCCGCTGTCGAATCGAGCGTCGATTCGAGCAGCGTCACCGCGCGGCGCGCCTCCCATTCGTAACGCTTTCGGTCGCGGAGATCGCGTCCGATGATGACGGCTCCGGTGGTTTCTCCTCGCCGCATCACGGGCGAGTGCGAGAGCGTCAACTCGATCGGCTGTCCCATCTTCGTGCGGAAGACATACTCGCGGTCCCGCACGAAGCGGCCGGGCAGCGTCGGGAGTGTGTCGTCGGTCGGGACGAGGAGATCTTCGAGATGGCGGCCGATGATGTCTTCGCGTGCGTACCCGAGAAATCCGCACGCGGCATTGTTGACGAAACGAATGCGGCTGTCGCGGTCCGTCACCAGGAGCAGATCGCGCATCGCGCTGATGATCTCGGTCGCCGGCAGAGTGGGCGCGATCGGCACGAGTCCGTGTTTGAGGATCGCGTACATCGCGATCGCCGTGCAGGCGAGCAGCGCTGCCCAGCCGAACGGATACACAGGAACGCCGTATGCGGGGAGAAAGTCGATCGTGGCGACGCAACCGATGCCGAGTGCGATCATGAACAGCGAGATGCGGCTGCGCTCCGTGCCTGCAAACTTCGGAAAAGCGCGGATCAGGTCGACGGCAGCCAGGACAAACAGGCAGGCGACGAAGAGCGGGAAGATCGCGCGAGCGGCAACGCCATACGCCGGATAGAAACCCCACCAGAAGCGGCGCACGCTGACGAGAGAGTTGGATGTCGCCGTGAGGATCGCCAACGCGGCAGCGATCAACCACCCGAGAGCTGCAATGGTCCTGCGGTATCGAGAAGCGGGGAGGATGCTCGCAACGGAGTGATAGACGGCCGGTGCGACGAACAGCGCACATCCGCAGGCGATCCGCGCCCAGATCGCTGCAATGCGCGCATCGACCGCGAGGTACATCAGCGCGCACGCCCCCTGCCATGCGGCCGTCGCCGCGGCCATGCCGAGCATCGCGGCAGTCGTTCGCGAGAAGCGAGTGAGCGCGATTGCCGTCGCGCACAGGATCACCACCGCCGCGGTAACTGCCGCCGGAACTGCGAACGGCGAGAAGTGATACGCCGACATGTTCGTGTGGCCGGCGACTATTCTCGCCTGCGTCGCCATCCCAAAGACACAAAGAGCACAGATTTCTCTGTGCTCTCGGTACTCGCTGCCGGCGAGCCGGACGGCGGGCTGACGCTTAGCGCCAGATATTCAGTCCGACATCGTCGATCATGAACCATGTCGGCGGACCCTGGCTCTGCACGCCGGTGAACGAGATGCGGATCGTCGCGCCGCGATAGCGCGTCACGTCGAACCGTCTTTGCGTGTATGTCGAATTCGCGTCGAGATTGCTGAACTTGCCGATCGTCTCGAGCAGCGCGCCGGCCGAGTTGCGAATCTCGATTGTCAACACATCTTCCGGTGTCGACTTCTTGACCTTCGTCACGACCCACAGATAGAAGTTCATTTCCGATCTGGTGACGGCGGGGATCGTGACCGGTTCGGACATCAGGTGGAACGTCTTCGCCGGCCCACCGATCGCGGCGTGATTGTTTCCCGTCCGCGACGGCACGCTCATCTCGTCGAAGAGTCTGCCCCCCCCACAGCCGGTCGGGTTGATCACCGTGCAAATGTCCGACGTCCAGAAGGTCGTGCCGTACTCGAAGCTCGGATCGGCGAGAAGCTGCGAGTCGCTTTGTGCAGGATTGTCGAGAGAGTCGATCAGGGAGAAGAGGAGGCGATTCGGCGAACCGGCGCCGATCCCGGTGAGTCCATCCAGCGTGGCCTGAGACACGAGCGTCTGCGAGACTGTCGCGGGTGAGGCGTCGGGATACTTCTCCAGGCAGAGGGCAGCCACCCCGGCGACGAACGGCGCCGCCTCGGATGTGCCGCTGGAAACGGCGGTCGCGGTCGGGCTCGAGTATGAATCCGAAACGATGTTTGAGCCCGGCGCGAAAAGATCGACACATTGACCGTAATTCGAGAAGCCGGCGCGTTGATCGTTGTCCGTTGAGGCGCCGACCGTGAGCGCACTCGCGACGCGCGCAGGCGAGCTGCCGCACGCATCGACGTTGTAGTTGCCCGCCGCGACGACCGTGGTGATACCCGCAGCGATCAGCTGGTTGACGGAGGAATCGAGAGCAGAGGAGGCATCGCCGCCGAGGCTCATGTTCACGACGGACGGGTGGGTGGATTGCGCATGATCCAGCAACACCCAATCGAGGCCGGCAAGCACGCTGGAGATGCTGCCTGCTCCATTGCAATCGAGAACTCGCACCGGGATGAGCGTCGCCGACTTGGCGACGCCGTATTCAGCACCGCCAACGACGCCGGCGACATGAGTCCCGTGGCCGTTGCAATCGGTGCTACCGGTGCCGTCGGAGAATGCGCTGAAACCCGCAGCAACGCGGCCGCCGAAATCGACGTGCTCGGCCAGGATGCCCGTGTCCACAACATAAACATTCACTCCCGCACCGCTGACATTGCTGACATACGTGCCATTCAACGGAAGGAAGCGCTGGTCGATCCGGTCGAGGCCCCACGGGGCTGAAGCAGCCGAGACGGTGGCATCCTCTTCGACGAACTGCACGCGAGGGTCTCGCGCCAGCGACTGTGCATCAGCGTCGCCCATTTCGACGGCAAAGCCTTTGACGCCGCGCCCGTAATTGTTCCGGACGCGCACACTATTCATGTTGTGCATCGTGTTCGTAACCGTCGCCGGATCGGCACTCGCTTCGAGTACGACGATATACCGGCCAGGAATGCGTCGCGCGCTGCGACGAATACTTCCTTCGCCACTGAAGCCGGCCGCAGCCACAATGGCGATCCCGGCGCACAGCAATGCAACTCTTCTCATGGTGACGCGGAATTCTACGCGTCCATTCTCCGTAAGACAACGCGTGAGTACTTTGTGAATTCGTTACGTCTCAACAGCCATAATGCATTGAATGTATCGAAAATATACCGGCCGGTATACCGAGATGCCTATCCAAGCGCCGCTAATACATACAACAAAGCGCCCATTTTGAGGTGCGGCGGTATACCTCAGCTCTATCGAATGGGCCATTATGGATAGAGTGTGATTAGATCACTAACGCGCTACAAACGATTTGTGCTTTTGACACCGACGCGCGACCGTCCTAACATCACCGTCCACACCGGTCCAATGAGAATCGCCAAGAAATCGATCGTGCTTCTGTTCGCGTTCGCCGCTTGTACCGGCTCCGTGCTGGCGATCGATCCGGCGCTGTCACTCGATCAGAGTGTCGTCCGTAACTGGGGAGTGGAGCAGGGACTGCCGCAAGGCACCGTATACGCGCTGACGCAGAGTGCTGACGGTTACGTGTGGGCGGCAACGCAAGAGGGCTTCGTCCGGTTCGACGGTACTGAGTTCATTACTTACGATCGCGCCACTGCTCCACAGATCCATAACAACATGACGCTCGCACTGTTGGCCGCTCGCGACGGCAGCGTCTACGCCGCGACGAACGGCGGCGGCGTTGTCCGCATTGATGGACACGGCGTCAATTCTTATGGTGTGACAGATGGAATGCCGAGCGACGCGGCTACGGCGCTCTATGAGTCGGGCAACGGCACGATCTGGATCGGGACACAGAAGGGCCTGGCGTCGCGCCAGACGAACGGCCGCATTCTGACCGTCGCCGGCTCGAACGCCGGATCAGCAATGACCGTTACGGCGCTCGCCGAAGACTGGACCGGCCAGCTCTGGATCGGTACGACACACGGCGTCGTCACCCTGACGAACGGCCACCTCCTGCGACACGACGCGGAGGGGTTCCCGACCGACCACATCCTCGCGATCCGTACGACCCGCGACGGCAGCATCTGGATCGGCACGCGGGGAAGCGGGCTGCTTCGCTACCGGTCGGGTCAGTTCCGCGCGTACACCGCTGCGGACGGCTTGCCGTCGGCAAACATCAACGCAATCTACGAAGACAGCCACAGCACTCTGTGGATCGGCACTCTCGATCACGGTGTCGTGCGCTTCCGGAACGAACACTTCGATTCTCCCTCTGACGCGATCGGCATCGGCAACAAGGCCGTGTCTTCGTTTGTGGAAGATCGCGAAGGCAACTTATGGATCGGATCCGCCAATGGCCTGACGCGGGTTGCGGACGGGCGGGTCATCGCCTTCACGACCGTGCAGGGTCTGCTCGCTGACAAAGTGCGCACTGTGACCGCCGAGCCGAGCGGCACTGTCTGGGTCGGCACGGGCAAAGGCGTTCAGACGCTCGATGGCCGCCGCCTCGATGAGCACAATGGGCTGTCCAGCGACATGGTGATGTCGGCCCTGAGCGCGCGCGACGGCAGCTTGTGGGTCGGCACGCTCGATAAGGGACTGAATCGCATCGTCCAGGGACACACCACCGTTTACGACACGACGAACGGGCTTCACAGCAATATGGTGTTGTCGCTGTACGAGAACCGCAGCGGCGCGGTTTGGGTCGGCACCGCCCGCGGACTTCAGCGCGTTGTGAATGGCACGATTACGCCGGAGATATTTAGATTATCCGGCGAAGCCGTCGGAGTCATTTACGAGGACCGGAACGGCGCAATTTGGGCCGGAACTCAGGATGGAGGTCTCAATCGAATCGCGAATGGCACTGTGACTTCTTTCACGAAGAACAATGGTCTGGCCAGCGATCTGATTCTCGCCATTCATCAGGACAACACCGGTGCGCTCTGGGTCGGCACTGCCGGCGGCGGATTGAGCCGCTATAAAGGCGGACGCTGGTCGACAATCACTGCGCGCGAAGGACTGTTCGACGACAGCGTGTTCGCAATTCTCGAAGACAGCGATGGCTTCTTCTGGATGAGTTGCAACAAAGGAATCTTCCGGGTCTCGCGTCAGCAGCTCGACGATTTCGCTGAGGGGCTTCAAGCGAGAGTTACCAGCGTCGCGTACGGACGCGCTGACGGAATGCAAAGCCGTGAGTGCAACGGCGGCACGCAGCCGGTCGCGTGGAAAACGCCCGACGGGAAGCTCTGGTTTGCCACCGTCAAGGGCGTCGCAATGATCGACCCGAATCGCGCTCGCGCCGCGGCTGCTCCGGTGGTCATCATCCAGGACATCTTCGCTGACCGCCATCGGATCGATCCGAGCGGATCGCTGTCGTTCCCCGCGGGAACGAAGACTCTCGAGCTCCGGTACACCGGTATCAACCTCGCCGCACCGGAAAAGGTCCATTACCAGTACAAACTCGAAGGATTCGACAGCGAATGGATCGACGCCGGCACTCGCCGCCATGCGCTGTACACGAACCTCGGCCCCGGGTCCTACCGGTTCCACGTGCGCGCGGCAATGGATGACGGACCGTGGAGCACGGGGACGGTCACGTTCCGGCAAAGCGCGTTCATCTATCAGACGCCGTGGTTCCTCGCCGCCGCCGCTCTGCTGCTGATCGGCACGGTCGTCGCCGCGTATCGCGCGCAGGTCAAAGTGGTCCGGACGTCGGCCGAGCGATTCAAGCAGCTCTTCGACCGCAACCCGGCCGGCGAGTATCGCGCGAATGCAGCGGGAGGAATCCTCGACTGTAACGACGCGTGCGCGAAGATGCTCGGATTCTCCTCGCGCGCCGAGCTCATGACGCACGGCATCGCTGATGTGTACGCCCCCGATGCTGATTGGCAAACCGTTGTCGCGCGCCTGCGTGATCAAGGAGCACTCGCCAGCTTCGAGACCTCATTGCGCCGCGCCGACGGCACACAAGTCTGGGTGCTGATGAATGCGAGCATGGCCACCGATGCCAAGGGGCAGCCCACGATCGCGGCGACGCTCGTCGACATCACCGACCGCAAACGCGCCGAGGACGACGTCCGGTACAGGGCGCATCACGATGTCCTCACCGGACTCCCGAACCGCGCGCTGTTCAAGGATCGCCTCGCCATCGCGCTCAATTACGCGCACCGCGCCGGCGGCCAGCTCGCCGTGCTGTGCCTCGACCTCGATCGGTTCAACGTCGTCAACGAAGCGTTCGGCCGCGAAGGCGGAGATGGCCTCCTCGGCCAGATCGCCGAACGGCTGAAGCTCTGCGTCCGCGAGGAAGACTCCGTGGCCCGCGTCGGCGACGACGAGTTCACGCTGCTGATCATGAAGCCGGCGAATGTCGGCGACGTCACCACCGTCGCGCGCAAGATCCTCCAGTCCATTGCGCAGCCATTGTCCGTCGACGATCACGTTTTCAACATCACGACGAGCATCGGCATCGCGTTTTACCCGCAGGACGGCGGAGACGCCGAGTCATTGCTGAAGAACGCGAACAGCGCGCTGTATCGCGCCAAAGAAGCGGGTCGCAACAGCTATCAGCTTTGCTCGCCGGTGCTCGCGCGCAAGGCGGCGGAGCGTCTCTCGATGGAAACCGCGCTGCATCAGGCGCTGGAACGGCACGAGTTCGTGCTTCATTACCAGCCGCAGCTCGACCTCCGGACGCACGCAGTCACCGGAATGGAGGCGCTGATCCGCTGGGACCGCGGCGGCGCGAACATGCTCCGTCCGGCAGAGTTCATCGGCATCGCCGAGGACACGCGGCTGATCCTTCCGATCGGCGAGTGGGCAATCGAAGAGGCCTGCCGTCAGGGACACGCGTGGCACGTGGACGGGACGCCGGTCCGCATCGCGGTGAACGTATCCGCGCGCCAGTTCCAGCAGCCGAACGTCGTCTCGATGATCCACGACGTGATCGAGCGCTCCGGCTTCGATCCGCACTTCCTCGAGATCGAGATCACCGAGAGCACGGCCATGCTCGACCCGAACCTCACCGCCGAGATTCTCCTCGACCTCAAGAACCTCGGCGTGAGCGTGGCGATCGACGACTTCGGCGTGGGGCATTCGTCGCTCAATTACCTGAAGCGGTTCCCGATCGATACGCTGAAGATCGACCAGTCGTTCGTGCAGGACGTCACGCGCGGAGGCAGCGACGGCGCGATCGTGTCTGCCGTCATCGCCATGGGCAAGGCGCTGAACATCCGTGTCGTCGCCGAAGGCGTCGAGACGGCCGAGCAGCTCATGTTTTTGACCGAGCACGGTTGCCACGAGTTTCAGGGCTACCTGTTCAGCAGACCGCTCGCCGCGCAAGCGCTCACCGCGATGATCAACACCGCATCGCCGGGCGCGTATACGCATCGGTATGCGCGCACGATCCAGGCCGTGCCTGCCACCGAGCACTGAGCCGCGGGGCGACTCGCGCTCTAAGCGGCGAAGAACGCTTCGTTGATCGCGATGAACTGCCGCTTGTCCGCCGGCACCTCGTCGAGCGGAAAGATCGCGTCTGAGGTGCAGACCGGAAGGCATGCGCCGCAGTCGATGCAGCCTGCCGGGTCGACGTACATCTGCGTCGCGGTTGCGAATGCAGCCTCGTCGTTGCGCGGGTGAATGCAGTCGACGGGGCAAGCCTGGATGCAAAGCTCGTCTTTGATGCAGTTGTCGGTGATGACGAAGGCCACGGTTAGACTCCTGATAAATCGTTCGTTGTGGGGCGATCCTAGGCGGCGAGCGGAAGGGGGGCTGTCGAGCGGCTCACAGATCCCTATGACGGATGTCACAATCCGGCGCGATGCTGCAGTGCGTGCGAGCGGTGTGCAAATGACTGATCTCGAACGAAACAAGCGGAACGTCGTCGCGTTCTATGACCTCATGTTCAACCAGTGCAAGCCGCGCGAGGCGACGGAGCGGTACGCTGGCGATCGCTACATCCAGCACAATCCCGGCGTCGGCGACGGGAAGGAAGCCTTCGTCGAGTACTTCACTCGCATGGCTGCCGAGTACCCCGGCAAACGCGTCGAGTTCGTCCGCGTTCTCGCCGATGGCAACTACGTCGTCCTGCATTGCCGGCAGCAGTGGCCCGGCGGCGACGACTGGGCAGGAATCGACATCTTCCGGCTCGATGACCACGGCAAGATCGTCGAGCACTGGGACGTTCTCCAGCGCGTTCCCGCTGAAGCAGCGAACTCGAACGGCATGTTCTGAACGGCACGTTCTGATCGTTACCTGTCTAACGAGCTCGAATCGCGGGCCGGTGCGAAGAAGGGCGGCCGCATCCGCCGGCGGTCAACTTCTGCATCTCGGAGTCATTGGTAGCGCATACGGGATTCGAATGCGTGCGAGCTTTGACGATTTCTGCCGGCGAGTTCACTCAAGCACCACCGGTCGCGTGTGCCGAATGTGAGGGCGCGAATGACCTGCGTCCGGCTCGCAAAAGCGTGCCTCGACAATCGAAAGCCCGCCGTTATGCCACGCGGCGAGGTTGATCCGTGGAGTAACTTATAGGTTGCATTTAGACCCTGATCGGTTATAATATGCCCAGTAACAGTTACTCAACTCGAAGGAGTTTTGCAATGACAGGAGCCGTTCAGATGACCTCTTCAGGCGAACCCGACCGCACAGAGTTGCTTCTCCGCATGAGCCGCCGATCGCTGTCGGCCGTGCTGGCGCTGGTCCTTCTCATCGCGGCCACACTCATCGCGCATGTCCTCCGCCCCGGGTCGCTTCTCGCCGACTGGGCATCGCGGATGCCGTGGCTCTTACCGGTCGCGATCGCCGGCGTCTTCTTCCTCTTCCACGCGCCGATCCGCCGCTCGTTTCGCCCGGATGATCCGGACGTGAAAGCGATGTTGAACGACGAGTTCCGGCAGGCGAATCTCGCGCGCGCAGCGTGTCGCGCTCGTGGTCGTGCTTGTCGCGCAGATCCCGCTCGGCATTGTCCTCTCCGGGTTGAACACAGTCGCTGCGGTGACGGTCATGAGCGTCGCGACGATCACCGTCGCGATCGCGACGTTCATCACCTCGTTCCTCTACTTCGATCGCGGCTGACGATGGCCGAAGCACTGAAAAACACGCTGAAGGTGCTGCGCGCGATGCACGACCTGACGCAGGCCGATCTCGGGGCCAAAGCGGGCGTGACGCGGAAGTCGGTCAACGCCATCGAGACCGGACGGATGGTGCCGTCGGTTCTGCTCGCGCTGAAGCTGGCCCGCGCCCTCGCCGTTCCCGTCGAAACCATTTTCAGCCTCGACGGAGAAGCCGCTGCGTCAGCCGGTCAGCACGAAACCGGGATGGAGGAAACATGAAACGCTCGCGGTTTGTCTTCGGACTCCTGCTGATCGCGTGCTCGGTGCGAGGCGCGGAACAGGCTGTGCTACCTCCCAACGACGAGGTCGGCGCGATTCTCGCGAACCGCATCGACGTTCAGCATCAGGGCGTCGGGATCGTTGTCGGACTGATCGACCGCGACGGCCGCAGGATCGTGGCGCACGGCACCTTCGACAACGACACGCGGCCGGTGAACGGCGACACGCTCTTCGAGATCGGTTCGGCCACGAAGGTGTTCACGTGTCTTCTACTCGCGGACGCGTTGAAGCGTGGCGAGGTCTCACTCGACGATCCCGTTGCGAAATACCTTCCGAATTCGGTCAAGGTACCCGAGCGCGACGGCAGGAAGATCACGCTGCTCGACCTCGCAACGCACACCTCCGGACTTCCGCGCCTCCCTTTGAATATGAAACCGGCCAACGCGTCGAATCCGTACGCTGAGTACACCGTGCAGCAGATGTACGGATTCCTTGCCTCGTACACGCTGCCACGCGACCCCGGTGCGATGTACGAGTATTCGAACCTGGGCGGCGGGTTGTTAGGCCACGTCCTCGCGTTGCGCGCCGGAACGGATTACGAGACGCTCGTGAGGAAGCGCATCACCGGTCCGCTTTCCATGAACAGCACAGTCATTACGCTCGATGACGATCTCAAACAGAGGCTTGCGCCCGGCCACGACAACCAGCAGCAGCGCGTTCCCAACTGGGATCTGCCAGCGCTCGCCGGCGCCGGCGCGCTACGATCGACGGCGAACGATCTTCTGACGCTTCTATCCGCAAACCTCGGCATCACCCGGACGGAGCTCGCACCGGCCATGACGCTGATGCTCGAGACGCGGCGGCCGACCGGCATGACGGGACTCGAGATCGCGCTCGGCTGGCACGTGAGTACGAGCGGAGAGCGGCAGATCGTATGGCACAACGGTGGCACGGGCGGCTACCGCTCGTTCATCGCCTTCGACCCGAAGCAGCGCACGGGCGTCGTCGTGCTGTCGAACATGTCCACGGACGCCGTCGATGACATCGGACGGCACCTCCTCGATCCTTCATTCCCGCTCATCGCGCCGCCAAAAGAACGGAAGGAGACTCAGCTCGCGCCTGAAGTGCTCGACCGATACGTTGGGCGCTACGAGCTCGCGCCTCACTTCATCCTCACCGTGACGCGCGAAGGCGGCCGGCTCTTCACGCAGGCGACGGGACAGGGGAAAGTCGAAGTCTTCCCGGAGAGCGAACGCGATTTCTTCCTCAAGGTGACAAACGCGCAGATCACATTCAATCTCGATGCGTCCGGTCGCGCGGCGGGTCTCGTGCTTCATCAGGCCGGGCGCGACATATCGGGGAAGCGCATCGAGGGAGAAGCGCCTCCGCCGAAACGGCATCAGGAAATTGCCATCGATCCCGCGGTGCTCGATCGCTACGTCGGGCGTTATCAACTCGCTCCGAATTTCATCATCGCGATCTCGCGCGAAGGCGATCACCTCTTTCTGCAGGCGACCGGGCAGGGTAAGAACGAGATGTTCGCTGAAGGGCCTGCCGAGTTCTTCCTCGAGAGCGTCGATGCGCAGGTGACGTTCGTTCCCGACGGAACCGGCCGCGCCACGCGGCTCATCCTGC
>DASWBH010000020.1:0-59821 GCA_036390755.1 Thermoanaerobaculia bacterium
CGCTCCTCCGGCAGATGCCGGACGTTGATCAACATGACGACGAAGAGAAACAGCACCATGATGCCGCCGGCGTAGACGAGCACCTGGACGGCCGCGACGAACTCCGCGGACTCGAGCACGAACAGGACGGCAACGCACAGAAACGTGAGCAGGAGGAACAACGCCGAGTGCACCGGGTTGCGCATCGCGATCACGAGGATCGACGAAGCCACCGCGATCGTCCCGATGACGAGGAACACCAGCAGAGGCATGTTCTGCGTTAATGCGTCCATTCCGTTCCTGTCCAAAGGATGACGGATGAAGGATGAAGGATGAATCCGATGCGGCGGTCGGTGCGTCGATTCATCTTTCAGCCTTCATCCTTCATCCTTCATCCTTCGATGAGCTTCTGCCCTTCGATCGCGCGAGGCTCCTCCCCTTCTTCCGGCGGCAGGCCCGTGTAGCGCGGCTTGTCGTCCCAGTATTCGAGCTCCTGCATATTGAAGTAGAGATCGTTGCGATCGTACGTCGCGAGCTCGTACGTCTTCGACGTCAGCCAGATCGACTTCGGCTTTGTCGGGCACGCCTCTTCGCAGAGCGCGCAGAACATGCATCGCTTGACGTCGATGTCATAGCGGTCCAGCACCTTCATCTTTTTCTGCTTGCCGTCGACGTCGCGCATCTCGTCGTGGACGTCGATGTAGATGATGTCGATCGGGCACGCCACCGCGCAGAGCTTGCACGCGATGCAGCGGTCATACGAGAAGCGGAACATTCCGCGGAAACGGTCCGCGGGTTCCATCCGCTCTTCCGGATAACGGATCGTCACCTTCGGCTTGAACAGCTCCTTGAACGTCGTCTTCAGACCTTCGAGGAGGTCGAGCAGAAGGAAGCGGTCGGTCCAGCTAGACTTCGGATACTCGACTTGCATGAGCCACCTGGCGCGGCGCCGCTCTTGGCCCGCGCACCACGAGTGCAATGGTTGCGATGAGAACGACCGCCCCGAATACCGACAGCAGCCACTCTGCACCGGCGAGAACGAGAATGCCCGTCACGGCGATATTGCCCAGTGCGAGCGGGATCAGCCACTTCCATCCTAGATCCATGAGTTGATCGAACCGGAAGCGCGGGAACGTCGCGCGGAACCAGATGTAGACGACCATGAAGATCATCACCTTCACGGTGAAGATCACGGTCCCGATGATGCCGCCGAGAAGGCCCCAGCTTTGGAGCACCGCCGTCGTCAATCCGATCTGATGGTGCGCGCTGCCGACGACGCCTCCGAGGGTCCAGCCGCCGAAGTAGAGGCTGACCATCAGGCACGAGTTCACGAGCATCATCGAATACTCGGACAGCATGAAGAAGGCGAACTTCATTCCGGAGTACTCGGTGTGGAATCCGGCGACGAGCTCCGATTCCGCTTCCGGCAGATCGAATGGCGTGCGGTTGTTCTCCGCGTTCATCGCCACGAAGAAGATGAAGCAGGCCACGAGCTGCGGGAGCACGTTCCAGACGTTGCGCTCCTGATACTCGACGATCTTCACAAGGTCGAGCGACCCGCAGAGCATCAGCACCCCGATGATCGACAGTCCGAACGGCACTTCGTACGAGACCATCTGCGCCGCGGAGCGCAGGCCGCCCATCAGCGAGTATTTGTTGTTCGATGCCCAGCCGCCGAGGATGATGCCGTACACGCCCGTCGAGGTGAGGGCGAGGATCAGCAGCAGCGCGACGTTGACGCGCGCGGCGATGAACGTCGGCGGCGGACCGAACGGAATCAGACAGAACACCACGAACGCCGGCAGCAGCGGCAGCATCGGCCCGAGGAAGTACGCGACCTTCTCCGCGCTGCTCGGAAGGATGTCTTCCTTGAGCAGCAGCTTCACCGGATCGGCGATCGCCTGCAGCAACCCGTACGGCCCGACGCGGTTCGGTCCGAGGCGCGCCTGAATGAATCCGAGCATGCGGCGCTCGATCCAGGTCATCGCCATCACGATCAGCTGAACGATGACGAACGCGATGAGGAACTTGACGAGAGGGAAGACGAGGTAGCGGAGCCAGGGGTTCATCGGTCCACCTCGCCCAGCACAATATCAATGGTCCCGATTAGCGCGACGAGATCCGATACGAGGTGCCCGCGCGCCATGGCCGGCAGCGCCTGCAGGTTCACAAACGACGGCGGCCGCACATGGCAGCGGTACGCGTTCTGCGATTTTCCGTCGGAGATGATGTAGTAGCCGAGCTCGCCCTTCGGCGACTCGATCGAGTGGTAAACCTCGCCTTCCGGCGGACGCACAACGCGCGAGATCTTCGCTTTGATCTCGCCTGGATTCGTCGCGCGGATCATCGGCATGCACTGCTTGAGGATCCGGTTCGACTGCCGCATTTCCTCCATGCGGACGAGGTAGCGGTCATACGTGTCGCCGTTCTTCCCGATGGGGATGTCGAATTCGATGTCGGGATAGCACTCGTACGGCTGCGCGCGGCGGAGGTCCCACTCGACCCCGGATCCGCGCAGCGGCGGTCCCGTGATGCCCCAGTCGATTGCCTCTTCCGGCGAGAGCACGCCGATGCCGACCGTGCGGCGCTTCCAGATGCGATTGTTGGTCAGCAGCGACTCGTATTCGTCGACCGCCGCATCGAACTTCGCGCAGAACTTCTCGAGGTCCTCGAGCCAGCCCGGCGGAAGATCGTCCGGCATGCCGCCGATGCGCATGCAGTTGAGCGTCAGGCGCGCGCCGCAGTAGCTCTCGAAAAGATCGAGCACCTCTTCGCGCTCGCGGAAGCAGTAGAAGAACGGCGTCATCGCGCCGATGTCGATCGCGTGCGTGGCCAGCCAGAGCAGATGCGATGAGATCCGCTGCAACTCCGAAAGCATGACGCGCATGAGCTGGGCGCGCTTCGGAATCTGCGCGGTGACGCCCATCAGCTTCTCGACCGCTTCGACGAACCCGAGGTTGTTGGTGGCGGAGGCGACGTAGTCCATGCGGTCCGTGTGCGGTATGCACTGCGGATACGCCATGTGCTCGAAGAGTTTTTCGGTTCCGCGATGGAGATAGCCGATGATCGGCTTCGCTTCGATGATGCGCTCGCCGTCGACTTTGAGCAGCACCCGCAGCACGCCGTGCGTGGACGGGTGCTGGGGACCGAAGTTGACCTCCATCTCGTGTACGTCGAACATAGGTACCGGTTACCCTTTGCCCTCCGCGACCAGCTTCTTCAACATGCTCTCCGTTTCCTCCTCACCGGGAACACACAACGTGAGGTCCTTCGTCTCTCCTGTCGCAATCGCGGCAGCGTAGCCTTCGCAGTCCCAGCCGCAGGCGGTGCAGTCGGTCTGCGCCATCGCGGCGAACAGCTTGTCTTTGAGCGATCCCTTCTCCGCCATTTTCATCCGGTCGGGCATCGGCAGATCGGGGTTGTGCCACGGCGCTTCTTCGCTCGGCTTCGCAGTTTCGGCGACGACCGCGGCGAGCTCCGGCGAGGGCGGCTGCTGGGTCTTCGCAGCGGCGCGCTGACCGGCGATCTCCGCGATCGGCCACGTGCCGTACCGGTTCCAGTCACCTTTATAGATGTTGACGTCTTTGACGTCCTTCCCCGTCGATCCCGCTTTCGGTCCGCCGCCGGCGGGAAAGACTTCGGGATAGATCCGGGCGCCGGTGTCGATGCCGCGGACGGGGAAGTCTTTGCGCAGCGGATGTCCGTTGAATCCTTCCCACATCAGGATGCGCTCGAGATTCGGATGCCCGTCGAACTGGATGCCGAACATGTCGAACGTCTCGCGCTCGTGCCAGTTCGCCGTCTTCCAGACCGAGGAGACTGAGGGGACCGGAGTGGCTTCGTCGGTGAAGACGCGCAGTCTCACGCGCTTGTTCTTCTCGAACGAATAGAGCGTGTAGGTCACGCCGAAGCGCGGGCCGGCGTACGCGGGATATTTCGAGTAGTCGACCCCGCAGAGATCGACGAGATATGTGAAGCTTTCCTCTTTGAAGATGCGGCAGACCTCCGCGAGTCGCTCGCGTTTCACGACCAGCGTGATCTCGCCGGCGAACTCCTTCGCGTCCGAAACCGCATCCCACGCGCGCGACACCGGGATCACGACGAGCGGATCGCGCTTGATCTCGCTCGGATCGCGCTTCGGCGGTCCGGCCGGCGCGGCCGGCTTCGGTGCCGGAGTGTGCGGCGCGTCCGTCATGAGCCGCCTTCGAACTCCTTCCCGGCTTCGGTCATGAGCTTCTTCAGCATGTCGAGCGTTTCAGTTTCGCCCGGGGTGCAGAGCGAGATGTCCTTCGTCTCGCCCGAGGCGAGTGCCTTCGCGTAACCCTCGCAATCCCAACCGCACGCGGCGCAGTCGGTCTGAGCCATCGCGGCGAACAGCTTCGTCTCCAGCTTGCCGCCCATCTCGTCGGCCATCTGCATGCGCTCGTCGAGCGTGAGCGTGTCCTTGTGGAACGGAACGGCGGGCGATGCGACATCCTTCGCTTCGCCGGGAACGACTTCGGGCGCGGCCGCTTCCAACACCGCCGTCGCAGTGCCAGCGCTCTCCGCTTGTGCAGCGGACGCGGCCGCAGCTGCCGCCGCTGGTGGTGCAGGCTTCGGCGCCGGCTTCGGCGTCGCATCGCGCTTCACGCCGGAAATCGGCGCCGGGCGCAGTTGCGCCTGCGCTTGTTCGACGCGAAGTGCCGGACCTTCGTGCACCGGCCGGATCGAGTCGCGGACCGCAGCGCGTGCGAAGTCGTATGCTTCGCCGCCTTTCCGCAGGATGTGCATCTTCTCGATCTTTTTCTGCAGCTCCATCAGTCCCCAGATCAACGCTTCCGGTCGCGGCGGACAACCGGGGATGTAGACGTCGACAGGAATCAGGCGATCGACTCCCTGCGTCACCGCGTAGGTGTCGTAAGGTCCGCCGCAGGTCGCGCAGGAGCCCATGGCGATGACCCACTTCGGCTCCGGCATCTGGTCCCAAAGGCGGCGGACGATCGGCGCCATCTTCTCGGTCACCGTTCCGGAGACGATCATCAGATCGGCCTGCCGCGGAGTGGCGCGGAACACTTCTGCGCCGAAGCGCGCCATGTCATGCCGCGGGTCGAGAACGGCCATCATCTCGATGGCGCAGCACGCCAGGCCGAACTGCATCGGCCACAGCGACGACTTACGGGCCCAGTTGAAGAATTTATCGACGGTGGTGGTGAGGACGTTCGAGTCGAAGCGATTCTCGATCAGACCCATGTGAGGACCTTCCTCTTCCAGGCGTAGAAGTAACCGATCAGGAGAATCGCAAGAAAGATTGCCATCTCGACAGCTCCGAACCAGCCGAGCTGCCTGAACCGGATCGCCCACGGGAAGAGGAACACCGTCTCCACATCGAACACGATGAACAGAACCGCGATGAGGAAGTACCGCACGGAGAAACGATGGTCGAACGCCAGCGACGTCGCCGGCACACCGCATTCGTACGGCTCGAGCTTGACCTTGTTCGCGCGCGAGGCGCGAATCAGAGGAGTGATGATGAAAAGCGTGAGAACCGGTACGGAAATGACGATGAGGAAAGCAATTGGAATGACTGAATAGTTCGCCATGCAAAGGGCCGTGGGGCCGAGACCGCCGGTATTGTAAACGCGAGGGCTCCGGAGTCAATTGCGTCAGTAGAGTTTCCGCTGGAACGTCCACCCGTCCCGCGGAACGGCGCGGGCCTGCACGAGGACCCGGATGTCCTCTCCGATCCCATCGGGCAAAATCAGCCGGCGAGCGTTTTCCTTCTGATGCAAACCTTCGACGGAGTCGGGCTGACCCTGAATCAGCCGATGTTCGGCTGCGCCGAGCGCGAGGAGAAACTTCGCCTGGCGGTCGAAGAAGAGAGTGTGAAACGCCGCTTGCTCGCCCGCCCGGATCAGATCGGTGAAGTTGATATGCGCAGTGATGTCCTGCTCGCCCGGTGACGCGAGCAGGTCCCGCGTCACCCGCTGCGCGTGGTACGACGCCGCCGTTCCGAACCTTCGAATGCGGCTGCTGAAGAGCTGCTCCTGCGGAAAACCGTAGTCGAACGTGACGATCAGCCCACGGCGCACGAAGGCGCAGAGGTCGCGGTAGTACGCCTCCCATTCGAGCGAGATATCGGCGAATTGACCGTCGCTCAACGCGATTCGGCGCGCCGAGAAGTAATCCTCGTACGCACCGGGCGCCTCATGCTCGGTCCAGTCGAGCTCGCCGTCTCGATCGGTGACCCACAGCTCGTGCAGGTGCTCGTCGCGCTGAACGAGTCGCGCGAACGGCAGCGCGTCAAACAGCTCGTTCGCCAGGACGAGATGCGCGCCATCCCGGGGCACCTCCTCAATCGTTCGCACAAAGTGAAGCGCCGCATTCGATTGCGCTTCAGGCGAGAGTCGCTCGAGCGAACGGTCAACGCCATAGAACCGAACCGAGGACCGAGGACCGAGGACCGAGGACAATGAGAGGAGGAGCGAACCGTCGCCGCAGCCGACGTCCACGACCGTGGACACCACGTCGCCTGCGCGGCTCGAAAGATCGCGGATGAGGACGCTCAGACTATCGGCGAATAGCGGGCTGAGGCGCGGGGAGGTGACGTAATCAGCTTCAGGCCGCGCCCGCTTCGCGTAATAGCCGAAATCGGGATGATAGAGGGCCAGCTCGACGAAGTCGCGGAACGGTAAGTCATTGTCGCGGAGCAGGTTGTGAATGACAGCGGCCAGCGGTCCCGACCCGGGCATCGCTGCATCTTACACGCGCTGTGACCCCGGCCGTCCCGGCTGAGGCGGCTTGCGCGACAGTTATTTCGAACCGTGGCATTTCTGTTGCGATGCAACAGGTAGTCGAGCGGGCGCAAAGGGGCTTCCGCTACGGTTCAGGGAGGAAACATGAAGCAGTTCATCGCAGCAATTCTCGCCATCATGCTCGTCGCTCCGGCGGCGTTCGCACAGACGGTCGACGACCACGCCAAAGCGAAGCGCGGCGCGGCAATCGGCGGAGTCGCCGGCGCCATCGTCGGCGGCGTTCTCGGCAACAACCGCGGAAAGGGCAACGGAACGCGCGGTGCCGTCATCGGCGGCGCCGTTGGCGTAGCGACCGGCGCGATCGTCGGCGCGATGATGGACAAGCAGGAGCGCGAGCTCCGGCAGATCGAAGGCGTCAACGTGCAGCGCGTCGGCAACGACGAGCTGAAGGTCACGGTCAAGAACGAAGTGCTCTTCGACTTCAACTCCGCTGCTCTGCGCAGTGCGTCGCGTGACTCGCTCACCCAGATGGCCGATGTGTTCCAGAAATATCCCGACACGACGATCAACGTTGAGGGTCACACGGACTCGATCGGCTCCGCGTCGTACAACCAGCGCCTCTCCGAGCGTCGCGCCGAATCGGTCGCCCGCTACCTCGAGAACCTCGGCGTCCGCAGTTCGCGCATCAACGCGATCGGCTACGGTAAGTCGCAGCCGCGCGCGTCCAACAGCACGGCCAACGGCCGCCAGCTCAACCGGCGCGTGGAGATTCACGTCAAGGCCAACGCCGCGTAATGCGATAGGTACTGATCGTGAATGAGAAAGGGACGCTCGGCGACGAGCGTCTTTTTCTTTTCTGGAGGACGTGATGATCCGTAAAGCATCTGTCGTACTCGTGGCAACCTTGCTCGTGATGGCCTGCTCCAGCACCAAGGACGATCCGAACGAGAAGGCCAAGCGCGGAGCCGGCATCGGGGCGGCCGCCGGTGCCGTGGCCGGAGCGGTGATCGGCAATCAATCGGGAAACAACCGGACCGGCGCAGTGGCCGGCGCGGCGGTGGGTGCCGCCGTCGGTGCGGCGATCGGCCATCGCATGGACAAGCAGGAGCAGGAGCTCCGCCAGATTCAGGGCGTCGAAGTGACGCGTCCGTCCCAGGGTGAGATCGACGTACGCCTCACGAGCGACATCCTTTTCGATGTCGACTCGGCGGCGTTGCGTCCCGAATCGCGAACGACGCTTCGCGAGCTCGCGACCAACTTCCAGCGATATCCGGACGAATTGGTCGACGTCGAGGGACACACCGACTCGACCGGCACGACCGAGCACAATCAGGGCCTGTCGGAGCGCCGCGCCGGCTCCGTTCGCGACTATCTGGTCGATCAGGGGGTCGCCGCGCGGGACATCACCGCTGTCGGGTACGGTGAAACCCGGCCGAAGGCGTCGAACTCGACGCCGGAAGGGCGGCAGCTCAACCGCCGCGTGGAGATTCACATTCGCGCGAATCCAACTGCAAGTTAGCGTGTAACGATCACGGCGCGCGCCGCGTCATACTCTCGCATGATGCGGCGCGCGCTGGCCTTGGTCCTTCTCCTCCCGGCCTGTGTCTCGTCGCCGCCGGCGGATCCGCGCGTCGACGATCAGGCCCGCATCACCATCGAGAGCCTGCGCAATACCATCGCTGCGAATCCGGACGACGGCGCCCGCATCTACGTCCTGGCGCAATATCTCGATCAGACCGGCGACACCACCGAAGCAATGCAGTGGCTGCGCGAGCTCGAGCGTCTTCACTGGCGGCACGGCGTCAACGATCACGACTTTCGCCACAGCGTCCCGCTTCACGAATACCGGACGATTCGCAATAGGCTGAACGCAGCCGAGCCGCACGTCGTCGCGAGCACGAAAGCGTTCACGATCCCGCAGCCGGATCTCGTCCCGGAAGGCATCGCCTGGGATGCGGCGACGGGAGACTTCTACGTGAGCAGCATCCATCTGCGAAAGATCGTTCGCGTGTCGCGCGACGGAAAGTCGGCCGACTTCGTGCGTCAGGCGGAGGACGGAATCTTCGCGACGCTGGGCATGAAGGTCGACGCGCAGCGCCGGCTGCTGTGGGTCGCATCGAACGCGACTGAAGAGATGGCCGGCTACTCCCCGGCCGTCGACGGCCAATCGGCTCTGCTCGCGTACGATCTGCGCACGGGTCGCCTGGCGACGAAAGTCACGTTCGGCAGCGCGACCGAGCCGTCACTGCTCAACGATCTGGTCGTGCTCGACGACGGGTCGGTACTGATCACCGACAGCGACGGCGGCGGCATCATGCGCGTGCGCCTCGGATCCGAGTCGATCGAACCGTGGATCCCGCCGCGCACGTTCCTGTTCCCGAACGGCATCGCGCGCACCGAGGGAGAGCCGTTCGTCTATGTTGCGGACTTCAACGGAGTATCGCGCGTCGACGTTCGCAGCCGCACGGTGACACCGGTCCGCGTGCCGGAGCCCGAGACACTCAGCGGCATCGACGGCCTGTACTGGTATCGCGGTGCGCTCATCGGAATTCAGAACGGCGTCGGCCGCGCGCGGGTGATCCGCATGAGTCTGGACGAGCCGCGCGAGTCGATCACGTCGATCGATGTCCTCGAGGAAGGCAACCCGCAATTCGACGAGCCGACGACCGGTGCGATCGCGGACGGCGCCTTTTTCTTTCTGGCGAACCCGCAACTGCGCTCGTTCGATGCGGACCACCGCATCTGGCCGCAGTCGCGTCTCCATGACGTCATCGTGCTGCGGTTGCAGCTCGACTGACAAAGCCGGCTGAATCGGCTAGAATCCGCCCGCCCTTTCGGGTGCCGGGATGCGATTCGGCGCCCTTTCAGCACAATCAACGGAGGCACCATGAAGCCCTGGATCATGCGCGCGCTGCTGCTCGCGATCGTTACGGTTCTCGCGACCGGCACCGTCGCGATGGCGCAGGAGTCTCACCCCGCGGCGAACCCCGCTGTCGCTCCGAACGAGTCCCAGCCGGCAGCGCATCCGACCGAAGCACGGAGCGAAGCGAGCCTGGTGCTGCCGGATTTGCGGAGCGTGTCGTTTCTCGGCATCAGCGGCCAGGCCCTCCTCACGGCCGGTCTCTTCATCTGCTTCCTCGGACTCGTGTTCGGTCTCGTCATCTACACCCAGCTCAAGAACCTCGCCGTGCATCGCTCGATGCTCGAGATCTCCGAGCTGATTTACGAGACCTGCAAGACGTACCTGATCACTCAGGGCAAGTTCATCCTGCTGCTGGAAGTCTTCATCGGCACGATCATGGTCGTTTACTTCGGCTTCCTGCGGCACTTCGAGCCGCTGCGCGTCGTCATCATCCTTCTCTTCAGCCTCATCGGCATCGGCGGCAGCTACGGCGTGGCGTGGTTCGGCATCCGGATCAACACCTTCGCAAACTCGCGCACCGCCTTCGCGTCGCTGCGCGGCAAACCGTATCCGACCTACTCGATCCCGCTGAAAGCCGGCATGTCCATCGGCATGCTCCTGATCTCGACCGAGCTCGTGATCATGCTCTGCATCCTGCTGTGGGTGCCGCGCGATTACGCCGGACCGTGCTTCATCGGCTTCGCCATCGGCGAGTCGCTCGGCGCGGCCGCGCTGCGCATCGCCGGCGGCATCTTCACGAAGATCGCCGACATCGGCTCCGACCTCATGAAGATCGTCTTCAACATCAAGGAAGACGACGCGCGCAACCCCGGCGTCATCGCCGATTGCACGGGTGACAATGCCGGCGACTCGGTCGGACCGACCGCCGACGGTTTCGAAACCTATGGCGTGACCGGCGTCGCGCTCATCACGTTCATCCTCCTCGCGGTGACCTCGCCGGGGGTGCAGACGCAGCTCCTCGTCTGGATCTTCGCCATGCGCGTCATCATGATCATCACCGCCGGGCTGTCGTACTTCATCAACCAGGCCTTCGCCGGCGCGCGCTACGGCAACGCCGACTCGTTCAACTTCGAAGCGCCGCTGACCACGCTGGTGTGGCTGACGTCGATGATCTCGATCGCCCTCACGTACGCGATCTCGTACGTGCTGATTCCGATCGTCGGCGGCGATCCGACGATGTGGTGGAAGCTGTCGACGATCATCACCTGCGGCACGCTGGCAGGCGCGATCATCCCCGAGCTCGTGAAGGTCTTCACCTCGACCGAGTCGCGTCACGTTCAGGAAGTCGTGACGGCGTCGCGTGAAGGCGGCGCATCGCTGAACATCCTGGCGGGCTTCATCGCCGGAAACTTCAGCGCCTATTGGATGGGCCTCACCATCACCGTTCTGATGGGCGTTGCGGCGTGGATCAGCAGCCAATTCCCGACCGGCGCAGGAGCGCTGATGATCGCTCCGGCCGTCTTCTCCTTCGGTCTCGTCGCGTTCGGATTCCTCGGCATGGGGCCGGTGACGATCGCAGTCGACTCGTATGGTCCGGTCACCGACAACGCGCAGTCGGTCTTCGAGCTTTCCACCATCGAGACGCTCCCCGGAATCGAGGAGGAGATCCAGCGCGACTTCGGTTTTCGCCCGCAGTTCGAGCGCGGCAAGCAGTTCCTCGAGGAGAACGACGGCGCCGGCAACACGTTCAAGGCCACGGCCAAGCCCGTGCTCATCGGCACAGCCGTCGTCGGCGCAACGACGATGATCTTCTCCATCATCGTCATCCTGACCAAGGGCCTCACGGTCGACATGGACAAGCTCTCGATCCTCCACCCGCAATTCCTCCTCGGACTCATCATGGGTGGTGCGGTGATCTACTGGTTCACCGGCGCGGCCACGCAGGCCGTATCGACGGGCGCCTATCGCGCGGTCGAGTTCATCAAAGCGAATATCCATCTCGAATCCGGCGCGACGAAAGCTTCGGTCGAAGATTCGAAGAAAGTCGTCGAGATCTGTACGCAGTACGCGCAGAAGGGCATGCTCAACATCTTCCTGACCATATTCTTCTCGACGCTCGCCTTCGCCTGTTTCGAGCCATTCTTCTTCATCGGCTACCTGATCTCGATCGCGCTGTTCGGCCTCTACCAGGCGATTTTCATGGCCAACGCCGGCGGCGCGTGGGACAACGCCAAGAAGATCGTCGAGGTCGAGCTGAAGGAGAAGGGTTCCGCGCTTCACGCTGCGACGATCGTCGGCGACACGGTCGGCGATCCGTTCAAAGACACGTCGTCGGTGGCGATGAACCCGGTCATCAAGTTCACAACGCTGTTCGGACTGCTCGCCGTCGAGTTGGCGGTCGAGATGACGAAAGCCGGACAAGAAGGGCTTACTCGCATTCTGTCGGCGATTTTCCTGGCAATCGCGCTCGTGTTCGTCTATCGGTCGTTCTACGCAATGCGCATTCAAAGCGAGGAGCCCCAGCGCAAACCAGTCGTCGCTTAGGAGGTTCACATGAGGCGTCTCACCGTTCTTTTCATCGTTCTTCTTGCAGCATCTGTTGTTCTCGCTTCCGACGTCGTGAAGCGGGGCGCAGCGATCGCGCCGGATTCGAAACTCGTTCCGCTTGCGGACGTGATCGCGAAACCGGCTGACTACGCGAAGGCGCCGGTCGTCGTCGAAGGCGTCGTCGCGAAAAATTGCGAGCATCGCGGCTGCTGGATGGAGCTCGCGCCTGCCGAGAAGACGGCCGGCATCCACGTCGAGTTCAAAGACGAAGGATTTTTCATCCCGCTGAATTCGAAAGGAATGAAGGCGCGCGCCCAGGGAGTGGCCGAGGTGAAGGTGATTTCGAAGGAAGAGGCGGACGAGCTCGAGCACGACGGCGCGAAGATCGCGCGCAATGCCGACGGCACGGCGCAGCAGATCACGTTCGTCGCAACGGGCGTCGAGCTTCGGCGCGAGTAACGATTACCCGCCGTTGCGGACTTCTTCGAAGAACGCGACGAGCTTCGGCGAAAAGGCGTTCCGGTTCAGCCGGAGCGCCTTTTTCATTTTGAGCGCAGCGCGGAAATCGTTCTTCGCCGCGCCGAGCATCGGATCCGGGTCCCTCGACAGCATCGCGCGCGTGTAGCGCACGGCCCCGCGCAGCAGATACGCCTCGGCTGAAGGACGCGAGCGGAGCATCGACGTAAGCGCGCGATCCGACGCGTCGACATTCCCCGCTGCAAACGCCTGATACGCCGACTGCAGTTGCGCGTGCGCCGGATCGACATGCGGCTGTGCGATCGCCACCGCGCCGAACACGACCAGAAACGCCATCACGATCACGCGTTTCACCGAGACTCACCTTCGAGATCCGGCAACGGAGCGCGCGCGCCGTCTTCGAACTGAACGTTGATCGATGCTTCCTTCCCCGGTGCGACGTCGATGACCCGCTGGACGGGCTCGCCGTATTCGGCATTCGCGAGCATCACCTGATAGCGCCCGGGCGCGAGGTCGACTGCGGACGGTGTCACGAACGACGTGTCGATCTCGACGGCGATTCCCGTCGACACGTTGCGGATGCTGGTCACGTTCGCCCACGGATAGGCGTTGATGACGAGCCGGCCCGAGGTGGTCATGACGCTGGCCTGGACCGCGCGTGCTCTGTGGCGGACCCGATGCGCTCGCGTGAGCATGGCTGTGCCGCCGGCCCCGATTGCCAGGACGAGAACCACCGCGGCGGCCACGCCCGACATCGATCGGCTCCTTACACCGGCGAGCATCCCGTTGACCATGCGGATAGTTCCTTGCCGCGCTACGCCCGACATTACATCGTGGCTTTCAACTGCGTTCCCAGCTGGATTTGTGCAGCAATTATATCCTCCGCGGATGAACGAGAGGACCTTTTCCGTCCGAACGGCGCAGCGCGAGCAGATCCTCATCATCACGGATCACGTGCAGCGCGCTCTCGGCGAGCTCACCAGTAGCGACGGCGTGTGCACGATCGTGACGCCGCACACGACGTGCGCGATCTCGGTCAACGAGAACGCCGATCCCGATGTGCCGGCCGATCTGACGAAAGCGCTGCGCGCGATGGTGCCGGACATCTCGTTCCGGCACGGCGAAGGAAACTCCGACGCTCACCTGCTCTCGATGATCATCGGCACGTCGCTATCGTGGCCTTACCGGCGCGGAGAACTGGTCCTCGGAACGTGGCAGGGCATCTACTTCATCGAGCTCGACGGACCTCGGGAGCGAAAGGTGACCGTCTACGTGAATGACTGAGGCCGGTTACCATGAGTCATGCGTTCAATCTTGTTTGGCGTGGCCGTCGCGCTCTGCGCGACGTTGAGCGCGTCCGCACAAACCGAAACCGCGATCGGGAAGCTGTTGACCGCCGTCTCGCAAGGTGATGCGAAGAGCGCCGAAACCGCCGTCAGCATCGCCCTGAAATCGGACGATCCGCGCCTGCGCGCCGTGGCCGCGCGCGTCGCGAACGTCCGGCGCATGACTCCGCTCGCCGGCGCGATCAGCGCACTTGCCGATCGGGAGCCTGACGTCAACGCCGCACGCGAAGAGCTGCGCGCGATGGTCATGCTCGGCGGCTTGCGGCAGGTCGACCGCGCGTTCTACATCAGCGATCGTTTCAGCAAACGCCTCGACCCGGAAGTCGCGACCGCCGCGGCGCACGTCGGCGGGGCGGCAGCGGTTGACGCGTATTTCGCCGCGATGCTGAAGCGGAACATCGATCGCTACGACTTCTTCCTCGCCGCGCTCTGGAATCGCCCCGAGGCTGTTCCGGCTGTCGCGTCGCGCCTGCTGGCGAACGACGCCGACGGATTCGAGACGCTCCTGTACATGAACCGCTTCGAGCCGCGACTCCTCATCGACACGAACACACTGAAAGCTGCGCTCGTCAGCACGAATCTCGAACTGCGCGGCGATACGGTCTGGTATCTCCTCCATCAGGCGCTGAAGCCGAACGCGAACCTCGATCCGCAGCTGAAGGACGCCGTTGCGGCGATGCGCGTCCCGCGCGACGACGCCAGCCTCATCGCCTCGGTCGAGCTGCTCCGCCGCGCGATCGGTCTGCCCCATCGCGAGTTCAACGAATTCCGTTTCGCGCTGGCCAACGACACCACGCAGGTGCGCATTTATCTCGCGCCGAAAAACATCCTGAACCTGATGAGCGAGGGCGAGCGCCGCGCCGCGACGGCGCTGATCGGAGAAGACAAAGAAGGACAGAGCATCAATCTCCCGCCATTCGTCCTGCCCTCCCCGCTGCCGGAAGGAATGGCGGCTGCCATCATGAGCATCACCGGATGCCGCGAGGGATGGCTCGGCAACGCGAAAGTGAAGATCGACGAATCGGGCTACGTGACCTCGCGTGATCTGTCGAGCGTCAGCACGAGCGACGCCTGCAGGCGCGCGCTCGACATGCTGATGCAGTATTCGATCGTCGAGAACAGCCTGATCACGGCGCCGCGGCAGAGCGATTCGGTGTCGCTCGTTCGGGCGGCGAGCGGACCGATGTGCTTCGATGAAGCGCGCGTCGCATCGATTCCGATCGCTTACGTTTACGGCTCCCCGTCCATGCGGCTGCCGCGCGTCAGCCGTCGCGCGAATGTCGTCTGGCCGGCCGGCGTACCGAAGAGCTCCATCGACGTCGTCGTCGAGACGATGGTTACGGCGCAGGGCTGCGTGCGCGCGGCGAGGCTCATCAAGCCTGCTGCGAATGCGGCCGTCAACGCCGCGGCGCTCGTCGCGGCGCAGCAGTGGCAGTTCGAGCCGGCCATGATCAACACGTTCCCGATCGATATGCTGTATGACGTGACGGTCGAGTTCCGGCCGTGACGATCCACTCAGCCTGGTCATGGCCGATCGATTCGATGTCGTAGTCGTCGGCGGCGGCACAGCCGGCCTCGTCACCGCATCCGGCTGCGCGCGCCTCGGCCGGGCGGTCGCGCTGATCGAGAAAGAAGAGCTGGGCGGCGACTGCCTCTGGACCGGCTGCGTGCCGACGAAAGCGCTCGTCGCAAGCGCCAGGCTCGCTCACCAGATGCGCAACGCCAGCGCGTACGGACTCGAAACTCACGAGCCGAAGATCGCGCCGGCGGCGATCATGGACTCGATGCGCGAAGCGCGTCTCGTTGCTTCGAAGAACGACGATCCAGAGAAGTTCCGCAAGCTCGGCGTCGAAGTCATCAAAGGAAAGGCCCGGCTAGTCTCGCGCAGCCAGGTCGATGTCGACGGACGGCGATTGACCGGGAAGGACATCGTGATCGCCACCGGCTCGCGCACCTCCGTGCCGCCGATCCAGGGGCTCGCCGAGACCGGATTCATCGATCACGTCTCCTTCCTGCAGCGCAACGACTTCCCTTCTTCGCTCCTGATCCTCGGCGGCGGCTACATCGGAGTCGAATTCGCGCAGATCTTCCGCCGCTTCGGCTGCGACGTGACGGTCATCGAAATGGCCAGCGAGATCGTGAACAAGGAGGACCGCGAAGTCATCGCGCGCGTCCACGAGATCCTCACAAGCGAAGGCATCGAGATCCGTACCGGCTGGGCAGTGAAGTCGGTCCGGCGGGACGGCGGCAGGAAAGTCGCGGTCATCGAGAACAAGAACGGCGAGAGCCGCGAAGTCGCAGCAGCCGAGGTATTCGTCGCGTCAGGACGACGCGGAAACATTGAGAACCTCGGGCTGGAAGAAGCCGGAGTGAAGACGGACCGCACGTATGTCGTCGTCGACAAATATCTTCAGACCTCCGTTCCGCGCATCTGGGCGTGTGGCGACGTTCATGGCGCGCTGCAATTCACGCATGTCGCGGCATACGAAGCGGTGAAACTCGTGCGCAACATGCTCTTCCCGGGCCGCTCAGCCGTCGATTACAACGACGTGCCCTGGGCGCTGTTCACGGATCCTGAAGTCGGCCACATCGGGATGACCGAACAGCAGGCGATCGACGCGCTCGGAGCAGAGGGCGTCCGCGCGTACTGCGTCGAGATGGAGGATGTCGATCGCGCCGTCGTCGATCGCGCGACCGCCGGCTTCGTCAAGATCGTTTGCGACCGCAAAGGCGCCATCCTCGGCGCGCATGTGATGGCATCGAACGCGTCGACGCTGATCGAAGAGATCGTGCTGGCGCGCAGAAAGGGCATTCGCGTCCAGACGCTCGCCCAGCTCGTCTCGCCGTATCCGTCGATGGCCGACGCGATCCAGAAAGCGGCTGCGATGCACTACCAGCAGCTCGGCGAAAGCTGGATCGGAAGAGTGGGAAAGCGCATTGCTGCGCTTTCCCAGTAGCGAATTACCAGCGATACGTTCCCGTGATATAGAACGCGCCGCCGTTGTACCCGAGGTCGTTCGGAGCGAGGAAGAATCCGCCGGGGAGGTACTGCTGTGTGCCGGTGTTGAGCAGATCCTTCAGCGTGTACTTCTCGTACCAGGCTCCGACGGTGACGTTCCAGGTCGTCGTGAGCGTGTAGGTCGCCTCGGCGAGCAGACTGCCGAGGCGCGTGTCGTCGACGTTCGGGATCGAGAACGCGCCTTTCGTGATGCCGTTGGGATCGGCGCTGAGAGCGGCGAAACCGTGCACGCGCTGCGTTCTGCCGGTGACCCGGAAATCGAGCTTGTCGGGGATGATGCCGACCGTGAAGCCGAGTCCGACCGCATCGGCTTTGTCGCTGTTGTCGGCCGTCCAGTTGTCGCGCGGATCGGTCGAAGGCGTCGCGCCGCTCTGCCGCCCGACCTGCAGACCGTCCCAGAGCTCATGGCTGTAGAACGCGAACGTGCTCCAGCGCTGCGCCGGCGAATAGTCCGCCTCGGCGGTGAACGTCTGATTGCGCCACTTCTGCAGACCGAGGTCGGAATGGTTGTAGTTGTCGAAGTAGCGCGTGTAGTTCAACGTGACGTCGAACGGGCCATTGAACGGATTCATGTTCAGGATGCTGATGATCCGGTTCGACTTGCGCTCGGCGACATCGAAACGGCGCAGGCCCTCCGGCAACACCGTCGGCTGCGGCTGCTGGAACGTCGCATCCTCGGCGCGCTCGACGTCGTAACCGTCGATGGAGCGATTGCCGAATTCGAAGCTGTTGCGCCAGGTGAGCCACGTCGAAGGCCGTGCGTCGAGCGCGATGTGGGCGATGTTCTCGGTCGTGCGATTCACTTCGCGGAAATTCCGGTTCATCCGCTCGTTGCGCAGTCCCCCTTCGACGGAGAACTTCGTCCCGATGTCGTAGTTCGCGAGGACCTCCGCGCGGTTGTTCTTGTAGCTGTATGGAACGGTGATGCGCGGGATCGGCTCCCAGACGGCGTCGAAACGGACGTACCCGGGGAAGTCGATGCGCGGTGAGCGGTTGTCGTTGTCGTAGAAACGGTAACGTGCCGTCAGGCTGAAATTCTTGACGGGCCGGCTCGTGAAGTTCACGAATGCTGACGTCGTGTTGATCCTGCCGTCGAAGCTGTTCACCGGCAGATGATTCGTGTCCGGCACCGTCGCGAGGATCGCGGTGTTCGTCGTGTACGGCATCAGGTCGTTGCTCGACCGAAGCTGGCCGAAGCTGAGATCCGCGGTGAGACGCGAATTCATCGGCAGCTTGTAGATGCCGCCGATCGCGGCGCTCAACCGGCTGTTATCCGGCGGCAGAGCGAGCCGGCCGGTCGCCGCGCCGCCGACCGATCCTGTTCCGGGCCCGGTGTACGCGTTCGGGTCCGTCGAGTCGGTCACGCGGAACGGGTTGTCGAACGTGTAGCTCTCGAAGTGGTTGTTGAACTGATTGATCGAGAGCGTTCCGCGCAACATCAGATTCGTCGCGACGGGCACTTCCATGCGCGCGCCCACTTCGCGCGTGCGGAAGTCGATGGGCTCAGGCGTTTCGACGACGTTGCCGAACCCGAACGATGTTCCGGCGCTTCGCGTGCCGCTGCGGTTCTCCTGAAAGTAGCTGATGGTCGTGTTGACCGGTGCGTCCGGAAAGAGCTGCAGAGAGAGGAAGGCGCGGTTCCGCTGGAAGCCGAGGTCGAACACTTCGGGCGTGTTGATGAGAGGCTCGACGAGGCTTCTCAGAAGTGGAAATCCGAGCGAGCGCTGGTTGGCCGTGACCGCGTTCTGCAGCGAAGCCTGAATGAAGTCGGAAATGCCGAGTGCGTCGCGGCCGACGACTTTCTCAGGCGACTTGGCGTTGTCGCCGAGGCGGTGCGGGATCTGGTCGTAAAGAGCATCGATCCGCAGCGTGCCGGTGTCGGTCCAGACGGAGAAGCGGCGATCGCGCGAAGTGATGTTCTCACCGGAGACGAGGAACGGACTTCCCTTCGTGTCGCTGAAGACGCGGAAGGCCGGTCCGCTGATGCCGCTCGGCACGTCGCGGTATTCGATGAATTTCGATGAGCGGCCGGAGTCCTGATTCGCGTCCTGCAGTCCGGCGTTGATGAAGTTGCCGAAGAGATTGGGAACGTAGGCCGGCGCGGGCGGCGCGACTTCGGTCTTTTCAGAGCCCTGGCCGGCGGGAGGCTGCGTCGTTGGCGGCGGCGTCTGGGAAGTTCCGGTCGATGCAGGTTGTGAGGACGACTGCGCGAGCAGCGGCAAGGCGAGCATCAAGGCGACGATCGTGATCGTAGTCTGTCGTTTCATGTTCGTCCTCCTTCCTCACCGCCCGAAGTACGGGCCTGACGGCGCATTCGTGCCGTGAACGTTGTTGTGGCAGTTGCGGCAGCCGTGCTCGATCGCGCGGTTGCTCGTATTCGAGCCGACTGTCGTGTTGCGCAGGTCGTACAGCGATCCGGGATGTCGCGTGCTGAGATGGCAGCGCTGGCAGAGCCACGGCAGTTTCGCCACGAGAAGGCGCTCGTGATTCGAGCCGTGCGGGGTATGGCAGTTCGTGCAGTTTTCGCGGACCGGCGAATGCTCCCAGAGGAACGGTCCGCGCTTGTCGGTGTGGCAGGTGTAGCAAAGGTCGTTGATCGACTCGGCCTTCAACAGACCGCGCTGGGCGTTCGAATGCGGATCGTGGCAGCTCCCGCAATCGAGCTTCCCTTCGCGCACGGGATGGTGGCTCTGACGCATTCCCTGCGCGCGAACCTGCGGATGGCAGTTGTAGCAGGTCTCGGCGGCACGCGGAGTCTTGAGCTGCGCACGCTGTGACTGGAAGGCGTGAATGCTGTGGCAGGTGGTGCAGGAGAGGCCGCGCCGCTCGTGCACGCCGCCGTGGAAGTTCGCCTGGCGGCCGCGATCGTGACAGCTCATGCACTTCGCGTTGACCTGATCCGCCGCCATCGTCTTCATCGAGATGACGGGACCTCGTCCCTCGCCGGCGAGCTCCATCCGCGCGTGCGTCGCGACATCGCCGTGACACTCGGCGCAACTGCGCGCGATCTTCCTGGCGTGATACGTGTGCTGGAAATTCGTGAACAGCGTGTCCGCATGACAGGCCTGACACTCGGCGATGTCGAATCCCGGTCCGGATGCCGCGGGCGCTTCCGCTGTCGTTTTCGCACCGGGAGGAGGTGCGGGTGGTGATGCAGTCGATGTTGCAGGGGGAGTCTGCGCGCCGGCACTGAAGGTCAGGGCCACGAACGCGAGGGCAACGAACCACGGGAACGACTTGGTCATACGCGCTCCTTTGCTCGACGAGGGACGTTCCGTTGCGGTGATATGGTAACTGGCGAAGCGAACTTGAGTCAGCAAAGACGTATAGCGTTCTTGAGAGGAGATTCGAGATGAAGCGAATGTTCACAATGCTGCCGGCGCTCGTCTTCGCGCTCGCGTGCGCACACACGAAGAGCGGCCCGATGGCGATGGCGATGCTCACGCCGATCAGCGGATCGACTGCAAAAGGAATGGTGCACTTCCAGGAGCTTGCCGACGGAAGCGTCGACGTGACCGCCGACCTGCAGCGCGTTCCGCCCGGCGTTCACGGCTTCCACGTGCACGACAAAGGTGATTGCAGCGACAACGGCAACGCCGCCGGCGGCCACTTCAACCCGATGAACATGCAGCACGCCGGACCAGACGCGCAGTCACACCACGCCGGTGATTTCGGCAACGTGACCGCCGACGCGAACGGCGAAGTTCACGCGCAGTTCAACACGCGTGCGATCACGGTGGGACCCGGACCGCTGTCGGTCGTCGGCCGCTCGATCGTGCTGCACGCGAACCCGGACGACCTGACGACGCAGCCGAGCGGAAACTCCGGACCACGGATCTCCTGCGGGATCATCACGGCGATGGCAGGTGAGATGCACCACTAGCGCGCATGCGCGCCAGGTTTCTTCTTCTCGCCCTCATCGTCACAGCATGCGCCGGAGGCCGCGGCAGCGTCGGGAACACGGCGCTGCCCGGTCACGGCGCGATCACGATCGCGATCAATCCGAATCCCGTCGTCGCAACGCGCGTCAGCGGAAGCACGTACGACTTCCCCTTCGAAGTCGTCGTGCGCGAAACGGGCGGACACCCTGTCGAGGTCACCTCTGTCTCCGCCACCGTCTTCGCCCTCGGCGGCATTCAGATCGCGTCGGAGAGCTACGACGCCGCGAGGATCGCGCAGCTCGGCTACTCGACGCATCTGCCGGCGAACGGCGAGGTGCGGTACCGCTTCAATCCGCGGCGCGACGTCACGGACGAACGGCTGTTCAGCGGCGTGTCGGCCGACGTTCGCGTCGACGGACACGACGACAGCGGCGCGCCGACGACGGCCGGCACGCGGGTGACCGTGACTCGCGGTTGATTCTTGATTTACAGCAGGCCGTAGTCGCGCATGCGGCGCCAGAGCGTGGCGCGGCTGATGCCGAGCGAGCGCGCGGCTGCGCTGCGGCGCCAGCGGTGCTCTTCGAGCGCGTGACGGATCCGCTCGAAGTCGTCGCTGTCGCCGTTCCGGCTGCCGTTCTCACGGAGCTGCACGGTGAGCGCGTATCGCACCGGCGCCTCGAAGACGCCTTCCGGCAAACGAGCGGCGGTAATGTCGACTGCGGCTGCGGAGCTGACCACTTCGCAGTGGCCGCCGCAGCGTTCGCCGGCGCGCAACTTGTCGGCGATCGGTGTCAGGTCGATGAAGTCGGACATGTGGTGCTGGTCGACGTCCGCCGTTCCGACGAGACCCCTGAATGCGGGCGACGCTTCGACAATTTGTAAATCGTCATCGAGGAGAGCGACGGCGTGGCCGAGGGACTCGAATGTTGCACTGACGGCTGAGAACATAGCGCGCCTCACAGGTGCGACACTGCCGTGCAAGGTGTCGCTGGGCAGTGACTGCGGTCACCCGTCGACGTTCACGCCGCCAGAATCCTGCGAAGCCCGGCTGGGTCCGGGATGCGAAATCCACTCTTTTCGGTGAGTACGATCGCGTCTTTCTGCCACCGGCTCATGAGGCGGATCGCGGTCTCCAGCGTGGTTCCGATCAGGTCCGCGATCTCCTGCCTCGAGAGCGGGAGCGGGATGATGACCTCGCTCCCCTTGGACAATCCGACGCGATCGGCGAGCGTCATGAACAGCCGCGCCGCGCGCTGCTCGGCCGATCCGGTCATGTCGGCGAGGCGCTTGTTCACCATCATCAAGCGGTAGGTCAGGCCCGCGAGCAGGGGCCGCATCATCTCCGGCCGGCGCTCCAGAAGCGCAAAGAACTCGCGCTCCGGGATCGAGACGATGCTGCTCGGCTCGAGCGTGATCGCGCTCGCCGGGAACGGGCGCTGCTCGAAAACGGCCACCGCGCCGACCGGCTCGCCGGGTCCCAGGAGCTCGATGATGACGTCGCGGTCGCCGGCGGACTTCACGACTTTGACGCGGCCGAGGTAAACGAAATAGATCCGGTCGGCCGGCTCGCCTTCGCGAAAGATTGCGTCGCCTTTGTCGTAGCCGTGGATCCGGCACAGCGGCGCGACGGCGTCGCGATCACTCTTCCGTAGCGACGCAAGCAGCGGAATCGAGTCGAACGGAATCGTCGCTTCGATCGCCATCCAGGTGACAGATCCTATGACAAAAGTCATGTTCGCGCCGGTGCCCGCTCCGCAGAATGAATCTCGGAGGAACACAGCAATGGAAGCGAACGTGAAGAACACGACGGTCGGAAAGCTCGCTCTCGATCAGCCGACGGCGATTGCAGTTTTCGAGAAGTGGCATATCGATTACTGCTGCCGCGGCAACCGCACCCTGGCGCAGGCTTGCGACGAGGCGGGCATCGCGATCGACGAGGTCGTCGCCGCGATCGGACCGTCGCGCACGAACGCCCCAACTTCGGAGCTGCGGCGAAAGAACCTCACCGAGCTGCAGAAGTACATCGTCGCGACGCATCACCTCTTCACGCGCGAGGCACTCGAGACGGTCGGCATGCTCTCCGAGAAAGTCGCCACGCGTCACGGCGCAAACCACGCCGAGACGACGGAAGTGCGCACGATCGTGGCGCAGCTCGTGGCGGATCTCCTCCCGCACATGCTGAAGGAAGAGCAGGTCATCTTCCCCTACGTCGAAGCGCTCGAAAAAGCATCGCGGAACGGCCAGTCCGCGCCGGTACCATTCTTCGGGACGGTGAAGAATCCGATTCGCATGATGATGATGGAGCACGACGCGGTCGGCGTTCTTCTCGCCGATCTGCGCGTCGTAACGTCCAACTACACGCTTCCCTCCGATGCGTGCCTCAGCTTCCGCGCGCTGTACGAGCGGCTGGCCGAGCTCGAAGAAGACCTGCACCGGCACATTCACCTCGAGAACAACCTCCTTTTCCCGCGCGCCGCGGAGCTGGAGGAAACAGCCGGGTCGTCTCCCGCTTTCGAGGTCAAAGGTGAGCACTGCTCCTGCACAGGATAGGATCGTCGCGGCGCCGCGGCCGGCACTCCGGCCGCTGGCGCTGCCGAACGAGCACGGCGGCTGGGGTTTTCTGCTCGAGCCGCTCCTGCTGGGACTCCTGGTCGCGCCGTCGATCGGCGGTGCGTTCATCGGCATCGCGGCCCTCTTCGGATTCCTCACACGCCAGCCGCTGAAGTACGCGCTTCAGGACGCGTTGCGCGGCAAGTCGTATGCGCGGACGCCGTGGTGCTGGATGTTCGCGGCGACATACGCGACCGTTGCCGCCGCGGCGTTTGCGGGTGCGATCCTCGTCAGCCGGATCGCGTTCGTGATTCCGTTCGGCCTCGTCGCGCCGCTCGCTGTCACGGTTGTTCTCTATGACGCGTACAACCGCAGCCGCTCGCTCTTTCCCGAGCTCATCGGCGCCGCGGCGATGTCGTCGACTGCCACGGCGATCGCAATCGCCGGCGGAATGCGGATGCTCCCGGCGTTCGCGCTATCCGGCATCATCCTCGCGCGTTCTCTTCCGTCGATCCTGTACGTTCGCACGCTGCTGCGCCGCGCACACCGACAGACCGCCGCGTCATGGCCGGCGCTCGTCGCCCAGGTCGCCGCGGCGATCGCCGTCGCTGCATTCGCGCCGCTGCTGGCTGTCGTGGCGATGGTGATTCTCATCGCGCGCGCGGCGTGGGGTCTCGCGCACGAGCCGCCGCGCGCGAAAACGATCGGCTGGTCGGAAGTCGCGATCGGAACGATCACGATCGTACTCGCCGCCGCCGGCTATCGATTCTTCTAGTCGACCCAGCGGGCGATGAAGAGATTCGTGATGTAGCCGCCCTCGCTCGCGCGGTTTGACGCGAACACCAGCCACTGCCCGTCCGGGCTGAATACCGGGAATCCGTCGAATCCGGGCGAGAACGTGATGCGCTCCGGCGTGCCGCCGTTCTTCGCGATCACGAACAGATCGAACTCGCGTCCCTGTGAATCGCCGAGGTTCGAAGAGAAGATGATGCGCTTGCCGTCGGGCGTGAAGTACGGGCAGAAATTCGCCGCTCCGTTCGACGTGATCTGCCGCGCGTTCGAACCGTCGGCATTCGCGACGAACAACTCCATCACGGTCGGCTTGACGAGATTGCGCTTCAGCAGATCGCGGTACTCGTCGAGCGCTGCACCGGTCGGGTGATTCGCGCGCCAGACGATCTCCTTGCAATCGGCGCTGTAGAACGCGCCGCCATCGTAGCCCGGCGTGTTGGTCAGCCGTCGCGTGACGTTGCCGCTCTCGTCCATCTCGTACAGATCGAGATCGCCGTCGCGCATCGACGTGAAGATGATCTTCCCGCCCTGATGGCACCACGTCGCCTCGGCGTCGTAGCCGTTGGCCGTGACGATGCGGTGCGCGTTCGAGCCGTCAGGATTCGCAGCATAGATGTCGTACGAGGGATACACCGGCCAGACGTATCCATGAGATTTATCCGCGGGCGGCGGACAATCGGGCGATGCCGCCTCGGTCGATGAATAGATGATGCGATCGCCTTTGGGATACGAGAAGTAGCCGCAGGTCGTCCGCCCTTTGCCGCTCGACACGAGCCTGGACTCGCCGGTCGTGAGATCGAGAACGTACTGCTGATCGCAGCCGCCGCTCGCGCCGTGCGCCTGGTAAATCAGCTTCGTTCCGTCGGGGCTGAAGTAGCCCTCCGCGTTTTCACCGCCGAACGTCAGCTGACGGATGTCCTTCAGGTGCTTTTCGCCTTCGAACGTCTTCTCGAACGGCTTGCCCGCGCTGATCGGCTTCGGCGCTGCGGGCTTCGGCTGCTCCGCGGTCGCGCCGCGCGTGCCGAGCGTCGCGCGCAGATTCACGCGCTCGCCTTTGCGCAGCACCGCGACGTCGACCGTCTCCCCAGGCCTGTGGTCCTGCAGCGCGTACGTCATGTCGTAGAGGTTCTCGATCTTCGTTCCGGCCATCGACACGATCGTGTCGCCGCCGCGAATGCCGGCCTTTTCAGCCGGACTTCCCGGACGAACGTCGGCGAGCTTCACGCCGCCGGTCTCCGCTTCCATCGCGCCGTAATCCGGAACCGTGCCGAGGTATGCGCCGTAGCCGCGGCTGTCGCCTTCCTGCGCTGGAGCAGCGGACGCGCGCGCGTACTGCGGCGACGTCGTCGCGAGCGCCACGTCGCGCATCACATCCGTCCCGAAATCGACGACGCGGTCGATTCCGGCGTAGTTCAAGGTATCCGCCTTGTCTTCCGGCGTGTGATAGCGCTCGTGCGCACCGGTGAACAGATGCAGCACCGGGATCCGTGCCGCGTAGAAGCTGGTCTGATCCGACGGACCGTAGCCGTCGCCTTTGGACGTGATGTTGAGCTTCGTCGCGACCGTGGCATGCGAGATGACGTTGGGCCATTCCGGCGCCGAGTCGGTGCCGAAGACGATCAGCTTGTCATCGCGCATCTGCCCGACCATGTCGAGGTTCACCATCGACACCATGTGCGACACCGGCACCGGCGAATGCGACACGAAATACGCCGACCCGCCCAGTCCCACCTCCTCGGCCGAGAAGAGCATGACGAGCACCGTGCGGCGGTCCGGCGCATCGCGCAGCTCGTTCTGCAGCCGCTGCGCGATCGCGAGCACGGCCGCGGAACCCGACGCGTTGTCGTCCGCTCCGTTGTGTATAGCGTGCACGTTGGGCTTCATCGAGCCGGCGCCGCCATAGCCGAGGTGATCGTAATGCGCGCCGAGGACGACGATTTCGTCCGCGTGAGAACCACGACCGGGGATGATGCCGGCGAGGTTCTCCGCATGCGCGAAGCTCGCTTCGACGTCGACGCTGCCTTCGAGGCGAACTCCGGCCGGCTTCGAGCGCGGCTTCAAATCGGCGTCGACATCCTTCTGAAATTGGGCGAGGTCGATTCCGGCTGACGAAAGCCACTTCTGCGCGACCGAGGTCTTCACCTGCAGCACCGGAATTCCGGCCGGACTTTCAGGGCCGTCGTTTTTCAGAACGGGAACGCGATCCTTTTCATCCGCCTGCAGCGGCCCGGTCGTAAAGATCACCGCCGCCGCGCCGCGCTCGCGCGCCTGCAGAACCTTGTAACGCATCGCCGACCAGCGGCTCGGCTTCCGTCCGTCGAAGATCGACTTCTCGTCTTTCTCCTGCGGTTCGTACCGAAGCATCAGCGCGACTTTGCCTTTCAGGTCGACGCCATCGAGCTCGCGGTAGTTCAGCGGCGGTGCTTCGATGCCGTAGCCGGTGAAGACGATCTCGCCGGCGAACTTGCCCGGACTGGAGAATCCGAGCGGCGTCCAATCTTCTCTGCTCACGCCCTGCAGCGAGTTGCTCGGGCCGAGCGACACGCCCGTTTTCACCGGAAACTGCTGACGAAACGACTTGCCGAACGCCGGCTGCAGTCCGATCGCCCGCATGCGTTTCTCGAGATACGACGCCGAGCGCGCGAGACCTTCAGTTCCGAGGCCGCGGCCTTCCTGTGCGTCGGCGGCGAGGAATTCGACATCGTGTTTGAGTTGCTGGTTGTCGGTTGCTGGTCGCGGAGGCGCGGCTGCAGCGACGAGCAACAGCAAGAGCGACCAGCGACCAGCAACTAGCAACTTTTTCATGTTCACCATCCCAGGATGTACGCGAAGATGAGCGGCGCGACGATGGCCGCGTCCGATTCGATGACATGACTCGGCGTGTCGACACCGAGCTTGCCCCACGTGATCTTTTCGTTCGGCACAGCACCCGAGTACGAGCCGAAACTCGTCGTCGAGTCGCTGATCTGACAGAAGTAGCCCCACAGCGGCACGCTCGTGCGGCGGAGGTCCTGGTGCAGCATCGGCACGACGCAGATCGGGAAGTCGCCGGCGATGCCGCCGCCGATCTGGAAGAAGCCGATCGACGATTCGCCGGAAATCTTCGTGTACCACTCGGCGAGCTCGATCATGTACTCGATGCCCGTGCGCACGGTGTGGACGTTCTTCACATCGCCGGAGATGCAGTGGCCCGCGTACATGTTGCCGAGTGTGGAGTCTTCCCAACCCGGGACGAACATCGGGAGGTTCTTCTCCGCGGCTGCGACCATCCAGCTGTCTTTCGGATCGATCTGGTAGAACTCCTTGATCGATCCGTCGCGCAGGATCTCGTACATGAATTCGTGCGGGAACAGCCGCTTGCGCTCTCCGTCCTTCTTCTCCCAGTGCCGCAGGACCGCCGTCTCGATCCTGCGCATCGCCTCCGCTTCCGGGATGCAGGTGTCGGTGACGCGGTTCATGTGGCGGTCGAGCAGCGCCTTCTCGTCGACCGCGCTCAGATAGCGGTAGTGCGGGACGCGCTCGTAGCAGTCGTGAGCGACGAGGTTGAAGATGTCTTCCTCGAGATTCGCGCCGGTGCAGCTGATCGCGTGGACCTTGCCGCGGCGGATCATCTCGGCCAGTGAGATGCCGAGCTCGGCTGTGGACATCGCGCCGGCCAGCGTCACGAGCATCTTCCCGTTGCGCTCGAGGTGCCGGTTGTAGTCGTCCGCGGCCACACGCAACGCGGCGGCGTTGAAGTGACGATAGTGGTGCTGAACGAACTGCGTGATTGGACCGGACATGCTCGCTCCTGCAACCGAAGTGGCCGAAGCATCGTACATGAGGCAGATGTCACATTTCTGTAGAGCGGTTGACAGAGCGGCCCGCGCCAGCTATTTTTCCAGCACATGCTAAAAATTTAGCATCAAAGCAGAGGTCGCCTGAATGCCCAAAGCCGCCGAAGCACTGAGCCGCCGCGAACGCGAAATGATGAACATCATCTTTCGCCACGGCCGGGCCACAGCCACCGAAGTCATGGAGCAGATGAACGACGCTCCGAGCTACTCCGCCGTTCGCGCAACGTTGCGCGTTCTCGAGCAGAAGGGACACGTCCGGCATCAGCATGACGGAACGCGCTACGTCTACATTCCGACGCTGGCGCGGGAGAAAGCGCGCGCGAATGCGCTCGATCAACTCCTCAACACGTTTTTCGACGGATCGGCCGCGAATGTCGTGGCGACACTCCTGGAAAGAAGAGAACGGCTAACTTCAGAAGAGCTCGAGCGTCTATCGGGCATGATCGACGCCGCACGGCGAGAGGGACGCTGACATGTCCATGATCGAATTTGCTACCCGCGTACAATCCCTCGGCCTCATTCTTCCAGCGCTCCTCGTGCTGCTGAAGGTGACGCTGATCCTCGTGGTCGCGCGCCTTCTGCTCCTCGCGGTGCCGCACACCTCCGCAGCCGCCAAGCACCTCGGAATCACGCTCGCGCTCTGCAGCGTCATCGCCATTCCGGTCATCGGCATCGCCGTGCCGGCCTGGCGTCTGGCCGTGTTCCCGGCTCGCTCCGCTACGGCGGCGGCCGAGCAGGCGAAAGTGATCGGCGCGACGGGCGACGAAGACGAAATGCCGGGCACCGTGGCCACAGCGATCACGGTTGCGAAAGCGGCGCACGTCGTGCCCGCAGAGAAACTCGACGCGCTCTCGCGTGCGGTGGACGCGGTGAAGAGCAGCTGGCAGGGCTTCCTGCTGATCGCGGTCTCGTCTGTGTCGCTGCTGCTTCTGCTGCGCATGATCGCCGGCGTGGTCGGCGTCGGAGCCGTGGCCCGGCGCAGCGTCGAGATCACCGATGAAGAATCGCTGCGCGAGCTCGATCGTGCATGCGATTACCTCCGGCTGCCGCGCGAAGTCCACCTGCTCCGCTCCGAGACGGTGAGCGTGCCTGTCGTGTGGGGCTTCTTCAAACCGATTCTGCTTCTGCCCGGCGGCTCTGTCGAATGGCCTGCCGAACGTCTCCGCGTCGTGCTTCTGCACGAGCTCGCGCATGTGAAGCGCTGCGACGGGGTCACGCTCCTCATCACGAAGGCGGCGGTGGCGATGTTCTGGTTCCATCCGCTCGCGTGGTCGCTCGAGCGGATCGCACGCGCTGAATGCGAGCGCGCGTGCGACGACCTCGTGCTCGACAGCGGGACGAAGCCGTCGGACTACGCCGAGCACCTTCTGTCGATCGCGAAGACGCTCCCGCGCGTCGACCCGTTCCGAAACGTCACGCTGGCGATGTCGCGCCGCTCGCAGCTCGAAGGCCGCCTCCTCTCGATCCTGCAGCCGCACGTCCGCCGCGGGAACTTCACTCTGAAGTCGGTGGCGACCGTGGCGGTGCTCTCGATCCTGATGCTGGTCCCGTTCGCGTCGATCCGCCTGGTCGCGGCGCCGCAGCCGTCTTCCTCGACGGTCACGGTGGTCGCTGACAAGAGCGAGAAGCCGGCCACGTTCGACCTCGAGAAGCTCGTCGATACCTCCAACGTGCTGCTCGCGAAGTACGACCACCTCGTCAACCGGCGCGCGCCGCAGAGCGGAAAAGAGTGGTACCAGCACGGATACGAGCTGCACAACCACGATCACTTCCGCGAGGCGATCGAGTCGTTCAAACAGGCAATCGCTCACGGTTATCGCGTCGAAGACTCGATGTACAACATCGCCTGCGGCTACGCGCAGCTCGACGATCCCGTCAACGCCGTGACGTGGCTGCGCCAGGCCATCAACGCCGGCTACGACAACTACAGCCACATCGCGTCAGACTCCGACTTCGATCCGATTCGCTCGAACGAAGCGTTCAAGCAGGTGATGACCGAGGCGCCGGAGCACGAGCGGCACGCGAGCGAGGACCGCCTCGACTCCGCCACGCGCGAGTACCAGGAGCTGCGCAGTCTTCCTGCCGCCGACGGCGAGGCATGGTTCAGCCTCGGAATGAAGATGCTGCCGCTCCGTCAGTTCGACACGAGCATCGAAGCGTTCAAACAGGCGCTGGCGAAAGGGTTCAAGCCGGCGACGTCGATGTACAACATCGCCTGCGGTTACGCGCGCAAAGGCGATGTCGCCAGCGGCCTGCAATGGCTGCAGAAGTCGGTCGAAGAAGGATTCGACTCGGTCGACCACTTCGACGACGACTCGGACCTCGACAACCTTCGCAGCAATCCGCGCTTCGCAGAGATCCGGCGCCTCGCCGAAGATCTCCGGCTGCAGCCGTCCGACGGCCTGCTCGGCAACATCGCGAACGCAATGTTCAAGAACAACGAGGGATGGGTCGACGCGCTCCCCCGCTTCCGCGCCGCCACGCAGCAGCACCCGAACCTCGGCCGCCCCTGGTTCAACCTCGGATTCGCGGCGCTGCAGGCCGGCAACAACACCGAGAGCATCAACGCGTTCAAGCGCGCTCTCGATCTGAACTATCGCGCGCCTACGACGATGTACAACATCGCCTGCGGCTACGCGCGTTCGAATCAGGCCGATGCGGCGATCCAGTGGCTGCAGAAATCCCGGGCCGCGGGGTTCCAGCTCTCGAACTACATCGATCATGACAACGATCTGGACAACCTGCGTTCGGACGCGCGCTTCCGCGACCTGCGCCGTCAGGTGAGGGCCGACAAAGAAGCGGAGAAGGACGACAACTAGGGAACGTAGCTGCGCAGCATCCCGTGCCTGAGGATGCGCGAGATTTCGTGGACCACTTCGTCAGTTCCTTTGCCGAAGTGGTCCTTCACGCCGAAGAGGATCTCGATCGAGAAGTAGTTGTAGAAAATTCTCGTCGCCAGCATGACCGCTGAGATCGGCGACAGTCCTTCCTGCAATCTGCTCTTCAACGGCTCTTCCATCCCGTGCTCTTTTAGGAACGCGTCGAAGCGGTCGGCCATCTCTGCGTAGAACTTCCGGACGTGCGAGCCGTCGAACTCGACGACGTCGACGTAAATCAACGCGACGTATTCCCGGTAGTCGCGCACGGTGTCACGCGCCGCGCGTCCGAGAGCTTCGAGATTGTCGGGAAACGTGCCTGACGCGAGAGCGCGATTGAACGGGAACTCGGGCGTCGACATCGCCTGGAAATAGCGGTCGAGCAGCGCGCGGAAGATCGTCTCCTTGTCCGGGAAATGGTGGTAGACGTTTCCCTTCGACAACCCGGCTTCTTCAGCGATGTCCCGGACGCTCGTCGCGCCATACCCGCGATGCGAGAACCATTTCAGCGCGGCGTCGAGGATCTGCTGGCGGCTGCGCTCCGAACGCTCGCCCTGCGTCTGCGGAGGTCGTTTCACCATCACTCGCGGTTCAGAATAGCTGGTCACGAAGTTTTCCCTTCTCGACTTTTCCGTACGGCGTGCGAGGCAGCACGTCGACGAACACGAACTGCTTCGGCACCTTGTATTTCGAAATGCGCAACGTGAGATAGGAGCCCAGGTCGGCCGGGGAGACGTCGTGCGCGACGACGAAGGCGACGCCGACTTCGCCCCACGTCTCGTCCGGAATGGCAACGACGGCAGCATCGCTGACGGCCGGATGCTGCACGAGCTCCGCTTCGATCTCGGCCGGATAGACGTTCACTCCACCCGTGATGAACATCTCTTTCCGCCTGCCTGCGATGTAGAAGAAGCCGTCCTCATCCCGGCGCGCCAGGTCGCCCGTCCGGAACCAGCCATCGTGGCTGTACGCATCGTTCGTCGCGGCCTCGTTCTGCCAATAGCCGAGGCTGACGTGAGGGCCGCGGATGTACATCTCGCCGATCTCGTCGGTCTTCACTTCGCGACCTTCGCTGTCGAGCAAGCGGACATCGGTGAACATCATCGGCCTGCCGATCGAGCCCGGCTTCCGATACGAGTCGCCGACGCTCATCGTGAAGCAGTTCACGCCGACCTCGGTCATGCCGTAGCCCTGTTTGAACACGACGCCGCGCTCCTGATACGCGTCGATGATGTACGCGGGAAGCGGCGCGCCGCCGCTGATGAACCAGCGCACGTGATCGAGCCGCGCAGTTGCGAACTCCGGCGCGTCCATCAACATCTTCCAGATCGTCGGAACGCCCAGGACGACCGTGCATCGCTCGCGCTCGATCGTCCGCCAGATCTCGGTGACATCGAAGCTCTTGTGCAGGACGACGGTGCCGCCCGCGCAGAAGATCGGAATCAGGAACGCGGCAAGTCCGCCGGCGTGGTACATCGGCGTGAAGACCGGGCTGACGTCGTCGTCGCGCAGCCCCCAGTTCATCACCGTGTTGTAGCCGTTCCAGAGCAACTGCCGGCGCGGAATCATCACACCTTTCGGCTTGCCCGTCGTACCGCTCGTGTAGAGCAGGCAGTGAACGTTTTCCCCCTCTCCCGCGCGCGGGAGAGGGTGGCGCGAAGCGCCGGGTGAGGGCACGGTTAACGGTTGACGGTTAACGGTTAACGAAGCGGAGATGGCGGCGAACTCCGGCCCATACCAGAGTGCTTTCATGGCGCAGTCTTCGACAACGTGCTCCAGCTCGTGCGCCGTCGCGCGCGTCGAGAGCGGAACGACGATCGCCCCTGTGCGTGCCGCGGCGAAGAAGAACGCCAAGTAGTCGGCGCAGTTGTGCGCCAGAATTCCGTAGCGATCGCCCGCGCCGACTCCGGCAGCGCGAATCGCCGCTGCGGCGCGTTCGGTGCGCTCGTGGAGGTGCGCGTAGGTCAGGCGCTCGCCGGTTGCGATCTCGATGATCGCGATTTTTTCCGGCGTGATGCGCGCCCGCTCCGCTATGAGGTCGCCATCAAACATTCGACGAATCGCTCCGGCTGCTGCAGATGCGGAACGTGCGCGGCCGCGTTGATGACGCTCAGCTTCGCTCCGGCGATCCCCTTCTGCAGCGCTTCCGCATACGCGAGCGGCAGAACGCCGTCGTCCGCGCCCCATACCAGCGTCGTCGGCGCGCTGATCAGCGACAGCCGCGAGTCGACGAAGCTCTGCATCGCGCCAGTGAGACGAAGCATCGGCGAATCGCTCGATCGCAGCAGCAGCGAGTCGATCACCCAATCCTGCGGCACGTAATTCGGACCGTGCACGGCGCGAAGAATCGTCATCGCCGTGGCGCGGTCGCCGGCGGTCAGCGGAACGGCGAGCGGTCTGGCCAGCCCTCCACCCGATTCCAGCACGAGTCGTTTGACGCGGCCGGGATGCGCGAGCGTGTACAGGATCGCGATCCACGCACCAAACGAGTTGCCGGCCAGCACGATGTTGTCGGCGTGCTCGCGATCGAGGACGCGATGCAACTGGTCGACGACGAGCGAGAACGGAATCGGGCCGCTCTTCGGATCGCTGTCGCCGTGGCCAGCGAGATCGGGAATGATCAGTCGGTACTTTCCTGCCAGCAGCGGCGCGACGCGCGCCCACGTGCCTGCCTGATCGTTCGTGCCGTGCAGGAGCACGAGCGCCTCCGTTCCCTTGCCTCCCACCCAGTACACCGAGCCGGAAAACTGTTCGCGCGCGAGGCCCGACGCATTGAGCATCGCCCGCATCGTGCGAATCAGTTCCACTGCGGGATCAGTTGCGCTCATAAAGCCGCTTCTCCTTGACGGGCATACGGAACGCCGCTGCGGCCTGGTTGTATCCGACGCCCGAGCCGACCATCACCACCAGGTCGCCGGGCTTGATTTTCCTCTGATTCAGCGCGTCGTCGAGCGCCATCGGAATGCACGCGGAGCCGGTGTAGCCCTGCTGCTCCATGATCGTGTGCGTCTTCTCCATCGGCAGCCCGAGGTCGTTCATGACGAGCTCGATGGTCGGCTTGCGCACCTGCGTGAAGATCGCAAAATCGATGTCCTTCACCTCGAAACCGCCGTTCTTCGCGACCTGACGCACCAGCTTCGGCCAGCCTGCGTTGTTGATCTCTGCCGGATAGCGTTCGATCATCTTCACTCTCGTGCGGCCGCCGCGGATCGCTTCCTCGCTGGCCGGTTCCACGGTGCCGCCGGCCGGAATGAGCCAGTTCTTGTGATACGAGCCGTCCGCTGCGAATGCTGATGCGATAAAGCCCGGCTCGTCGCTGCGCTCGAGAATCGCGGCTCCGGCGCCGTCGCCGTAAAAAAAGATCATCGGGTCGTCACACGTCGCCAGCTTGTGCATCATGTAGACGCCCACGACGAGCACGGTTTTCAGCCCGGCATTCGACGACATCAGACCGGATGCCGTCGAGATCGCCGTCGGGAATGACGCGCACGCGCAGCCGACGTCGAACGTGCCGGCGTTCTTCGCGCCCAGCTTGCTCTGCAGCACGACCGACGTTGCCGGCGTAATGTAATCGGGCGAGTCCGTTCCGAGGATGATGAGATCGAGATCGTCGGGAGTCTTGCCGGCGCGTTCGAGCGTCTGACGCGCCGCCCGCAGCGCCAGATCCGACGCCGCCCAATCCTCCGGCGCGTACCAGCGTCGCGTGATACCGCTCGACGCCTCCATCTTGTCGACGAAATCCGGCACCTCCGCGTCGAACCGCGCGCGGAGCATGTCGTTGGTCACTTCGATCTCCGGCAGATAGGCGCCGGTGCTCACAATGTTTGCGTAGGCCATCACGTCCCCAGGACCAATCCTCCGTCGACAGACAGAACTGCGCCAGATACGAACTTCGCCGCGTCACTGGCGAGCCACGCGTAGGCGTTCGCGATGTCTTCCGGCTCGCCCATCTTCCCGAGCGGAGTCTTCGCCGTCATCGAGTCGAGCACCTTCGGCGGCATCGACTTCACCATCTCCGTGGCGATGAATCCCGGCGCGACGGCGTTCACTCGGATGTTGTACTTGCCGAGCTCGCGCGACCACGTCTTCGTGAAGCTGATCACGCCGGCTTTCGTTGCCGCGTAGTTGGTCTGTCCGAAATTTCCGTACAACCCGACGATCGACGACGCGTTGAGGATCACGCCGCGCCCCGCTTTGATCATGTGCGGCACGACTGCGCGCGTGCAGAGGAACACGCCCTTGAGGTTCACGCCGATGACCTCGTCGAACGCTGCGTCGCTCATCGTCGCGACCACAGCACCGTCCTTCCAGCGCACGAGTTGTGAATCGCGAAGAATGCCGGCGTTGTTCACGAGCACGTCGATGCGGCCGTGTTTCGATACGACGTCAGCGGTCGAGGCTTCGACCGATTCGCGCTTCGTCACGTCGATCCTCGGATCACTCGTCACGTCCCACACGACGACGCGCGCCCCTTCCGCTGCGAACCGCTCCGCGGTGGCGCGACCGATGCCGGCCGCGCCACCGGTGATCACAACAACTTTGTCGCGGAGCCCAAGCTCCACGCTAGAACACCCACCGCAATCCGAGCTGGAACTCGCGCCCGGGCAGCGTCGCGCTGAACAGTCCGAACCGCGGATTCTTCACCGGCTGTGTATTCGGGTTTGCCGCAGTCGGACCGCTGAGGAACTCGCCGCTGTTGATCGACTGCACATCGAAATTCGTCACGTTCGTAATGTTGAACGCTTCGGCGATGGCTTCGAGCTGGCCGAATCCGCCAACCGCGAATCCCTTCGTCAGACGCAGCGAGAGCTGGCGGAACGGAGGACCGTCCATCGTGTTGCGGCCGATGCCGGGCGCGCGGTCGGAATTGAACGAATCACCGTTGAAGTCATAGCCGAGGCGATGCGTCCACGGCTGGCCCGAGCCGTACTCGTAGATGGGAGCGATCATGAAGCCCGCCGGCAGATGGAAGACACCGCTGACCACGACGCGGTAACGCTCGTCGCCACGCCCACGGCCGTACTCCGCCGCCATGTTCGCCGGGTCGTTCGGATATCCGGACGTGAAGTCCGGACTGAAGTCATCGCTGATGTTTTTCTTGTTCGCCAACGTCACGGAAGCCGTGAGCAGATCGTTCGAGCGCACGTTTCCGTTCAGCGAGAAGACGAACGCCGCGTACTTCGAGTGCCCGCTGTTGTCGTACATGTTCACGACGTTGTACTGCGGGTAAATCGGCTTGCGCGTGTCGTTGCCGGTCCAGTTGATGTTGTGAATGGTGATTTCCTTCTCACCCTTCGCGTACACCGCCTCGGTGTCGAGGAAGACCCGCGACTGGCCGAGCTTCATCGTGTAGCCGACGGAAGCCTGCGTCGCCTCCGGGTTCACGAGATTCGGCGAGAGAAGCACGATCGACGGCTTCGAGACGATGCCCGTCGTCGTCGGATTGTTCGGGTCGAGCGCCAACTGCGGAAGGCCGAACAGCGCGCCGTTGAGACGCGAGAAGGTCACGCGGCCAGTCACGCCGTTCTGCTGCAGCTCGCTCAGCGCCGGCACGAGGAGGAACCGTCCGGTGAACCGGCCGACGCCGCCGCGGACGACATTCGTTCCGTTCCCGGCGATGTCGTAGCTGAACGAGACACGCGGCTGGTAGTTGTTGGTGTCGCGTTTGCGCGGATTCGGAATCAGAGGATGCGTGAATCCGGCGTTGTTGCCGTTGGTGTCGAGGTCATAACGGAGTCCGGCATTGATGAGGAGCTTCATCGTCGGATGCCACGAGTCTTCGAGGAACGCGCCCCAGAGGTTCGTGTTCGTGCTGACATCCGAAGAACCGACGCCGTAGAAGTACGCGAGCGGCAGGGCGCGCGTGTCGGTCAGGTAAAGGAAGAGGCCGTACTGGTAGGTGTCGAGGCGGAAGCGCTCGTGAACGTGCTGCACTGACAGACCGGCCTTCAGATCCTGAGCGGCGAAGTGCTGGTGCCATGCGTCGCGAAGCTCGACGGTGTTTCCGTCGCCGAGAAGGTTGCCGAGGATGTTGCCGCCGGTCTGGAGCGTGTTGCCGCTCGAGAACCACTCCGCGACGCTCTGCGAGTTCGTCGGTTCGAAGAAGCGGCGCGTGCCGTATTGCAGGCGCGCCTCGTTGAACGCGTCGTTCGACACCGACCAGTTGTGCTCGAACGTGCCGTTCCAGTTGCGGCGCTCGAGCGTCTGTCCGTACGACGGATCCGACACGCCGCCGACGCGGAAGTTGTCTTCGTTGTAGTTCTCGTAGACGCCCTTGAAGCCGCCGGTCATCTGCGAGTTGAAGTTCATGTCGAGGCTGCCGAAGAGCAGCGTCTGATCGAATGGATGCGAGACGTCGGCGGCGCGGCCTGCATAGGCACCACCCGGGCGGAACAGAACGATGTTCTTCTCGTTGATCTGCTCGACTGAGCCGAAGTAGAAGAGTTTGTCGCGAACCAGCGGACCGCCGAGCGTGAAGCCGAGCTGGTGGCGCGAGTAGTCGTTGTTCTTCTCGAGATCGAGCGCGCCTTTCGAGCGCAGCGCCGCATCGCGGAAGAATCCGAACACGTTGCCGTGCATGTTGTTCGTGCCCGACTTGGTCACGATCGACATCGCACCGCCGGCCGACCCGCCGATCTCGCTGTCGAACCGGTTGTTGATGACGCGGAACTCGCGCACCGCGTCCTGCGAGAAGCGGGCGCGCGCGAGACCGTTCACGTCGTCCGTCATGTCGACACCGTTGACGAAGATCGTCGCCTGCGAGGCGTTGCCTCCCGAGCCGATCACCGGACCGCCGTTGATGAAGCGGAAACCTCCGCGCTCACGTTCGACGCCCGGCGCGATGAAGGCCAGGCGCTCGAACTGACGATCGGCAACGGGGAGTGCCTCGATCTGTTCGGGGACGATGTTCGTCGACGAGTCCGTCTTGTGAACGTCGACGACCGGCACGTCGGCGCTGACCGTGATCGTCTCGCTCGACGACGCTTTCATCGTCACGGCGAGCTTTGCGTTCTCGCCGACGCGCAGCACGAGCTTCTGCTCCTTGATCGGAGCGAAACCTTCGAGCGCGAACTGCACCTGGTAGCCGCCGGGCGCAAGCGCGGTAAAGCGCGCAAAGCCGGCCGAGTCGGTCACGGCGGTCGTTTCGAAGCCGGTCTCAGGCCGCCCCACTGTGACCGTGACGCCGGGCAGCGGCGCCTTCGACTGGTCGAGTGCGACGGCTTCGATCGACGCCTTGTCGACCTGAGCGATTAACGGAACTGCAAGAAAGCAGAGGAGTAATACACCGAGGAGTGCCAGCGGACGACGGACCATCGTTCCCTCCGATTTACCGGCCGACCGGTCGGTTTGTTGGTTTGAACCGCAATATATGAATATGGATGAGCCATGTCAATGGCTCCGTCGGAGTTCAGAGTTCGCGGTTCGGGATTCGGGGTTTCGCGATGGATAATGGCGGCGTGTTCCAGCGCCTTCGCTACCTGCTCCGAGGCTTTCTGAGTCTCTTCATCGGCGGGCTCGAGCGTCGTAACCCCGAAGCGCTCCTCGAAGCGGAGAAGGAGAATTTCCGTAAGCAGATCTCGAACTACAACGGCGGCCTGGCCGCGCACGCGGGCCTTTGCGAGCGGCTGATGGCGCAGGTGCGGAAGCTCGAGAACGACGACCGCGACCTGCGCGCCAAGACGACTGCGAACCTGCGCGCCGGCAATCGCGAGGCCGCGGCGCAGTACGCATTGCGATTGCAGACCGTGCAGCGCGAGCTGACCGAAAACCGCGTGCAGCTCGAGCAGGCCGAGAAGACCTACCGCGAGCTGCTGAAGGCGCGCGACGTGTCGATCCGCGCGGCGCAGGCGAAACTCGAGTCGCTCAAGCAATCGATCGACGACCTGAAGATCAAACGCGCGACCGCCGAGCTGACCGAGATGGCAGCGTCGATGATCGGCAACATCGGCGGATCCGGCGACACACTCAATCGGCTGGAAACGATGGTCGAGGACGAGCGCACCAAGGCGGCCGGCCGGGCGCGTCTCGCACGTGACACGCTCAACACCTCCGAGATCGCCATGAAGGAAGGCGAGCAGCGCGCGCTCGCCGATCAGGCGCTCGCCGACTTCGAGCATCGTGAAGGCCTCGCTGTGTCCGGCGACGATCTCGATCGCGTCAAACTACTCGGACCTTCGCAGGAGTAGTCATGGACTTTCACCAGTTCTATCTCGGCTGCCTCGCGCACGCCTCGTACCTGGTCGGGTCCGACGGCGAAGCGGCGATCGTCGATCCGCAGCGCGATGTGGAGCAGTACATTGCCGAAGCGGAGAAGCGCGGGCTGCGCATTCGCTATGTCATCGAGACACATCTGCACGCCGACTTCGTCAGCGGTCATCGCGAGCTCGCCGAGCGCACCGGAGCGGAGATCGTCCTCGGCGCGAACGCCGAGGCGCAGTTCCCGCACATGCCGGTGAGGCAAGGCGACGTCCTTCGGCTCGGCTCCGTCGAGTTGCGCGCGATCGAGACGCCCGGCCACACGCCGGAGAGCATCTCCTGGCTCGTCGTGGAGAACGGACGCGCGGTGAAAGTGCTGACAGGAGACACGCTGTTCATCGGCGACGTCGGCCGCCCGGACCTTGCCGGCGCGAAAGGCTACACGCCCCGCACGATGGCGGGAATGCTGTACGACTCGCTGCACAACAAGCTGATGAAGCTCGGCGACGACATCGAAGTCTGGCCGGCACACGGCGCAGGCTCGGCGTGCGGCCGCAACATCTCCACCGAGACGTGGTCGACGATCGGCGTGCAGCGGCGAACGAATTACGCGCTGGGGCCGATGTCGCGCGACGATTTCATCACGATCATGACGACGGACCTGCCGGATGTACCGCCGTACTTCATGCGCGACGCGGAGATCAATCGCATCGGCGCACGTGCGCTCTCCGAGATCACGGCGAAACCGCTCACGACGCGCGATGTGAAGTCGGCGCTGCACCGCGGCGCGATCGCACTCGACGTCCGCGACAGCGATGCGTTCGGCGCAGGCCACATCGGCGGCGCCATCAATATCGGTCTGGCCGGGCAATACGCGTCGTGGTGCGGAACGCTTCTGAACGCGACCGACGATGTCGTCGTTGTCGCTGACGGTGCCGAAGCATCGCGCGAGGCCGTGATACGCCTCGCCCGTGTCGGCATGGAGAACGTCATCGGATACCTCGACGGTGGCGTGCTCGCGTGGTCGAACGCAGGCTACGCGACCGCGCAACTGCCGCAGATCACCGCGCGCGCGCTCAGCGAGTCGCGCCTCCCCGTGATCGACGTCCGCCGAAAAGCGGAGTACGCGACCGGCCACGTGCCGGGCGCGCGGAACATTCCGCTGAACGAGCTCGCACAGCGCGAAGACGAGATAAGGACCGACGAGCCGCTGGCAGTCATCTGCGCTGGTGGTTATCGCTCGTCCATCGCGGCGAGCATCCTCGCGCGGAGCGGCGTCGCCGATCTCACGAATGTGGCCGGCGGCACGTCAGCCTGGATCGCGGAGAAGTTGCCGCTCGAAGTGTGATCTGGAGAGCGACGGCTCGCCGCCGCCTCAAGTCCTCGAGTTCGTCGGCGGGGCCTCGGTCACGCTCAATTCCCGCGGTACTCGCGTGTCTCCTGATTCCGTCACGCGCCTGGTCATCATCCGCTCGACCATGGCCAATCGTGCCAGCAGTTCGGCCTGGCCGCGCATCAGCGCGCCGATCTCCATCTCCGCTTTGCGGTTCACCTGATAGTCGTTCTCGGCGAGCAACTTGTCCTTCGCAGCCTGCCGGTTCTGACTCATCATGATGATCGGCGCCTGGATCGCGGCGATCGTCGACAGCGCGAGGTTGAGAAGAATGAACGGATAGGGATCGAAGTGCGCGACGTGGATGATGTTGATCCCCATCCAGACGAACATCACCGCGCCGAAGAGGCCGATGAACGGCCACGAGCCGCCGAATGTCGCCACTCGATCGGCGATGCGCTGACCGAACGTCAGCCGCTCCTCCTCCTCTTCGAGGACGTTGCGCGAGACCTGGCGCGACATCAGCTCGTTGGTCTGCCGCAGGCGCTCGCTCATTTCCGCGATGATGCGCAGCGCGGCTGAAGGGTTCTTGTTCACGAAGTCGACGAGGTCGTCGCGATCGAGACGCACGAGGCGCGACTGACGCGTCGCCGTCGCCGTTGCCGATCGTGGCGCGCCGTCGAACACCGACAACTCGCCGAAGTACTGTCCGGGAAAGAGGTGCGCGAGCAGGACCTTCGCCTTTCCGTCGCCGTACGAGATTTCCACCGCGCCGTCTTCGATGAGGAAGAGCGACGATCCGACGTCGCCCTGCCGGAAGATCACGCCGCCTTCGGTGAAGTCCTCCATCTCCAGCCGCCGCGCCAGCGAGCGCAAATCGTCGGGCGTCAACGACTCGAAAAGAGGGATGGTGCCGAGGAGCTCTTCGCGCCGGCGGGTACGGACGGTGTCGTCCTGCATCCGGTAAGAATGCAACAGGCTGGCGCATCCCGCAATGCTAGAATCGCAACACGCCTGAGGACTCGAATGGCCCGGTATCTCCAAAAAATCTCCCTCCGTCCTTACGCCGATACCGAGATCTGGACGGGCTGGGAGCTCGAGGGCCGGAGCGGCGAAATCGAGGGACTCGTTCTCGCCGAGCACATGACCGACGACGAGCTTGCGCGGCTCGGCGTGACCGAGTTCCACAAGATCCCCGCCGAGTACATCGACTCGGGTGAGTTCATCCCGAAACGGAACTAGCGCTGATCAAACGCTACGACCGCGCTTACTTCGACAAGTGGTACCGAAGCCGCTCGCATCGGGTGCACGAGCAGGGCGATGTTCGCCGGAAAGTCGCGCTTGCCGTCTCAACCGCCGAGTACTTTCTCCGCCGGCCGATCGAAGACGTTCTTGACATCGGGTGTGGCGAAGGTGCGTGGCTGAAGCATCTGCGCGCGCTGAGACCGCGCGCGATGTACGCCGGGATCGACTCGAGCGATTACGTTGTTGAACGATTCGGCGCCGAGCGCAACATCAGGAAAGGTTCGTTCTCCGATCTGCGAAAGTTCCACGGCTCGTTCGATCTCGTCGTCTGCGCAGACGTGCTGCACTACATTGGCGATCGCGAGCTGCAGCGCGGCATCTCGCATCTCGAGCGACTCACCGACGGAATCGCGTTCATCGAGATTCTGACGACCGGGGACGATATCGTCGGAGACACGGAAGAACTGATCCGCCGTCCGGCGGAGTGGTACCGGCAACTGTTCGAGCGAGCGGGATTCGTGCAGGCGGGCCCGTATTGCTGGTTGCCGGAGTCGATGCACGACGTGGCGGCGGAGCTCGAGATCGTCCGCTAATACGCGATGCGTCGCGTCGGCGGCCGCGGCACCACGGCCTCGATTTTCACGCGCGCGTCGACGATCATCGCGCCGTGCTCGAGCACCTTCAGCGGGTTGATGTCGAGCTCGCGGATCTCCGGACAGACTTCGAGAAGCATGGAGACCCGCAGGATGACGTCTTTCAGCGCTTCCTTGTCCGACTTCGGAGAGCCGCGGTAGCCGTCGAGCAGACGCGAGAATCGAACTTCGCGGACCATGTCATCGGTGTCGGCATCGCTCAGCGGATGGATGCGGAACGAGATGTCGCCGAGAAGCTCGACGAGAGTGCCGCCGGCGCCGTAGACGACGACATGGCCGAACGTCGGGTCCTCGGTCGCGCCGATCATCACTTCCACTCCGCCCGGAATCATCTGCTGCACGATCGCGCCGGTCATGCTCTCGCTGAGGCGGCCCTGCATCTCGAGGTAAGCCTCGCGGACTTCTCGTTCGTCCTGCAGCGAGAGCTTCACACCGCCCGCTTCGGTTTTGTGCAGCAGAGTCGGACCTTGCGCCTTGAGCACGACGGGGAAACCCATGCGCATGGCGGCCTCCACCGCCTCGTACACGCTGCCGACTCGTTCGACCAGCGCACTCGGAATGTTGGCGGCCAGTAACAGCGCATGGACATCGAGCGCGTCGAGCCAGCCACCACCCGCCGTGAGCTTGCGATCGACGATCGTGCGCATCTGATCGCGGTCGATATCGTCATAGAGGATTCGGGAGCCGACCGGACGCCGCCGCCACTCCGCGTAATTCGTCGCCCGCGCCAGCGCTTTCACGGCGCGTTCGGGGAACGGGAACGAAGGCACGGGGTTCAGCGCGGCGGGCATGCGCTGCGCGGCGCTCATGAACGTCGCCATCATCGTCTTGCCGTTGGAGTCGGCCGCGCATCGCCGCACGGCCTGCGCAACGGCAAGCGCCTCGGTCGCGAACACCGGGATGTAGATGATCATCAGCGAGTCGACGTTCGGATCGTCGAGCAGAAGCCGCATCGCGCGGCCGTATTGTTCCGCCGAAGCGCTCGCGATCATGTCGACGGGATTGCCGACGCTGGCCGCAGCCGGCAGAAACGATCGCAACTCCGCGGTCGTCGCTTCGGAGACTTGCGCGAGCGTGAGTCCGTTGGCCTCGCACGCATCGGCGGCGAGGATGCCCGGCCCGCCCGCGTTCGTCAGAAGTGCCACGCGGGGGCCGCGCGGCTGCGGCTGATTCGCGAGCAAGGCAGCAACATCGAACAGCTCCTCGAGCGTGTCCGTGCGGATGATGCCGGCCTGCCGGAACAGATCGCCGACGATCGCATCGCTCGTCGCGAGCGCGCCGGTGTGCGACGACGCGGCGCGAGCGCCACCCGTCGAACGGCCGGCTTTCACCGCGATGATCGGTTTGCGCTTGGCGACCCGCCGAGCGATCTCGCCGAACTTCCGAGGATTTCCGAAGCTCTCCAGATACAGCAGCATCACGTCCGTCTTCGGATCCTCGGCCCAGTACTGGATGAGGTCATTGCCCGAAACATCGGCCTTGTTGCCGACGGAGATGAATGTCGAGAAGCCGATGTTCAGCGTGCGTGCGTAATCGAGAATCGCCAGTCCGAGAGCACCGCTCTGGCTCGACATGGCGACGTTGCCGCGCGGCGGAAAGATCGAGGAGAACGTCGCGTGCATGTTCACGGCCGGATCGGTGTTGATCACACCCATGCAGTTCGGACCGACCATGCGGATGCCCGCGGCGCGCACTTTGTCGACGAGGCGGCCCTCGGCTTCGCGGCCGGCTTCACCCGTTTCGCCGAAGCCGGCGGTGATGACGACGACGGCGCCGACACCCTTCGTGACGCACTCATCGATGATGTTCTCGACATTCTCTGCGGGGACGACGATGACGCCCAGGTCGATCGGTCCGGGAACGTGACTCACCGACGCGAACGCCGGGATGCCGTCGATCTCGACCGCCTTCGGATTGATCGGGTAGAGCGCGCCGTGGAAACCGGTCGTGCGCAGGTTGCGCAGAATCTCGTAACCGATCGTGCCGGGACGGCGGCTCGCACCGACGACCGCGATGGAGCGCGGCTCGAAAATCGACTTCATCGACGCGTACGCCGCCTTTTGCGATCGCTCCGCAGCTTTGTCCTGGAATTCTTCCGTCGCCGCGATCGGGAAGGAGACGTGGACCGCGCCGTCGGAGGAGCGGCTCTTCACGTCGAAACCGGAGAGCAGAAAGACGTCGAGCATCTTCTGGTTCTCCGGCAGCGTCTCGGCGCGGAACTCATCGATGCCGTGTGTGCGCGCGATGTCGGCAAGCTTCTGCATCAGATGCGTGCCGATGCCGAAGCCCTGTGCCCGGTCCGCAATCGCGAACGCCACCTCGGCGATGCGCGGATCGCGCCGCGAGCGGAAGTAGTGCGCGATTCCGGCCAGCGAGCCGCCGAGCTCACCGACCACGCCGAACTCGCCGACGTAATCGACGGTGGTCGGGGAATCGTGAACCGCCGACTCCGGCGTGCGCACGTCGAAGAAGCGCATGTAGAGGCTGTCCTTCGACATGCCGCGATAAAAGTCGAGCAAAGCGGCGCTGTCCTCCGGCCTCACCGGACGGATGTGCAGCGTGCGCCCGTTGCGCAGAACGACGTCGGATTCGAAGTGGGCCGGATAAGCGGCTGCGGTCACAACCGCGACATTATCGCGGAATCAGGCGATCGCGACTTCCTGGCCTGTCACCTGGAAGTAGAATTTCGCGAGCTGTTCGTTCGTGAAGTCACTCCAGCCGCGGCACGTGTCGCGCACGGTCTGCTGGACGTCGCACGCGATCGGAAGCTCATAGACCTCCTGCTGCGCGAGCTGCCAGTCGTTGGCGATCACTTCGAGCTGCTCGCGGTTCAGGTCCGGACGTTTCTTCACGATCCAGTCGTAGCGCCGGCGCAGATCTTCGTCGCCGTACTGATTGAAGCCATTGCAGAAAATGCCGCGTTCCGCTGCGACTTTGCAGATCGAGTTTTCGATGTCGGTGAACTTCGCCAGCGCGTTGCGAAGTCTGATGACGAGCTCGGTCCGCGTGATCGTCTCGAGCTTCGGTGCCGACTGTTTCTTGAGAGGTTTGGGCATAGCGCCTCCGTCTTCCTCGGATGATGCTACCGAGGCAAACCGGGAGCGGTATGACGGCTCACATGCCGGTGTGATGAACAACACACCACCCTGTGGGTCGCGGAGAGTTCACTAGCCGCCATGTTGAAACCGGTGGAGCTCGAGATCGAACTCTTCTGCCGCGGCATGCGCATCGGCGAGTCATGCCACGCCGGTGAAGTCGGCCGCAGGATCACCCGCACGCGGGCCGGCCTCGGTTCGGGTCTCGAGATCGTCATCCCCGGCCCGAAGGACATCTGGGTCAACGTTCCGGTGATCGAGCGGTTCGCGCAGCACTCGGCTTTCACGCTTCACGAGACGAGCGACGGCTTCTTCGTCGCCGACGTGCGAAACGGCATCGAATACCCGGTTTCGATTCCGGCTGAACCGGCGTGGTATTCGCGGAACACCTCCTCCGACGTTCCGATGAGCCGCATCGGCGTCCTGCAAGGGAACTACCTCGGCATCTACGTTTCGGCGCGATGTCTGTACTGGAGCTCGACGATCGACGCGGCGTGCAAATTCTGTACGACGGGAAAGAACGTCGGGACCGCTGAGGAGTCGCGCAAGCGGGTCGAAGACGTCGTCGAGGTCGCGCGCGCGGCGCGCGATGAGTCAGGCGCGATCTTCACGCATTTCAACACCGGCTATCACTACGAGGATCGTGACGAACGCGAGAACATGCACGGCCTGCACATGTGCGAACCGTACGTGCGCGCCGTTCGCGAACACGTCGGCGGATTCATCGGCGTGCAGGCTGTTCCCGTGCCGCGGCGGAAGTTCTACGAATATGACTCGCTCATCGAAGCGGGCACCGACCACTTCTCGTTCTGCTATGAGTTCGAGGATCCGGAAGTCTTCGCACGCATCTGCCCGGGCAAAGCGCAGACGCTCGGGCAGAGCGCGTTTTTCGAGGCGATGGAGTACACCGCGAAAAAACTCGGACGCGGCCGCGTATCGGGCGAGATCATCGCCGGAGTGGAATCGATCGAGGCGACGAAGCGCGGGATCGACCGGATCGTCGACGCCGGAGCGTTCCCGACCGTGTGCATCTTCCGTCCGACGATCGGCAGCGAGATGGAAAACGATCCGCCTCCCGATCCCGAACCGATGCGCGAAGTCTTCGCCTACCTTCACGAAAGCTGCCGTCGCGCCGGTCTGCCGGTCGGCATCCTTCCCATCGAAGTGTCGCTCGTCGTTCAGCCGGAAGAGACCGCAGCGCTCGTCGAGCCGACGTTCGCCGGCCACGCGTACCACTTCAAGAACTGGACACTGCGCCAGCTCGCGAAGCCGTACGTCGCCTGGAAGAAACGGCCCCAGGCCGCGTAAGCGATTACCATTCCGCGCAGTTTGATCAACGCAAGGTTCGGCCACACGAATCTCGTCGCGCAGGACTGGCGTGTCCTCGCCGGCTTCTATCAGCGCGTGTTCGGCTGCACTCCGGTCCCGCCGGAGCGGGACTTCCGCGGCGCCGATCTCGACGCCGGCACGGGACTGACCGGCGCGCATCTCACCGGCGCACACCTCAGGCTGCCCGGCCACGGCGCGAACGGCCCGACGCTCGAGATTTTTCACTACGACGAGCTCGAGCCGCGTTCGCCGTCGGCCGTGAACCGGCCGGGGTTCGCGCATATCGCGTTCGCGGTCGACGACGTCGCTGCGGCGCGCAAGGAAGTGCTCGCGTCCGGCGGCCGCGCGATCGGCGAGATCGTCACGCTGCGCGTCGCGACCGGCGCACGCGTGACGTGGTGCTACGTCACCGATCCGGAAGACAACATCGTCGAATTGCAGAGCTGGAGCTAGGAGGACGCAATGGCCATTGCCGATTCGCTGCTTCCGGAGTTCGATCGTGAGATGAGCGTCACGCGCAAACTTCTCGATCGCGTACCCGAGGACAAGATTGCCTGGAAGCCCCATCCGAAGTCGTACTCGCTCGGCGATCTCGCGATCCACGTCGCGAACATCCCGACGTGGATCAGGTTCATCGTGAACGACGACTTGTTCGACACAGCGGCACCATTTCAGCGGCCGGCGCCGTTTTCGACGCGCAGTGCAGCGCTCGAATTTTTCGACAACAACGTACTCACCGCGCGCGCCGCTCTGGCGTCGGCCTCGGACGCTCGGCTAATGGGCCCGTGGTCGCTCAAGCACGGCGAGCAGACGCTCTTCACGATGCCGCGCGTCGCGGTGCTCCGCTCGTTCGCAATGAACCACCACATCCATCATCGCGGACAGCTCACCGTTTACCTGCGCATGCACGACGTTCCGCTGCCGAACATGTATGGCCCGACAGCCGACGAGCGTTAGGCACCTAGTGATCGCGCTTCACCAGCGCTGACGAGAGCCGCGACACGCGCCCGCCCGCGATCGACGTGAATCGCGCCAGCGCGCCGAACTCGCGGTTCGTCATGCGGCGTCCGAGGTCGGATTGAGCAAGGATGCCGACGAGGGTGCCGTCGGCGAGGATCACCGGCAGGTGATGGATCGCGTTCTCCTCCATCAGCTCGATCGCTTTCTCGATCGGCTCGTCGGCCTCGACGGCGATCACCGGTCTGGTCATGCAGGCATCCGCACTCAAACCGGACGCGTCGAGCCGCGGCGCCACACCGCGCAGCGCGATGTCGCGATCCGTGATGATTCCGATGAGCTTTCCCGACTCGGTCACCGGAATCGCGGCGCAGCCGTGGTCGGTCATGAGCTGCGCGACCAGACGAAGGCTGGTCTTCCGGTCGCAGGCAGCGGGGTTGGGCGTCATAGCATCGCGAACTCTCATGGGAGCCTCCACCCGGCAGTCTTGTTCCGGGCACAGCGCTACGCAGCGGCGGCCGGTGCGAGGCTGGTGTGACCGGCGACACAGGGTCTGGTGAGCACAGTCATTAGGGCAATTCCGGAGCAGACGTAGCCTGCGATCTACGGAGGTAGCGTATGTGTCTCGGCGTGCCCGGCCAGATTGTCTCGATTCAAAAGAACGTTGCGTCTGTTGAATTCTGGGGAACGCGGAAGAGCGTCAGGCTCGTGGGTTTGACCGACCACGTGCTCCCCGGCGACTACATCATCGAACACGCAGGCTACGCGGTGCGGCGCATTCCCACCGCGGACGTGGCCGATACTCTCGCGCTCTACGAAGTGCTCCTCACTGAAGCGGGAGAGGATCCCATCGCGCGCGACATCATCGACGAGCTTTCAGAGGAGCGCGAGCTCGACGAAGTGCTCGTCTGATTTGAAATGCGCGACTACGAGTTCCGCCCGACACGGATTGCTGTCCTCACGTCTTTTTCAGCGCCCGGTATTACCGATCTTCTGGCAAGCTCCTCACGCGGAACGGCGTTCGAGATCGCTGGCGTGATCTCGTCCGAGACTTCGCTACAGGCGCAGGACGTGATCGAAGCGGCGGGTGTTCCCGTCGTCATGCATCCAATCCGCCGATTTCATTCGGACAATCGCCTGCCGCTGCGCAACCTGCACGCGCGCGTGGAGTACGACTATAAAACCGCCGAGATTCTTCAAGGCCTGAAGGCGGAGTACGTCATTGCGGCGGGCTACCGGTTCATCATGACCGCGCCGCTGCTTTCCGAGTTCCCGCGGCGCATCATCGCGATCCAGGACGCTGATCTGACGGGAGTCGATGTGCATGGCGGACGTCCGCACGCCGGCCTCGACGCCGTCCGCGATGCGATTCTCGGCGGTGCGGAGTCGACCCGCTCCACCGCGTATTTCGTGACCGAGGACGTCGGCCGCGGGCCGTTGTTCATGGTCAGCGCGCGCTATCCGGTCGCGCCGCTCGCGCGCGAAGCGCTGGCGCGCGGCGCGTACCAGGAGCTAGACACATACGCGGCGCTGCACCGCTGGTGGATGCGCGTGTCCGCGTTCGGCGAGATGATGCCGCGCATCGCGGAGATCGTAGCCGCCGGTACGATGCAGATCGTCGGCGACGTCGTCTGGATCGACGGCGTTCCCGGTCCCTGCCGCATGGGCGAAGCCGCTTCGATCTGCGCCGATCGACAGGCGCCCCTCGGTCCGGGCGTTCCTGAGAGCTGCCCCTACATCAAGCGATAACGCGCCGGCACGGGCAGAAATCGCCACTCGCTGGTCGGCACATCCGCACGTTCACGTGTTTCGATCGCGCGTGCCCGCACTGCCCGCACATCGCCGCGGATTCGCCTGCCGTGAATCCGGTGCAGACGCACGGGTAGTCTTCCGACGGGTAATGAATCATCACCTCGCAGATGTTGGCGATGTGGTGCTCGACCTCGGTGTGCGGACAGGGATCGGTCATGCGGCGAACACCCTCATGTGCGCGAAGTCACAGGGCCGTGTGCGTGCAGTCATCGGCCCGCCGCCGCTGCGGTGTTGTGATCGGCGAGAAAGAAAAGGACGGATACCGCCGATGGAAACGAACCGTGCCCATATCGTGGTGTGGGAGTTGACCCGCGCATGTAAGTTGTCCTGCACCAATTGCGCGATCGGAGCCCTGCCCCGGCGCGCGCCGATGGAGCTTTCAACATACGAAGCATACAAAACCATCGACCAGGTCGTCGCGCTCAGGCCGGAAGAACTGATCCTGACCGGCGGCGATCCGCTCGAGCGGGCAGACATTTACCAGTTGATCGATTACGCGCGGCGCCGCGGCCTGCGGCCCTCGATGATGGTCAGTCCGACCGCGCTTCTGACCGGCGCCTCTGTCGGAAAGCTGAAGAGAAACGGCCTGGCGCGCCTCATCGTCAGTGTCGATTCGTCCACGCCCGACCGCCACGATTCGATCCGCGGCGCCCACGGACAGTTCGCGGCCACGCTGCTGGCGATCCGCTGGGCGCGCACGGCCGCGCTGCCGGTCGAGGTGAACACTCTCGTCTCGCATCGCAACATGGGCGACCTCGACTCCCTCGCCTCCCTTCTTGGTGATCTCGGCGTCGAGCGCTGGAGCGTTTACTTCGTCGTTCCTATCGGCGGATCCAAGCATCTCGAAACGCTGTCGCCGGAGGAATCGGAACGGGTCCTCGAGAGGCTGCAGACCATGCGCACAAAGGTGCCGTTCACGATCCGGACGTTTGAAGCGCCGCAATACCGTCAGATCGAGCGCATGGACACGCTCTTCATCTCGCATACCGGCGAAGTCAGCATCAGCCCGTTCCTGCCGGTGACGGCGGGCAACATCCGCTATCAGCCGCTGTCGTCGCTCGATCGCTCGAGCGATCTGCTGATCGCTCTGCGCGATGATTCGAACCTCAAGGGAAAATGCGGCCGGTGCGAGTACCGCCGCACGTGCGGCGGGTCCCGGGCACGCGCGTACGCGATGACCGGCGACGTATTTGCCGCCGACCCGCTCTGCAGCTATCAGCCCGGAACGGCCACCGGTACGCCGCTGGTCGATCGCGGAGGAGCGGCGTGACGGTTTACGATCCTCGAGCGACGCCGTGGCAGATCGATGAGAGCGAGTTCTATGAGCTCGACGATCGCCGGGCGCAGCTCGAGTTTCTGGTCCGCTACGCGATCCTCGCGCCGTCGGGCCACAACACCCAGCCGTGGTCGTTCAACATCGTCGGCGACGGAATCGAGATCTTCGCCGACTTTACGCGCAGGCTGCCGGTCGCCGATCGTGGGAATCGCGAGCTCCTGATGAGCATCGGCGCCGCGATCACGAACCTTCGCGTCGCAGCGGCTCACTTCGGATACGAGACGACGGCTCTCTATCACCGCGGCGTGGATGACGATCCGGCCGTCGCGCGGGTCGCACTGCGGGAAACCTGCTCGGCTGATTCGTCGCTGCGGAAGCTGTTTCCGGCGATCGTCGCACGTCGCACGAACCGGCAGCCGTTCGATGGTCGTCCGATTGACGAATCGGTGCTCGCGGCGGTGTGCGACCTCATCGAGGAGCAGCCGGAAATGATGCGCTTCGTCCAGCCGCACGATCGCGCGCGAGCCGCGGATCTCGTTGCCGAGGGCGATCGCCAGCTCATGACGAATCCCGCGTTCCGGCAAGAAGTCGCGGCATGGATGCGGCCGAACGAAACGTTCGCCGGCGACGGCGTCTGCGGCGACGCGTTCGGAATCCTCGGCCCGGTCTCCGCGCTGGGCTCGTGGCTCGTGCGCAGCGTCGACCTCGGTCCGGCGCAGGCGAAGCACGATCGCGATCTGGCTGCGAACGCATCCGGTCTGATCGTGATCACTGGCGATGACGACCGTCGGTCCCTGATCCGCTCCGGCGAAGCGCTGGAGCGGCTCCTGCTGCTCCTCACGACCCTCGGAATCCAGTACTCGTTCCTCAACCAGCCGGTCGAAGTCGAGCAGTTGCGCAACGAGCTCTGGTCGATGATCCGCTCGCCGAAGCCGCCGCAGTTGATGGTCCGTATCGGCTACTCGACGCCTGTGCGCCGCCCGATGCCGCGCCGGCCGATCGAGACCGTTCTGGCGTCATCCTGAGCCGCGAAGACGGCGCTCAGGATGACGCTTCGCGTCACTTCAGTGCCGCGAGGTAGCTGTACATCTTCCACCGCGCGTCCACATCGTGCTGCGCCGCGGCGATGAGCTCCTGCGCCTCTTCCGCATCGCCTTTCAGCAACTGGTTGAACCGGTTCTCGGTCTTGAGGAACTGCTCGACCGGCATCTTGATGCCGCGCGAATCGAGCTGCAGCGGGTTCTCGCCGGTCGCGTTGCGATCGGGGTTGTAGCGGTACAGGAGCCACTGACCGGCGTCGACCATCGCCTTCTGATGCTGCAGGCCCGACGCAATGTCGATTCCATGCGCGATGCAGTGGCTGTACGCGATGATCAGCGACGGTCCGTCGTACGCCTCAGCCTCGATGAAGGACTTGAGCGTGTGCTCATCTTTCGCGCCGAGAGCAACGCTGGCGACATAGACGCTGCCGTACGTCATCGCGATCAGTCCCAAGTCTTTCTTGCCGGCAGGCTTGCCGCCCGCCGCGAATTTCGCGACCGCGCCGCGCGGTGTTGCCTTGGACGCCTGCCCTCCGGTGTTCGAGTAGACCTCGGTGTCGAGGACCAGGATGTTCACGTTCCTGCCGCTGGCGAGGACGTGGTCGAGTCCACCGAATCCGATGTCGTATGCCCATCCGTCCCCGCCGACAATCCAGACGCTCTTCTTCACGAGGTAGTCCGCCAGCATGAGCAGCTGCTGCTCATCGGTCGGGTCATCCTTGTGCATCCGCGTGGCGAGCTCGGTGCGGCGCAGGCGCGACTTCAGAAGCTCGACGCGCTCGCGCTGCTCGGCGATTTCCGCTTCGTCCTTCTGCTCGCACTCGACGATCGCCTCGACCAGGCTCTCCCCGAGTTGCGGAGCGAGCTTCTTCGCGAGGTCGGTCGCAAAGTCGCGCTGCTTGTCGATCGAGACGCGGAAGCCCAGCCCGAATTCGGCGTTGTCTTCGAACAGTGAGTTGCACCACGCCGGCCCGCGGCCGTCGGCGTTCGTGGTCCAAGGAGTCGTCGGCAGATTGCCGCCGTAGATCGACGAGCACCCGGTCGCGTTGGCAACGACCACGCGATCGCCGAAGAGCTGCGTCATCAGCTTCAGGTACGGCGTTTCGCCGCAGCCGGTGCACGCGCCGGAGAACTCGAACAGTGGTTGCGCGACCTGCACGCTGCGGATCAGGTTCGGAATGATCGTGCGGCGATCGAGCTCCGGGATGCCCAGGAAGTAATCCCAGTTCTTCGCCTCAGGTTCGCGGAGCGGCGCCTGCGGCTGCATGTACAGCGACTTGCGCGTGGGAGCGGCCTTGCTCTTCGCCGGGCAGACATCGACGCACAGCGTGCAGCCGGTGCAGTCCTCCGGTGCAACCTGGATCGTGTAGGCGAAACCTTTCCACTCTTTGTGAATCGGCTGCAGCGACTTGAACGTCGGCGGCGCCGTATGCGTCAGCGCTTCGTCGTAGACCTTGATGCGGATCGCGGCGTGCGGACACACCATGGCGCACTTGCCGCACTGAATGCAGCCTGACGTATCCCACACCGGGATTTCCTGCGCGAGATTGCGCTTCTCGAATTTCGTCGTGCCCGGAAGGAATGTGCCGTCGCACGGGAGAGCGCTGACTGGCAGATCGTCGCCGCGGCCGGCGAGCATCACACCGAGCGGAGTCCCGTCGATCACGCTCGCTGCGTGGAACGGCTCGACCGCGACCGTGGCCGGCAGGGCAACTTCGTGCAACGCGGCCAGCGCGTTGTCGACAGCCTTGAGGTTCTTCTCGACGATCGCGTCACCCTTCGAGCCGTATGTCTTGCGAATCGATTTGCGGATCGCTTCGAGGGCTTCGTCGGCAGGCATGACGTTCGCCAGCTTGAAGAAGCAGACCTGCATGATCGTGTTGATGCGCGAGCCCATGCCGCTTTCGCGCGCGACTTTGGTCGCGTCGATGACATAGAGGTGCGCCTTCTTCTCGATCAGCTCGCGCATCACGCGCGGAGGAATGGCCTCCTCGCTCCCGTTGAACAGGAACGTGCCGCCCGGAACGAGCTCCTTGACAACGGCGTAACGCTCGATCAGCGACGGCTGATGACAGGCGACGAAGTTCGCTTCGCCGATCAGATACGGCGCGTGAATCGGCCGCGGACCGAAGCGGAGGTGCGACACGGTCGCCGCGCCGGACTTCTTCGAGTCGTACACGAAGTAGCCCTGCGCGAAGTGTCCGGCGTCGCCGAGAATCTTGCAGGAGTTCTTGTTCGCACCAACGGTCCCGTCAGCGCCAAGGCCGTAGAACATCGCCCGGACGACGTCGTTCGCTTCGATCGAGAACGAAGGATCGTAGTCGATGCTGTTGTTCGTGATGTCGTCGTGGATGCCGACGACGAAGTGATTTCGCGGAGTGTCCTTCTTGATCTCGTCGAAGACACCCTTGACCATCGCCGGCGTGAATTCCTTCGACGACAGTCCGTACCGCCCGCCGACGACTCTCATCAGCCGTTGCGCTTCGAACAGCGCGGTGACGACGTCGAGATACAGCGGCTCGCCGTTGCTGCCCGGCTCTTTTGTGCGGTCGAGGACCGCCAGCGTCCTGGTCGTCGCCGGAATCGCGTTGACGAAGCCGGAGATATCGAACGGCCGATACAACCGGACCTTCAACACGCCGACCTTCTCGCCTCGCGCGGTGAGCGCGTCGACTGTTTCCTGCACCGTCTCGCAGCCGGAGCCCATCAGCACGATCACGCGATCTGCGTTCGGCGAGCCGTAGTACTCGTACGGCTTGTAGGTGCGGCCGGTGACGGCGGCGAATTTCTCCATCGCCACGCCGACGTGCTTCGCGCATTCGGCGTAGAACGGGTTCGATCTCTCTCGCGCCTGGAAGAAGACATCGGGATTCTGCGCGGTGCCGCGGACGACGGGGTGATCCGGCGACAGTGCGCGCGAGCGGTGCTCGAAAACGAGGCGGAGATCGATCATGGCGTGCATCTGCTCATCTGTGAGCACCACGATCTTCGAGACCTCATGCGACGTGCGGAAGCCGTCGAAGAAGTGGACGAACGGGATGCGCGATTCGAGCGTCGCCGAGTGCGCGATCAGAGCGAGATCGTGCGCCTCCTGGACGCTCGCGGAAGCCAGCATCGCCCAGCCGGTGGAGCGCACGGCCATGACGTCGGTGTGGTCGCCGAAGATCGACAGCGCGTGCGTTGCGATCGTTCGCGCCGCGACGTGCAGCACGGCAGGCGTCAGCTCGCCGGCGATCTTGAACATGTTCGGGACCATCAATAGCAGTCCCTGGGAGGACGTGAAGGTGGTGGCGAGGGCACCCGTCTGCAGGGCTCCGTGGATGGCGCCGGCGGCGCCCCCTTCGCTCTGCATCTCGATGACCGAAGGGATCGTGCCCCAGAGGTTCGGGCGCTTCTCGGCGGCCCAAGCGTCCGACCACTCGCCCATCGGCGACGAGGGGGTGATCGGGTAGATGGCGATGACTTCGTTCAGGGCATACGCGACGCGCGCGACGGCTTCGTTGCCGTCGAGCATGGCGTATTTTTCTGCAGACATGGGCGGGCTTCCTCCGCCCAGAACGTTAAATCGGCCGCGAACAACGGGTCATGCGGCTGATCATACGTCGGTGTGACGAACGTCACTCAGCGGGCGCCGCTGATCGCGCGCATGCAGTCCCAGCAGGCGTTCACTTCTTCGCTGATGTAGTGCAGAACCTGCAGCCACAGAGCGGGTTGCTCGTCGAGCAGGGTCTCGAGCGTCTCGCGATCGACGAAGCCGATGGTGCACGGCGTACGGGTCGTGGCGGTGCAGTCGTTCGGGCAGCGCGAGACGATGCAGCTGAGGCCGAGGATCTGTCCCGGCTCGGCGACGCGAAGCGCTTTTGCTTCGCCGCTCTTCGCGGCAAACACGAGATCGACTTCGCCGGCGCGAAGGAAGTAGACACCGGCCGGCTCTCCCCCTTCACGGTAAAGCACATGCCCCTTAGGCACATTCTGAACGCGCTCGTGCGGAATGAATGCATCCGTTACGACTGAACTCGATGCAGACTGCGGCTGTACATCGATGTCTGTCCTCACTCGGTCACCTCAACGATATGCGACTTCCAGTGTCAGACGGTAGCGGCTGGGCAAGTCGACCTGCTGTGATATTCAGCACACGCAAACGTGAGTCAGTGACGTGATCTGCACGATCTTGTCACCAACAAAAACGGCGAGGTCGAAGCCTCGCCGTTTTTGATCACAAATCGATGTGCACTAAACGCTGACCATGCTCTCGAGCTGCGGCTTGTTCGTAACGAACATGCTCGAGCCCTTCACGTCGATGATCTTCTTGCGCTTGAAATCGCTGAGCAGGCGCGTCACCGTCTCACGCGTGGTGCCGATCATCTGCGCGATCTCTTCGTGCGTCAGAAGCACCTTCAGGCGGACGCCCTTCGTGGTCTGCTCGCCGCCGCGGTCGCACCAGTCGAGGAGCAGGCGGGCCAGCTTCTCGGAGGTCGTCGCCGACAGGCCGAGCGAACGGATCTCGCGCTGCGCGGAGTGATACTTCTCACTCAGCTGCTGCGCCGTATGCATGCATGCCTCGGCATGACCGCCCAGAAACTTCAGGAAGTCCTCGCGTTTGATGAAGTTCAGCTGCGATGGCTCGATCGTCTCGGCAGAAACTTCGTACGGCTTGCCGAGGATCGTGGCGCTCGCGCCGAGAACCTCACCCGGCTCGGCGATCTTCACGATGAGCGTCTTGCCTTCTGTGGAAGAAGTCGTGAGCTTTGCCCGACCACTGCACAGAATGAACACCCCGCGCGGCTCCTCGCCTTCGACGAACAGCAGCGATCCTTTCGGATAGAGACCGGTGAACTTCACCGAGTCCAGGGCATTGACGGTTCCATCGGACATGTTGCAGAACAAGCGCTCGGCTCGGACCCGGCACTCACTGCAGTTGTATTCGACTTCGAGGTTGTAGGGCGACGGCATAACTGCCTCCGATTTCTTCTAACGTCACATAATCTAGAAGCTGGGATCGCAATTCCGCATGGATGCAGGTCACGTGTTCGTGTGACAGTCATCACATCGTCGCCGCAACATCGTGCTCGCGCGTGGGAAAGCGGACCGTGAACTCCGCACCGCCGCCGGCACCGTTCTCCAGCGCGAACGGAAACCCGTGATTCCGCAGGACTTCCTGCACAACAGTCAAGCCGATTCCGCGTCCCTCGCGTTTCGTCGTGAAGAACGGAGTAAACAGGTGCGGCCGATCGGAATCCGCAATTCCGGGTCCGCTGTCGGCGATCGTGAGCGTGCCGTCATGCAACGCGATGCGCACGGTCCCGTCCTCCCCCGCCGCATCCATTGCATTGCGGAGAACGTTCAGGACGACTTGCTCGAGCTGCAGCGCGTCAGCGTTGACGGTCTCATTGCCGTTGATGTCGATCTCCAGTTGAATTCGCCTCGCCTCGGCTTCCGGTGTGATCAACGCGATGAGGCCGCGGAGCGTGTCGGTGAAGTTCATCGTCGCGCGATGTGGCGAAGGAATGCGCACGACATCCGCGAAGCCGCTGACGAATCGTCCGAGCGCGTCGATGCGCCGCGACGCCACTTCGAGCGCGGTCACGAAATCTTCGCGATCCTCGCTGCGCACGTCGCCCGTGTACCGCAACAACGACTCGAGCAGCGAGCGCACGGCGGCGACGCTGTTGGCTCGAATCCGGACGCGACTGTCCGATAGCGGACACCCGATCACAAACACATGTGATGCGCTTGCTCGCCGCCTTCGCTTTCGCGACATACGTAACGACTGGAGTCAACAAAGGAGGTACGTATGAACAACCTGATGACTCGCTTTGACCGCGTTGATCCGTTTGATGAGCTGACCACGCTGCGCAATCGCTTCGACCGGATCCTGAACCGCTTCACCGGAGAGAACGTCGAAGAGCCGATGATGACCGCGAAGTGGGCTCCCGCGGCTGACGTGCTCGAGACCAAAGACGCCTATGTCGTCAAGGCCGAGCTGCCCGGAGTCGAGGAGAAGAACATCAACGTCGAAATCGAGAACGGCGTTCTGACCCTCAAGGGTGACAAGATGTTCGAGAAGGAGACGGAAGAAAAGGGCTATCGCCGCATCGAGCGGGCGTATGGCAACTTCCTCCGCACGTTCACCTTGCCGCAGAACGTCTACACCGACAAGATCACGGCGACGTTCTTCAACGGCGTCCTCGAAGTGACCGTTCCGAAGAAGGAAGAAGCGAAGCCGCGCAAGATCACGCTCGACATCAAGAAGAAACTTGCTGCGGCGTAAGAACCGCGTGAGTCACGCTCATCGGAGGCGGCCTGAAGAAGGCCGCCTTTTTCATTTGCGGTCGCGCACGTCCGCCTCGGGCAGTTGCTGCTCGGGGTTGAATTCGGGTGGCGACGGAGCGCCCGCGGCGCCGTGAGGACGTCGCAGCCGGCTGTGCCGGTAGCCGTACGTCACGTAGATGACGAGTCCCGCGCCGAGCCAGTACACGAACCGCCACCACGACTTCGGCGGCAGATAAACCGCGAGAACCAGACACGAGATCACGCCGAGGATCGGCAGCAGGAACGGACCGCCGGGAACTTTGAATGAGCGCTCGCGGTGCGGGTCGCGCACGCGAAGAATCATGATGCCCAGACAGACGAGGATGAACGCGAAGAGCGTCCCGATGTTCGTCAGGTCGACCATTGCGTCGAGCGACGTGAACATCGCCGTGACGCCGACAAGAACGCCGGTGATGATCGTGCCGACGTGCGGCGTGCGGAACCGTCGATGCACTTTCGAGAAGAACGGCGGCAGAAGACCGTCGCGCGACATCGCGAAGAAGATGCGCGGCTGGCCCAGTTGAAACACGAGCAGCACGGCTGTGTGCGCGACCACGGATCCGAACGCGACCACGCCGACCATCCAGTTCGGCATGGACACGTACTTCATCGCCATCGTCAGCGGCTCGGCCTGCTCGCTCGACAGCGTCTTCACGAGATCGCTGTACGGGACCATGCCGGTGAAGACTGCCGCGATCAGCGCATAGATGATCGTGCAGATGATCAGCGAGCCGATGATGCCGATCGGCATGTCCCGCTTCGGATTGCGCGCTTCCTCCGCGGTCGTCGAGACTGCGTCGAAGCCGATGTAAGCAAAGAAGACGATCGCCGCGCCGGTGATCACGCCGTGGACTCCGTTCGGTGCGAACGGATGCCAGTGCGCCGGCTTCACGTATTTGAAGCAGACCAGCACGAAGAAGCCGAGGACGACGAGCTTGATGGCGACCATGCCGAAGTTGAAGTTGGCCGACTCGCGGATGCCCCACACGAGCACAATCGTGATCACGGCGACGATCGCCACGGCCAGGATGTTGAATACGATCGGGATGCCGAGGACATGCGGCGCGTGCGCGACGAGGTCCGGCATCTTCTGCGAAGCCGTGTCGTAGTCGATCGTCAGCCACGGCGGGAGCTTGATCCCGAAGCCCTCCAGAAGCGTGTTCATATAGTTCGCCCAGGAGATGGCCACGGCGACGTTGCCGATCGCGTACTCGAGGGTAAGGTCCCAGCCGATGATCCACGCCACGAGCTCGCCCAGGGTCGCGTAGGAGTACGTGTACGCGGAGCCGGCGACGGGAACCATCGACGCGAACTCGGCGTAGCAGAGCGCGCTGAATCCGCAGACGACCGCGGTCAGCACGAACGACAGCATGAGCGCGGGTCCGGCGCCGGGGCGCGACGGATCACCCGCGGCAGCGGTGCCGATCGTCGCGAAAATGCCGGCGCCGATGATGGCGCCGACGCCGAGGGCGATGAGGTTCCAGGGACCGAGGACTTTCTTGAGCTGGTGGCCCTCTTCCTGCGTCTCCGCGACGAGGTCGTCGAGCGATTTCGTGCGGAAGAGTTCGCGGAAAACCGCCATCGGTTCGCGAATCATGCGTGCCACCGCTGCGGCAGGTCAAGTAATGATCGCGGGATTGAGCGCGCGGAGCGCGGTCACGAACCGGGCCTTGTCG
>DASWBH010000021.1:0-6812 GCA_036390755.1 Thermoanaerobaculia bacterium
TTTGTCGGCACCCATCACCGCGCGTTGCAGGCGCGACGCTTTCTTCTGGAAGTCGAGCACCGCCGCGCGGTCGCTTCCCTGCATCAGATCGAGGTAGAGCGGCACGACGTTGAACGTCTGCGCGTCGCCGATCGGCGTCTCTGTTCCGTCCACGCGCTTGATCAGGCGCACGGTGTACTTGCCGGGCGCGGCAAGCGGGCCGGGAGGTGGCGGCTGGAACACGTCCGGCTCCGGCTCTTTCAACTCGATCGGCGACGGTGGCGGATAGCGCAGGTCCCACGCGACGCGATGGAATCCTGCCTTCACCGGACCGCTCACGCGGCGCACGACGTTTCCGTCTTCGTCCGCCACGACCAGCACCACGGCCGGCTCGAACTCGCGCTCCTCGGCGCGCAACTGATCGAGCGTCGGCAGCGACGACGCCTTGGTGGGCTCGTTGCCACGCTCCTTCTCGACCTTCGATTCCTCCTGCCATCGCGCTTTTCTGCGGGTCTGAATCTCGTCCTTCAGGTAGTACGTGAAGGTCGCGCCCATCGGCGGATTCGGAGCCGTGAAGTACGAGTCGCCCTGGAACGACTTGCCGGGGAGGCCGAGCTCCGCGCGCTCGACGTACAGCTCCGCGTCGCGCGCCGGGAACAGCATGGCGTCGTTCTTCGCCGCCGCGGCGTTCATCGTGCGCAGCGCCGCGTAGTTGTCGAGGATCCAGATCCCGCGGCCGAACGTGGCGACGACGAGATCGTCGCGTCGTTTCTGCACCCAGAGATCGCGCACGGCGATCGTCGGGAAGTTGCCTTTGAGCTGGATCCAGTTGCCGCCGCCGTTCTGCGTGAACCAGAGCCCGTACTCCGTCCCGACGAACAGCAGCTTCGGATCGACGCGATCCTCGGCGATGGCGTAGGTGCTCCCGCGCGCCGGCAGATTGCCGGCGATCGACGTCCACGTCTTCCCGCGATCGCTGCTCTTGTAGACGTAGGGCTTGAAGTCGCCGGTCTTGTGATTGTCGAACGCGGCGTAGACCGTATTCGCGTCGTGCATCGACGGCTCGAGCCCCGAGACGTAGGACATGTCCGGCACGCCGGGCACCTTGTCGATCTTCCGCCAGTTCGCGCCGTTGTCTTCGGTCACCTGAATGAGGCCGTCGTCCGTGCCGACCCAGATCAACCCTTCCTGCACCGGCGACTCGGCGAGCGAGACGATGTTGCCGTACCACGACGTCGACGCGCCTTTCGAGACGGCGTCGACTCCCCAGATGCGCCCCATGACCGGCAGCTCGTTGCGGTTGAGGTGGCGCGTGAGGTCGGGGCTGATCAGCTTCCACGCGTTGCCGCGGTCGTCGCTGCGGAACAGATACTGCGCCGCGTAGTAGATGCGGTTGCTCTGGTGCGGGCTGACCATGATCGGCGAGTCCCAGTTGTAGCGCAGCGGATCCATTGTGCCGGTGGCCTGCGGCTGGATGTCGAGCGTCTCGCCGGTGCGCTTGTCGAATCGCACGAGGCCGCCGTTTTGCGACTCGGCGTAGATGATGTTCGAGTCCTTCGGATCGGGAATGGAGCGGAAGCCGTCGCCGCCCTGCGTCACGTACCAGTCGGAGTTCGCGATGCCGCGCGCGCTCGGCGTGCGCGCCGGTCCGCCGACGCTGAAGTTGTCCTGCGTCCCGCCGTACACGTTGTAGAACGGCAGCGCGTCATCGGCGCTCACGCGATAGAACTGCGTGACCGGAAGATTGGACTTGAAGTTCCACGACGCGGCGCGGTCGACCGACTCGTACAAACCGCCGTCGCAGCCGACGAGCAGGTGATCGCTGTTCGCAGGATCGATCCAGACGACGTGGTTGTCGGGATGCTTGTTTTTCTCGTCGAGCTTGCGCCACGTCTTGCCGCCGTCATCGCTGACGCGCACCCAGACATCGGCCGAGTAGATGCGGTCGTCATCGTTCGGGTCGACGAAGATCTCGCCGTAGTACTGACCTTGCGCCACGTAGTCGTTCATCTTCTCGAAGTTCGCGCCGGAGTCTTTCGATCGGAAGAAGCCGCCCGCCTTGCGCGTCGATTCGATCGTCGCATAGACGATGTGCGGGTTGTTGCGGGCGACGGCCAGGCCGATGCGGCCCATGTCTTCCTTCGGCAGCCCGTTCTTGTCGAGCTTCGTCCACGTCGCGCCGGCGTCGGCCGACTTGTAGATCGCGCCTTCCGGGCCGCCGTCGATCAGCGTGTACACATGCCGGCGCCGCTGATACGACGACGCGTACAGTGCGTCGGGGTTCGACGGGTCATAGACGACGTCGCTCACGCCGGTGTTCTCGCTGATGGTCAGCACCGGCTTCCACGTCTTGCCGCCGTCGGTCGTCTTGTACAGGCCGCGGTCGCCGCCCGGCGCCCACAGCGGTCCCTGCGCCGCGACGTAGACGACATTCGAGTCGCGCGGATCGATCACGATTTTTCCGATGTGTTCCGACTTCGAGAGGCCGGCGTTCTTCCAGCTCTTCCCGCCATCGATCGACTTGTAGACGCCGTCGCCCATCGACACCGAGCGCTGGCTGTTGTTCTCGCCCGAGCCCACCCAGACGACCAGCGAGTTGTGCGGATCGATTGCCACGCACCCGATCGAGAACGAGCCCTGATCGTCGAAGACGGGCGTGAACGTCGTTCCTGCGTTCGTCGTCTTCCACACGCCGCCTGACGCCGCGGCGACGAACCACGTGCGCGCGTCGTGCGGATCGACGGCGAGATCGATGATGCGTCCCGAAGTGAACGCCGGGCCGATCGGACGAAGCTCGAGTCCGGTGAATGTCTTGTCGCCGAACGTCGTTTCTGTTTGCCCGTGGAGCGACAGCGACACGAGCATCGCGATGAACGTCAATCTCAGTTTCATGCGCGAATCGTAATTCAGAGCGCTCCGCGCTCTTACTTGCGGTGTCTCGACTGCAGCGTCACCGCGATCGGAATCCCCACGATCGTCGGCGTCCAGAACGAGATCAGCCGATACGTCAGCACCGCCACGATCGCGACGCTCGGCGGCACGCCCAGTCCGGCGAAGAGTGCCGACATCGCCACTTCGATCACGGCGATTCCGCCAGGCAGAAAACTCGCCCGGCCGAGGAGGATGGGGACACCGTAGCCGGCCAGGAGATGCGACAACTTCTGCGGCGCGCCCGCGGCGATGAAGCAGTAGCGGAGGCAGAGCAGGTCGAACGTCAGGACCATCAGCGAGCACGCCGCCGGCCGCATCCACGCGCCGGTCTTCATGGTGTCCCACGTTTTCTCGGCCTTGTCGACCATGTCCATCAGCGACTCTTCGTTCGTCGACGGGCGGATCCGCTTCAGCACATGGCACACGCGTCGCGCCAGAGCTTCGAGCCAGTCGTTGCGAGCGAGCAGCAGGACGATCGCCACGATCACCACGCCGAGCGCGGCGACGACGATCGCCAGCGCGATTCCGGTCGAGCGTCCGAGGCGCTGGAAGAAGAGGAGGTTGATCGCGCCGATCAGGGCGAAGAGTACAAGCGCCGTGGCGTCGAAGACCGACGGCAGCCAGCTCGCCAGCATGGCATGCTCCTGCAAAACTCCACGGCGGCGCGTCCATTTGTAGATCGCGGCGCCGAAGCCGAGCGCGCCGACGGCGACGAGCGACACCGTGGCCGCGCCGATCTCGATGAGGAACGCGCGGCGCAGCGAGATCTCGTCGCCGACCATGCGGATGACCGACTGCAGCAGCGCGCCGTTGGCGAGGTAGCTCAGGATCTCGTAGGCGACGGCGAGGACGATGGGCAAGCGCCGCATCGTGCGCATCGTCTCGAGCGAGTCCTGGATCGTGCCGATGCGCGGCAGCACGTAATGGACGAGCAGTCCGAGGATGAGGATGATCGGGACGGCGCGGAGGAGGCGGATGTGCAGCGGCCGGCCTTCGCGTTCCGCGGCTTCGCCGTGCTCCTCGTCGCGCGGTTCGAGCGACAGCGTGGACACGCTGGCGGTCTGTGCAGGGATCGCACCCGATGGTAAACAGAGGCTGTGAAGCGCTCGACGATCTCTCTCCGCGCCCTCAATCGCGCCACCCTGGCGCGGCAGCTCCTCCTCGAACGCAGGAAGATGAAGCCGCTCGCCGCGATCGAGCAGCTCGGCGGATTGCAGGCGCAGCTTCCGCGTCCGCCGTTTGTGGGACTCTGGTCGCGCATCGACGGATTCCGCCGGGACGACCTGCTGCCGCTGATCGCGAACGGAAAGATCGTGCGGGCGACGATGATGCGCGCGACGCTGCATCTGGCCAGCCGCTCCGATTACATGAAGTTCCGTCGAACGCTGCAGCCGGCGCTGACCGGCGGACTGGCGGCGCTGCGTGGACGGACGAATTTCGATCTCGACGCGCTGCTCGCGCGTGCGCGGGAGTTCTTCGCGAAGCCGCACACGATGGACGAGTTCCGCGCCTGCGTGCTCGAGCGCGATCCCGAGGCGGACGCGCGCGCGGAGGCATACGCGGTGCGCCTGCATCTGCCGATGGTCCAGACGCCGTCGGCCGGCAAGTGGGGCTACGGCGTGGGCGCCGAGTTCCAGATCTTCGACGCCGCTCTCGATGCCGAGCGCAACGCGGATTTCGTTGTGCGGTACCTGGGGGCGTTCGGCCCGGCGTCTGTCGCCGACATGCAGACGTGGTCCGGTCTGCGGAATTTGCGCGAGGCGTTCGAGTCGCTGCGCCCGCGGCTCGTTACGTTCACGTCCGAAGCCGGCAAAGAGCTCTTCGATCTGCCGGACGCTCCCCGCCCGCCCGAGGACACGCCGGCCTCCGTCCGCTTTCTGGCCGATTACGACAGCGTGGTCCTCGCGCATGCTGACCGCACGCGGATCGTCCCCGATGAACATCGCCCGCGCATGTTCACGAAGAACCTGACGATCCCATCATCGTTCCTGGTCGACGGCGTGGTGGCCGGCGTGTGGAAGATCGAGCGCAAGGGTGCAGCGGCGAGTCTCGTCGTTACGCCATTCGGGAAATTGCCGAAGCGCGTGCAGAAGGAACTGACCGAGGAGGGAGAGAAGCTCGTGAGGTTTGTCGAGGAGGACGCGAAGACGTTCGCGGTGAAGTCATCGACGTGATCGAAAGATGGCCGATGCACGAGGCTGTCATTCTGAGCCGAGAATACGGCGAAGAATCCGGGTGGCGGACGGCGCCACCGCCCAGATTCTTCGCGCTCTGCGGCGCTCAGAATGACCGTCTGAGCTTACTTCGACTTGGGCCGGGTGGCCATGCGCGGAAGCGGCTGCAGCAGGCTCACGCGATTTCCTTCGGTATCGAAGAACGACACGTACTTGCCGATGCCGGGGATGTCGTCCGGCTCGCCGAGGATCTTGCCGCCGGCGTCGGTGACTTTCTTCATCGACGCTCGGATGTCGTTGACCGAGATGACCACAGACGGGTATTGCGCGGGACGCTCGGTGCTCTTCTGAAAGAAGCCGCCGTTGATCGCGCCCGGCTTCTTCGGTCCGTTGTCGTCGGATTCGGTGGTGGCCACGACGACGTAGTTGCTCATGTCGGGTCCGAGCATCTGCGTCTGCCATCCAAAAGCCTTGGTGTAGAACTGGGACATGCGCTTGCGGTCCTCCGCCGGCATTTCGAAGTGAACGACTGGATCCATTGCCTTATCCTCCTGGACGGCTGTTCCTGCAGGAACAGGGCCCGCGTAAGTACCTTGGACACAACACAATGCGAGCTCAGGCGTAGTTCTTGCGCTTGCATTTGCGATGTCGAAAGGAGCGACCAGAAATGGCGAATGACAACAAGACTCCGTTTGAGGCGCAGCAGAACCCAGGTGGACAGAAGCCGGGCGGCGGAAATCCGCCGGGCGCGAACCCGCAGCAGAAGCCGGGCGGCGGTCAGCCCGGACAGAAGCCGGGCGGTGGCGGACAGCCGGACCGGCAGACCAAGCCCGGCGATCGGAACCCGGGCGGTGGAAACCCGGGCGGAAATCCCGGCCAGAAGCGCTGAACAATCAACGTGACGTGTCGAGTGAGCCGGACGAGTCGTCCGGCTCTTTTTGTTTGTGGCGCGTCGCTGGCGGAGCAGTCGTGCCCGCGCATGTTCACTTGATGCCGAGATGCGTCAGGACAAATGCAAACCAGCCCGCCACGACCATCGTCGCAGCGATCAGACACACGGCGATCGCAACGCCCGTCCGGCTGCGCGGTCTCACGAACAGCGACGCAATCGCCGCGATGATGCTGACCGCGAACGCCGCCGGGATGATCATCCAGATCACGTCAATCGTGCGACTCCACGATTCCCACTCTTCGCCGTGCGGTCCCGGCCCGGCAACGGTGACGGACTGCCACGCGAACCAGCCGGCGATGGCGATGCCGAGTGATCCGCACGCGATGATGAGGAGGAGACGTTTCAGGGTGCTTCTTGAATTCACATGGCTCTCCTTCTCAGGCGGAGCCGTGCGGCGCGGCTGCGAAGGAAAGCAGTCCGCCGGCAAGATCGATGGCTGCGTGCACGATCATGCCCGGCAACAGGCTCTTCTGCCATACAGCGAGGGTTCCGAGGAGCAGGGCCAACACCGTGACGGAAACAGCCAGCTGATACGGCAAGACGAGATGCACGGCGCCATAGACAAGCGCCTGGAGAGTCAGCGCCAGCGGCAGACTTCCGGTGAGCGCCTGAAATTGGCGGAGAAGATACCCGCGAAAGAGAAACTCTTCGCAGAACCCCGCGCTCAGCGAGATGGCCAGCCAGAGCCAGACGTCGCCCACCGTGTGTGGCAATAGCCGCTGAATCAGCCGAAGGTCGTCCGTGTCGGGGCGCAGGACCGACCCGAGGATCGAAGC
>DASWBH010000022.1:0-4407 GCA_036390755.1 Thermoanaerobaculia bacterium
CTGAACAAGGTCGATATGGTCGACGACCCCGAGCTGCTCGACCTCGTCGAGCTCGAGGTTCGCGAGCTTCTGTCGAGCTACGAGTTCCCCGGCGACGAGATTCCCATCATCCGCATCTCCGCGCTCAAAGCGCTCGAGAGCGGCGATCCGAACTCGGAGTGGGGCAAGGGAATCATGCAGCTCATGGACGCCGTCGACAGCTACATCCCGATTCCGGAGCGTGCCATCGACAAGCCGTTCCTGATGCCGGTCGAAGACATCTTCTCGATCTCGGGCCGCGGCACGGTCGTCACGGGACGTATCGAGCGCGGCATCGTCAAGGTCGGTGAGGAAGTCGAGATCGTCGGCCTTCGTCCGACGCAGAAGAAGGTCGTCACCGGCGTCGAGATGTTCCGCAAGCTGCTCGATCAGGGTCAGGCCGGCGACAACGTCGGGCTGCTGCTCCGCGGCACGGAGCGCAAGGACGTCGAGCGCGGGCAGGTTTGCTCCAAGCCGGGCTCGATCACGCCGCACACGAAGTTCAAAGCCGAGGTTTACATCCTGACGAAGGAAGAGGGCGGCCGTCACACGCCGTTCTTCAACGGCTACCGTCCGCAGTTCTACTTCCGCACGACCGACGTCACGGGCACGGCGACGCTGGCCGAGGGAGCGGAGATGGTCATGCCGGGCGACAACACGTCGCTGACGATCAACCTGATCGCTCCGATCGCAATGGAGAAGGGACTTCGCTTCGCCATCCGCGAAGGCGGCCGCACGGTGGGCGCCGGAACGGTCACGGACATTCTCGAGTAGGTGTGGGGGCGGGCCTGACGCCCGCCCGACTGTTCTTTGAGGACAAGAAAATGATGAACGAAAAGATCCGCATCCGTCTGAAGGCTTACGACTACCGGGTGCTCGACCAGTCGACGAGCGAAATCGTCGACACGGCCAAGCGCACGGGAGCCAAGGTGGCGGGACCGATCCCTCTGCCGACTCAGGTGTCGCGTTACACCGTGCTTCGAAGCCCTCACGTCGACAAGAAGTCGCGCGAGCAGTTCGAGATGCGGACACACAAGCGGCTGCTCGACATCCTCGAGCCGACGACGCAGACCGTCGACGCGCTCATGAAGCTCGAACTGCCGGCGGGTGTGGACGTCGAGATCAAGGCGTTCGGCAAATGAACCCAGTGCCTTCTCCCCGCATGCGGGGAGAAGGTGCGCGAAGCGCGGATGAGGGGCGGCCCCTCACCGGGCCTTCGGCCACCCTCTCCCTGCTGTGTGGGGCGAGGGGACAGAAGGGTGGATAACTAAATGGCAATCGAAGGAATCATTGGCAAGAAGGTCGGAATGACCCAGGTGTTCGCCGAGGACGGTGCTCTCGTCCCGGTGACGGTCATTCAGGCCGGACCGTGCCTCGTGGTGCAGAAGAAGACCGCTGAGAAGGACGGCTACGACGCCGTGCAGATCGGGCTCGTGGAGAAGGTCTCCAACCGGCGCATCACCAGCGCGCAGCGCGGACATTTCGAAAAGGCCGGCATCCAGCCGGTGCGGACGCTCGCCGAAGTCGACTACGACGGCGAGGCCAATGTCGGCGACCGCGTGCAGGTCGACATCTTCAAGCCGGGCGACTCGATCGACGTGGTCGGCCAGTCGAAGGGCAAGGGATTTCAGGGCGTGGTCAAGCGGCACCACTTCAAAGGTGGCCGCGCGACGCACGGCTCGATGTTCCATCGCGCTCCCGGCTCGATCGGCGCGTCGGCGTTCCCGTCGCGCGTCATGAAGGGCATGCGCATGGGCGGCCGGATGGGCGGGGATCAGGTCACGGTCAAGAACCTTCGCGTGGCGAAGGTCGATGCCGAGAACAACCTGCTCTACGTCAAGGGCGCCGTTCCGGGCGGACGCAACGGTCTGGTCTTCGTGCGCTTCTCGAAAAACGGGAAGAAGGGTGAGTAACCATGCCGACCATTGACGTCAAAGACTGGAACAACAAGAAGGTCGGCTCGGTCGACCTGCCGGACGAGATCTTCGCGTATCCGTACAAGGAGCATCTCATCCACGAGGCAGTGCGCAACTACCTCGCATCGCTCCGCCAGGGAACGCACAAGACCAAGACGCGCGCCGAAGTGAGCGGCTCGGGCAAGAAGCCGTTCCGGCAGAAGGGCACCGGCCGCGCGCGTCAGGGCGGCAACCGCCCGCCGATTCACCGCCATGGCGGCACCTCGTTCGGCCCGCAGCCGCGCGACTACTCCTACAAGATGAATTCGAAGGAGAAGAAGAACGCGCTGAAGTCGGCGCTGTCGCAGCGGCTGAAGGAAGGGAAGCTCGTGCTGGTGAGCGACCTCTCCGTCGACGAGCCGAAGACGAAGTCCTTCGCCGACAAAATCGCGAACATCGGCGTCGAGGGGAAGGCGCTGCTGGTCGACTCGCTCGAGAACACGAACGCGGTGCTGGCGTCGCGCAACAATCCGAAGCTGCTGTTCGTCGACCCGCAGAACGTCAACGTCTACGACGTCGTGAACAGCCGCTACATCGTCCTGAGCCAGGCCGCGCTGGACCGGCTGACGGAGGTGCTGCAGTCATGAACGCGAACGAAATCATCCGCCGGCCTCTCGTCACCGAGAAGTCGACGCTGCAGCGCGAGGCGGGCTACAACGTGATCGCGTTCGAGGTCGCGCCCGACGCGAACAAGATCGAAGTGAAGCGCGCGGTCGAGGAGCTCTTCAAAGTCAAGGTCGACGAAGTGCGTCTCGCCAACGTGAAGGGCAAAGTGAAGCGAATGGGCCGCTGGGCCGGCAAGCGCCGCGACTGGCGGAAAGCTTACGTGCGGCTGAAGGCAGGGGAGAAGGCTCCCGACTTCATCGAGGGCGTTTAAACCATGGCAACGAAAACATACAAACCGACATCGCCCGGCATCCGGTTCCAGTCGCATCCCGATTTCGGCGGCCTGACCAGGAAGAAGCCTGAGAAGGCGCTGACCAAGGGCAAGCCGAAGACCGGCGGCCGCAACGCCGTCGGCCGCATCACGTCGCGCTTCATCGGCGGCGGCCACAAGCAGAAGTACCGCGAGATCGACTTCAAGCGGCAGAAGCACGGGATCCCGGCGAAGGTTCAGGCGATCGAGTACGACCCGAACCGCACCGCGCGCATCGCCCTGCTTGCGTATGCCGACGGCGAGAAGCGCTACATCCTCGCTCCGGACGGACTGCAGGTCGGCCAGACGATTCAGTCCGGCCCCGACGCCGACATCCTCGTCGGCAACGCGCTTCCGCTCCTGAGCATCCCCCTGGGCACGACCGTGCACAACATCGAGCTGAAAGAAGGAAAGGGCGGACAGATGGCGCGTTCGGCCGGAACTTCCGCGCAGCTGATGGCGCGCGAAGGCGACTGGGCGACGCTGCGACTTCCTTCCGGTGAGATGCGGAAGGTTCACATCCGCTGCTACGCCACGATCGGCCAGGTCGGCAATCTCGAGCACGAGAACGTCTCGATCGGAAAGGCGGGCCGCACCCGTCACCTCGGCAAGATGCCGCACAACCGCGGCGTGTCGATGAACCCGGTCGACCACCCGCTCGGCGGCGGTGAAGGCAAGACCTCCGGCGGCCGTCATCCGGTGAGCCCCTGGGGCCAGCCCACGAAGGGCTACAAGACGCGGCGCAACAAGAGAACCACGAGATTCATCGTCAAACGGCGAGGCAAGAAATAAATGGCTAGATCACTGAAAAAGGGACCGTACATCGACGACCACCTGAACAAGAAGGTGGAGACGATGAACCGCGAGCGCGAGAAGAAGGTCATCAAGAGCTGGTCGCGCCGGTCGACGATCATTCCGGAGATGGTCGGTCACACCATCGCCATTCACAACGGACGGAAGTTCGTGCCGGTGTACATCTCCGAGAACATGGTCGGCCACAAGCTCGGCGAGTTCGCGCTGACCCGCACGTTCAAGGGCCACAGCGGCAAGAAGGCGGCCGAGAAGGGCGCGAAGCCGACTCCGGCTCCTGCGCCCGTTCCTGCGAAGTGACATGGAGCGACAAAGGAGCGGAATGTCATCCTGAGGCCGCGTAGACGGCCGAAGGATCCGGGCGGAGGGAAGCGCCACCACCCGGATTCTTCGCGCTCTCCGGCGCTCGGAATGACAAGGAAGATTATGGAAGCAACAGCAACCCTGAGATACCTGAAAGCATCGCCGCAGAAGGTCCGGCTCGTGGCCGATCTGATCCGCGGCAAGAAGGTGGACGAGGCGCTCAACATTCTTCGCTTCACGCGCAAGTCGTCGGCGAAGGATCTGGAGAAGCTCCTCCGCTCCGCCGTTGCGAACGCGGAGAACAAAGAGACCGGCGCCGACGTCGACGATCTGGTGGTGTCGAAGATTTATGTCAACGAGGGTCCGCGCGAGAAACGCGTGCAGCCCGCGCCGATGGGACGCGCC
>DASWBH010000023.1:0-4549 GCA_036390755.1 Thermoanaerobaculia bacterium
GATCGTCGTCGTCGGCTGGCAGGTCTTCGAGATCACTCGCGATCCTCTATCGCTGGGCATGATCGGCCTGGCCGAGGCGCTGCCGTTTATCGGGGTGTCGTTGTATGCGGGACATGTGGCGGATCGATTGCCGCGCCGGCCGATCGCGCTCGCGGGCACGGCCGGCATGCTGCTGTCAGCGATCGCGCTGCTCGTGTTCACACTGAGCGGCATGATCGCGCGCGGACGCGTCTGGCCGATCTACCTCGTAATCTTCTTGAGCGGAATCACGCGCAGCTTCACGCGGCCGGCGTTCACGGCGTTGTCGGCGGAAGTGATCGCGCGCGACATTTACGTCAACGCGGTGGCGTGGCGCAGCTCGACCTGGCAGCTCGCCGCGGTCGTCGGTCCCGCGGCGGGTGGTCTCGTGTACGGATTTGCCGGCGCGGCGGCGGCGTATGCGGGCGTGTCGGTGCTGATGGTGCTGGCGGTCCTCGCGCTTGGACTGGTCACGCACGACGCGCGGCCGCAGGTGCGCGAAGAAGTGCCGATCGGCGAGAGTCTGCGCGTCGGTATCCGCTTCATCTGGCGGCAGCCGGTGCTGCTGGCCGCGATGACGCTCGATCTTTTTTCGGTGCTCTTCGGCGGCGCGGTCGCGTTGCTCCCGATCTTCGCGCGGCTTCTGGGCGCCGGCCCGCAGGGACTCGGACTGCTTCGCGCGGCGCCTGCGGCGGGATCGCTCGTGACCGGCGTGTTCGTCGCGCATCGCCCGCCGATGAAGCGCGCCGGACCGGCGCTGTTCGCAGCCGTGTCGATCTTCGGAGTGACGATGATCGCGTTCGCTCTGTCGCGGAACTTCTTCCTGTCGCTGGCCCTGCTGACGATCAGCGGGATGGCGGACAATGTCAGCGTGATCATCCGCGGCACGCTGCTGCAGACGATGACGCCGCAGGATCTCCTCGGCCGCGTGTCGTCGGTCAATCAGGTGTTCATCGGCGCGTCGAACGAGATCGGCGCGTTCGAGTCCGGGGTGGCGGCGAAGCTGATGGGGACCGTACCGTCGGTGATCTTCGGGGGAGCGATGACGCTCGTCGTCGTGGTGATCACGTTGTGGCGCTCGCCGCAATTGAGACGGATGCGGCAGATTCCGGCAGCATAAGGGCAACGGCACTCCATGCGCTGGCTACGCTACTCGCTCCTGGTTCAGTGGTTGCTGGCGATCTACTTTCAACTCATCTTCTGGATCCCGCTCGGCTCGTGGAACGCTCAACCCGGATCTTCACCGCTCCTCACGCAAACCGCGCACGGCCAGCTCGAGATCGGTGATCTCGCCTTCGTTCTCGCTTTTCTGATTCCTCCGGTCATCTTCCTTCTCGGCTATCGCTATCGCATTCGCTGGCTGCTCTGGGCCTCAACCGCCGGCTACGCGTGCTGGTTGTTCCTGCAATTGAAGACGTGGTGGGGCGCGTACCTGTTTGGCGCGAGCGACCACTGGGCCGCCGTCTACGAGCGTGTGTTCAGTCACTCCACGCAGGTTCTGCCCCGCTTCGGCAGGCATCTGCCGCCTGACGGGCTTCACCTCGTCCTTCAACTTCTTCTTTGCGCCATAGTGGCTCTCGCCGTGGCGGGTTTGATCGCCCTTCCCAGCCAACGGCGCGCAACGTAGGCCTTGGCCACCCATGGCCCACTCCTCGTAGATTTTCTTGACGCACGCATTACGCTGATCGGGTGAAAGCGATGCTGCTGGCCCGGCAGCATGAGCCACTCGAGCTGCGCGACGTTCCTGCGCCAGCAGCCGGGCCCGATGAGATTCTGATTCGTGTGAGCGTGTGCGCGGTCTGCCGCACGGACCTGCACGTCGTGGATGGCGAACTGCCCGATCCGAAGCTGCCGCTCGTCATCGGCCATCAAATCGTCGGAATCGATCAGGCCACCGGCGAGCGCGTCGGCGTGCCCTGGCTCGGATGGACGTGCGGCGAGTGCGTCTACTGCACGAGCGGCCGCGAGAATCTCTGCGATCGCGCGCGCTTCACCGGCTACACGCTCGACGGCGGCTACGCCGAGTACACGGTCGCGGATCGCCGGTTCTGTTTTCGCCTGCCCGACACCTACAGCGATGAAGAAGCCGCGCCGCTTCTCTGTGCCGGACTGATCGGCTTTCGCGCGTACCGCATGACCGGCGACGCGCGGCGCGTGGGCTTCTACGGATTCGGATCGGCGGCGCAGATCCTCGCTCAGCTCGCGCGCGCGGAAGGGCGGGAGGTGCTCGCGTTCACGCGACCGGGGGACGTCGAGTCGCAGCAGTTCGCGCTGGCGATGGGTGCGGCGTGGGCGGGCGACAGCGGGACGCGCCGGCCGCTCGACGCCGCGATCATCTTCGCGCCCGCGGGCGAGCTCGTCGTCGACGCGTTGCGCAACGTGGCGAAAGGCGGCCGCGTGATCTGCGCCGGCATTCACATGTCCGACATTCCGTCGTTTCCCTACGAGCTGTTGTGGGGCGAGCGCACGGTGCAGTCGGTCGCAAACCTCACGCGCCGCGACGGCGAGGAGTTCTTCGATCGCATTCGCAACGCGCGGATCCGCACGAAGCGAACGATCTACCCGCTGGAGAGCGCGAACGAGGCGCTGCGCGACCTCCGATCCGGCGCCCTCACCGGCACCGCAGTGCTGAGGATCTCGCGATGAGCGCGATCAAAGGACGCGGCGCGAGCTGGAACCCGCAGAACCGGTTCGAGACGCTCGAGTACGTCCGCGACGACGACGCGCCGGTCGAGGAGGGCATCCCGCGCACGATCTACCTGCGCGATCCGGCGCGAACGATCATCGCCACGAACGACAGCCCGGACGTCGGATTCGAAGCGAGCATCAACCCGTACCGCGGCTGCGAGCACGGCTGCATCTACTGCTTCGCCCGTCCCACACACGAGTACCTCGGCATGTCCGCAGGCCTCGATTTCGAAACGAAGATCTTCGTGAAGGAGGACGCGCCCGAGCTGCTCCGCGAGGAGCTGAACGCGAAAAGCTGGCAGCCGAAGGTGATCGCCATCAGCGGCGTAACCGACGCCTTCCAGCCGATCGAACGCAAGCTCGAGATCACCCGCCGCTGCCTCGGCGTTCTGGCCGAGCTCCGCAATCCTGTCGCCATCATCACGAAGAGCCACCTCGTGACGCGCGACATCGATCATCTGCAGGAGCTCGCGCGCTTCAACGCCGCGCGCGTCTTCGTCTCCATCACGACGCTCGATCCGAAACTCGCCAACATCATGGAGCCGCGCGCGGCGACTCCCGATCTGCGGCTCGCCGCGGCCGAGGCGCTCGCGAAGGCCGGCGTCCCGGTCGGCGTGATGGTCGCGCCGGTCGTTCCGGCGATCACCGAGCACGAGATGCCGGCGATCCTCGCCGCAGCGAAAAAAGCGGGCGCGCAGTGGGCCGGGCGCGTGGTGCTGCGATTGCCCTGGGCGGTCGCGCCGCTGTTCGAGAAATGGCTCGACGAACACTTCCCCGATCGAAAGGAGAAAGTGCTCAACCGGGTCCGCGATCTGCGCGGCGGAAAACTCTACAAGGCCGAGTGGGGCGTGCGCGGGCGCGGCGAAGGGATTTTCGCCGATCAGATCGAGGCGCTGTTCGACATCACGTGCCGGAAGCTCAGCCTCAATGAGCGCGACGACGAGTTGTCGACGGCGGCGTTCCGGAGACGTCCGGCGCAACAGTTGCTGTTTTGAGTCATTCCGAGCCGCGAAGACGGCGAGGAATCTGGGCGGCGGCGCGTATCCACCGCCCAGATTCCTCGCGCTCTGCGGCGCTCGGAATGACATGAAAACGATCTGCGAAGGGAAGCGCGTCCTGCTGCTTGAGCGCGACGACTGGGAGTACGTCGAGCGAAAGAAAGGGAAGGAAGCTGTCGCGATCATCGCCGTGACTGATGACCGGCGCGTGATCCTCACCGAGCAGTATCGCCGGCCCGTCGATGCGCGCGTGATCGACTGGCCCGCGGGTCTCGTCGGCGACGAAGAGGGTGGCGGCGACGCCGAGTCCACTGCGCGCAAGGAATTGCGCGAAGAGACGGGCTACGACTGCGAGCGCGTCGAGCTGCTCGCGCGCGGCCCGACATCGCCGGGCATCACCTCGGAAATCGTGACCTTCTACCGGGCGGTGGGTGTGCGGAAGGTGGGGGAGGGCGGCGGCGTGGGCGGGGAGGATATCGACGTGCACGCGATCCCGATCGATGCGATCGAAGACTGGCTGAGGAAGCAGCGCGAAGCCGGCAAGCTCATCGATCTGAAGATCTGGGGCGGTCTATACTTTGTGTTGAAAAGAACTTGACATGGCAGCGCCAGCGGATCCATATTGCTGCGCATGAAAGCCGCCTTCGCGTTAGCCGCACTTTTCATCGTGAGTTGCCGGACGCGCGGCGGTCCTGACATCGACGAGCTCACGGGCGCCGTACGCGACGGCGACGTCGTCCATGTCCGCGCGGTTCTCGCGCATGGCGCTGATCCGAATCGGCCGACAGGCGTGAACTCGTGGACGCCGCTCATTCACGCCGTGCACAAGAACGAGCTCGGCACCG
>DASWBH010000024.1:0-1905 GCA_036390755.1 Thermoanaerobaculia bacterium
ATGTCGATCGACGCGAGCGGCACCTCGGTGTCGGCCGGCCGGACCGGCTGCGTATTGGAGAAGTAATCGTCGTCGAAGGGGCCGCGCTGCTCCGCCACCGGCGCCGCGCCGATCAACTCGGTGGCGACGAGCGGCGCCTGCTCGTCCGCGCTGACGTCGTCGATGTCGAATGCCGGCTCGAGCTCCGCCGCCGCTGCGCGCGTGCCCGGCGGGAGCGTCTGCTCGTCGATATCCTCCCAGATCGTGCTCGCCGCCGGCGCCTCGGCCAGGGTCGGGTTGAGGATCTGAATCTCGCGATCGAGCGGCTCTGAACCTTCCAGGCCGTACTTCTTCACGAGGTGCGAGATGACGAGATGCGTGATGGCTTTGAGCGCTTCCTCGACGCCGATGCCCGTGGTCGCGACCGACTCGTAGTGCGGGACGCCGAGTTTGTTGATCTCGCGATTCATCTGCTCGACGGGCATCGCGTTCGGCAGATCGCGTTTGTTGTACTGAATCACGAGCGGGATCTCGCGGATGCGAATGCCCTGGCGCTTCAGGTTGTCCTCGAGGTTCTGCAGACTCTCGAGGTTCGCGTCGAGCGCGAAATCCTGGCTGTCGGCGACGAACACGATTCCGTCAGCGCCTTTGAGCACGAGCTGCCGCGTCGAGTTGTAGTAGACCTGGCCCGGCACGGTGTACAGCTGCAGCTTCGTTCGCATGCCGCGGATTTTTCCGAGCTCGAGCGGAAGGAAGTCGAAGAACAGCGTGCGGTCGGTCTTCGTCGCCAGCGAGAGCATCTTGCTCTTGTTGTTCGAGGGCAACGAGTCGTAGACGAACTGCAGGTTGGTAGTCTTGCCGCAGAGACCCGGCCCGTAATAGACGACTTTGGCCGTGATCTCCTTCGTCGCGTAATTAAAGAGAACCATTGCTCCGCCGATTCGATTTGAGGGTAACGGCAGGTTCCGGCACTGTCAAACCGCGCCGTCACACGCGATCTGGTAGCATCGCGCGGTCGTTCTTTCACAACTGATTTCTGATGCGGCGTGAGCGGATGCAGGTGCGTTCGCTCGAGGGAAGCCGGTGCAATACCGGCGCGGCCCCCGCCACTGTAACCGGAGACGATCCACGCACGGTCGCGATCGACCCCCACTGCGAAAGCGGGAAGGGCGCGTGGTGAGGATGACCCGGAAGCCAGGAGACCGGCCGCTTCAGACCAACTTCATCCGGGCTCTTCGGAGGGAACGAGTCGTCATGAAGCCTTTTCTTTCCGCCGTTCTTCTTCTCGTCATCGCGCTTCCTCTCGCCGCGCAGCCGCAACGCCTCACCGACCAGATCATCGTCACCGCATCGGACCTGCCGGAGAAAGTCGATGAGACGCCCGCCGCTGTCTCGGTCATCACGCGCAAGCAGATCGACGCGATCGACGCGCGCGATCTCGCCGACGCGCTCCGGCATGTGCCGGGAGTGACGCTCGTCCGCACCGGATCACCCGGCAAGACGGCTGCGCTCTTCACGCGCGGCTCGAACTCGAATCACACGCTCGTGCTGTGGAACGGGATCGAGATCATCAATCCCGCGTTCGGCGGCTACGACTGGGGACAGTTCTCGACTGCCGGCGTCGAGCAGGTCGAGATCGTGCGCGGTCCGTACTCGGCCTTGTACGGCTCCGAGGCGGTCGCGGGGGTGATCAACGTAATCAGCGCTCCGGCAGGCGACGAAGCGCAGGCAGAAATCGAAGGCGGCGGGCGTGGTCTGCGCAGCGGCCGCGCGTTCGTCGCGCGTACGTTCGCGTCGCTGCTCGCATCGGGCAGTCTCGACTCGACGCACGACGACGGCTTCGCGCAGAACGATTTCTTCACGCGAACGGCCGGCACCGGCTCGCTTCGCTGGATCGCGACGCCCGCCACGAGCGTCGGCCTTCTC
>DASWBH010000025.1:0-3807 GCA_036390755.1 Thermoanaerobaculia bacterium
TCGATCCCCTCGCCCTGATCCTTCACGCTGATTTTCAGCATGTGATCGTCGCGCTGCAGGCGGAGGTCGACTTCCTTCCCCGCCGGCGTGAACTTGATCGCGTTCGAGAGGATGTTGCCGATGACCTGCTGCATGCGGCTGGCGTCGGCCTGCACGATCGAGTCGCGCCCGTCGATGTCGGACACGAGCTTGACCTCGCGCTGCTGAGCGACCGGGCGCGCAGTGGTCAGCGCCGCCTCGACGATGTCGGAGATGCGCGTCGGCTTCAGATCCACCTGGAACTTGCCGAGGACGATGCGGGAGACGTCGAGCATGTCGTCGATGAGGCGGGCCTGCAGCCGGCCGCTCGCCTCGATCGTCTGCAGCGCTTCCTCGAGCTCCTCCTGCGAGTACCCGCCCGTGCGGAGGAACTGCACCCAGCCGAGAATCGAGGTCATGGGCGTGCGGAGCTCGTGCGACAGCGTGGCCAGGAAATTGTCCTTGGCCCGGTTCTGGGCGTCCGCTTCCCGGTAGCGGCGCTCGGCGTCGGCCGCCAGCGCGGCGGCGCGCTTTTCGGTGATGTCGCGGAAGGTGATGACCGCGCCGCGGCGCGCGACGTCCTCGTCCGTCATGCGGGCGATGGAGAACTCGACCGGGAAGCTGCGGCCGTCCGCGCGGTAGAACGTGTCCTCGATGCTCTCGTGCGCCTCGTCGTCGCGCAGGGCCTCGAACAGATCGCATTCGTTGACGTTGCAGGTGATCACGCCGGGGAAGACGGGATGGACGATCGAGTGAATGTCCTGCCCGACGATCTCGTCGTTGCGGCGGCCGATCATGCGCGCCGCCGAAGGATTCACGAACGTCGTGACGCCGTCCGCATCGATGCCGATGAGGCCGTCGAGCGCGGTGTCGAGAATGAGCTGGTTCTGCTTGATGAGGCGCGCGAGCTGGTGCGCCTGACCCTTGACCGCTTCGCGTTTGCGGAACAGCTCGACGAAGACGTTGACCTTCGAGCGAAGGATCTCCGGATGGAACGGCTTGAAGATGTAGTCGACTGCGCCGAGCTCGTATCCGCGGAAGACGTTCGTCTCGCTGCGTGAGAGCGCGGTCAGAAAGATGATCGGCGTGTCGCGCGACTTTTCGCGCTCGCGGATCAGGGCCGCGGTTTCGAAGCCGTCCATCTCCGGCATCTGCACGTCGAGCAGAATCACCGCGAAGTCGGTCTCGAGAAGATGGCGCAGCGCGGCCCGGCCGGAGTGGGCTCGGACCAGATTCTGATCGAGCTCGTCGAGGATCGACTCGAGCGCGAGGAGGTTGCTCGGCTGATCGTCGACGAGGAGGATGTTGACTGCGTCGCCGTTCGGTTTCATGAGCGGGCTGATGTGACGACCATCCTGTTGCGGCACACTTCGACGAGAAACGGCCCGATCCGATCTAAAGGCAAGATCCGATCCACCCGAACCGCTTCGATCGTCGCCTTCGGCATGGCCGGGGCCTCTGCCGTGGCGGGGTCCTGCGCGACGACGAGCCCGCCGCGCCGCTTGATCCGGCGCGCGCCGCGCGCCCCGTCCGCGTTTGCGCCCGTCAGCACCACGCCGATGAGCTGATCGCGGTACGCGTCGGCCGCCGACTCGAAGAGCACATCGATGGATGGCCGCGAATGGCCGACGGTGTCGTCGACGGAAAGGTTGAACGTTCCGCGCTCGACGAGCAGGTGATAGTTCGCCGGCGCGAGGTAGATCATGCCCGGCTTGATCCACTGCTTATCTTCGACGTCGACGACCTTCAGCTTCGATGACTTCCGAAAATACGCCGGAAGCCCGCCGGTCGATCTCCTGTGCCGGTGCTGCACGACGGCGATCGGCGAGCAGAAGTCTTCGGGCAGCGCGCCGAAGATCGTTTCCAGCGCGGACAGGCCCCCGAGGGAGCAGCCGACGACGATGAGCTCCACCGGCTTCACTACTTCCTCCGTCCTCTGGACGTCCTCGGTCCTCGGTCCTCGGTCCTCGGATCCACATAGCGGGTTTGAAAACCGAGGACCGAGGACCGAGGACCGAGGACGCGTTTCATCGGATTCTCCGGTAGATCTTTTCGTCGGCGTCGATCTCTTCGTAGTTGTCGGCGACGGTGGTGAATCGCACGGACTCTTTCTTGCCGAGCCCCAGGATGCCGAACATTTCCATCGAGTCGAGGAAGAGCTGCTGGACGCGGTCCTGAAGAACGTTGTTGAAATAGATGAGCACGTTCCTGCAGAAGATCACGTTGAAATGATTGAAAGACGCGTCGGTGACGAGGTTGTGCTGTGCGAAGACGACGTTCTCGCGCAATGACGGCCGGAAAATCGCGTGGTCGTAGCGCGCGGTGTAGTACTCCGAGAACGTCCCCGTACCGCCCGCGGCGATGTAATTCGACGTGTTCTCCTGCATCGAGGAAAGCGGAAAGATGCCGGCCTTCGCCTTCTGCAGAACTGCTTCGTTGATGTCGGTCGCATAAATGCGGCAGCGGTCGTAGAGGCCTTCCTCCTGGAGAAGGATGGCCATCGAGTAAACCTCTTCGCCCGTCGAACACCCCGCGTGCCAGATGCGGACGAACGGATACGTGCGCAGCATCGCGACGACTTTGCGGCGGAATTCGAGATAGAACGTCGGATCGCGGAACATCGCCGTCGTGTTGATGGAGAGGTCCAGCAGCAGGCGCTCCATGCACGAGGAGTCGTGCAGCACCTTTTCGATCAGACCCGATACCGTGCTCAACCCTTCGGCGTAGATGCGCTTCCAAATGCGGCGGCGCATCGACGGAAGCGAGTAATCGCGGAAATCGAACCCGTAATGTCTATAGACGCCCTCGGTCAGAAGCTGAATCTCGATCATCTCGAGATCCAGCTTCTCCTGATCGTCGGGCAGTGACAAAGGTTCGGGCACTTGGGTCCTCGGTCCTCGGTCCTCGTTTCAGGTTCCGGTCAATGAGGACCGAGGACCGAGGACCGAGGACCGAGGACTTCTACCTGTACAGCCATACTCGCAACAGCGAGACCAATTGCTGTGCGTCGACCGGTTTGGTGATGTAGTCGCTCGCGCCCGCCTCCATGCACTTTTCGCGATCGCCTTTCATCGCCTTTGCCGTCAGCGCGATGATCGGCAGGTTCTTGAACTGCTCCATCTCCCGGATGCGCTGCGTCGCCTCGAAGCCATCCATCTCCGGCATCATGATGTCCATCAGCACGACGTCGATCTCGCCCGTGTGCTTCCGCAGAGCTTCGATCCCTTCGGCGCCGCTCTCCGCGTACAGCACCTTCATCTTGTGGCGCTCGAGCAGGCTCGTCAGCGCATAGATGTTGCGCATGTCGTCGTCGACGATCAGCGCCGTCTTCCCTGCCAGCACGGGATCGGATTCGTGCAACTGCTCGAGCATCTGCCGTTTGTGCTCCGGCAGGTTCGCTTCGACGCGGTGCAGGAAGAGCGCGGTCTCGTCGAGCAGACGGTCCGGCGAGCTCACGTCCTTCACGATGATCGCCTCGGCGATGCGTTTCAGCTCCGTCTCCTCTTTCCGCGACAGCTCGCGGCCGGTGTAGACCACGATCGGGATGTCGTCGATGTGCAGCTCGGTCTTCATGCGGTTGATGAAGTCGAAGCCGCTCATGTCGGGCAGGCCGAGGTCGAGGACCATGCAGTCGAAGTGACGCTCGCGAAGGATGTTGAGCGCCTCCTCCCCGCTGCCGGCCGTCATGATCTCGACGTCGCCCTCGGCGCCGATCAGCTCCGAGATCGCGCCGCGCTGCGTCTCGTCGTCCTCGACGATCAGCAGCGTCTTGCTCGGGCGCTCGACGAA
>DASWBH010000026.1:0-5767 GCA_036390755.1 Thermoanaerobaculia bacterium
GCGGCGACCTTGAACGTCGAGACGCCGAGCGGAAGGACGAAGCCGATGACTTTCTCCGGCAGGCCGAGCTCGCGCTCCGCGCTCTCCACGAGCGACGGCAGCGCCGCGATCGATGAGCTCGAGCTGAATGCGATGAGCTGCGCCGGAAGCGCGGCGCGGGCGATGCGCGCAACCGAGATCCGCGTCGCAATCGCGACGACGGCATAGAGCAGCACGATGACGACGATGCACGCGATCGAATACGCGACGATGTAGAAGCCGATCGCTCCCGCCACGACCGCTCCTGCGTGCGCCGCGAGCGGCACCACGAGCGCGAAGATGCCGACCGGCGCCGCCAGAATGATCCACCGCACCAGCGTCAGCATCGCCTCGGCCAGGGCCTGGAAAAAAGACACGAGCGTCGTTCGCGCCGTCGCGCTGCTCCGCGCGATCGCCAGCGCCAGCAACAGCGTGAACAGAACGAGCGGCATCATCGCGCCCGTCGCCGCAGCCGCGACCGGATTCTGCGGAAGCAGCGACGGAAGCCACGCTGCGAGGGTCTGCGGCTGCGCGCCCGTGATCTCCCCCGCCGCCTCCGCCGCTCCCGCAGGAAGAGCGATCGCGCCGTGAGCCGGCAAAAGACTGAACAGCGCGATGACGAGCGGCATGATCACGACAGCGGTCACGGCGAGAAGCATGAGAAAGACGCCGATCGTCTTCGCTCCGAGCCGGCCGATCGAGCGCACGTCGGCAGCGGAGGCGACGCCGGTGATCAGCAGCGACACGATCAGCGGGATCACCGTCATCCGGATCGCGTTGACCCAAAGCGTGCCGACCGGCGCGATGAAATCGGCCGCGCGCAACAGCGCAGCGTTTCCGCTCGCGGAGATCGCCGTTCCTGCGACGATTCCGGCGGCGAGGGCGAGGAGAACGCGAACCGGCTCTCTCATCACATCATCAGATCGCCGCCGTTGATGTCGAGCGACGCGCCGGTGATGTAGCCGGCCGCCTCCGACGCTGCGAAGCAGATGAGATCCGCGACTTCTCGCGCAGTGCCAAGACGCGGGACCGGATAGCTCGCGGCGAGCTGCGCGAGGACTTCGGGCGACGCGTTCTCGCGCGTCAGCTCCGTGTCGATCATGCCCGGACAGATCGCGTTGACGGTGATGCCGAATTTCCCGAGCTCCTTCGCCGCCGCTCGCGTCAGCCCGAGGAGTCCGGCTTTGGAGGCGGTGTAGTGCGCGCCCCCGAGGGTGCTGACGGTCCGGCCTGCAGTGGATGAGACGTTGACAATGCGGCCGTACTGCTGCGCCTTCATGGCAGGGAACACCGCCTTGATCAGGAGGAACGGCGCGGTCATGTTCACTTCCAGCGCGAGCCGCCACTCCTCCGCCATGAGGTTCGGGAAGCGCGTCGATCGCGCGAACGCAGCGTTGTTGACGAGGATGTCGACGCGGCCGAAACGATCCAGCGTGCGCCGCACGATGTCCTCGGGCACACCCGGCTCGGCGACGTCGCCGGGCACCGCCAGCGCGCGCTCGCCGATCGATCGCGCCACCGACCCGGCGCGATCGCGATCGCGCACGTTGACCGCGACCGACGCGCCACGCTCGTGAAGGCGTTCCGCTGCCGCGCGGCCGAGCCCGCGAGCGGCGCCCGTGACGATGGCGACGCGTCCGTTGAAGTCGTTCAACGCGTCCTCGGTCCTCGGTCCTCGGTCCTCGGTTGGGGCTCCGCGAGGAGCATCCCGATCTCCGCTTCGAACTCGCTCCGCAGCGCGTTGAAGTGTGCGCCCGTTCCCGGACCGGCGAAGCCGGAATAGATCTTCTTCACGCGGCCGTCGCGGCCGATGAAGAGCGAGGTCGGAAACGCCAGGACGCGCGTGAGGTCGGGCAGCGTCGCCGACGCGCGTCTCTTGTCGCTCACACCGGCGAGCAGCAGCGTGTACGTGATGCCGTAGCGTTGCGCGAAGCGGCGCACCATCTCTCGGTCGCGCGCGGCGTTGCCGGTGAACTCATATGCGAGTCCGACGATCTCCAGGCCCTGCGCGCGATACTTGCGATCCCACGCCGCGAGCAGCGGCGCCTCGTCGTTGCAGTTCGGGCACCACGATCCGAAGAGGTTGACGAGCACGACCTTCCCGCCAAAACGATCGTCGCTCAGCGAGACCGGATGGCCGTCGAGATCGGGAAAGCGAAACTGAAAACGCCCGGCGCCGTTCGTCAGGCCGACATCGTTCCAGCCGTCAGGCAGCACCGCTCCGGAGTCATCGGTGCGCGTCGCGGTCCACGTTGCGTGATACGAGTCGCGCTGCCAGTAGTCTCCGGCGAGCTTGCCGTCAGCAAGGGCGTGCGCCTGGAAGAGAAATGCGTGCGCTCCGTCGAACGTCGAGAGGCGCAGCAACCCGTTCTCGTAGGAGCCTTCCAGATAGCGATCGTCGCCGGTGGGCGTGAGGAACGTGCCGGTGACACGGCCGGTCTGTGGATCCTGATGAAACTCGCCGCGGGCGGGCGACACGCCATCGGAGTCGACGAACTCCGCTTTCCAGATGCCGCTCACGTCTTTCATCGCTGAGGGCTGCGGATCCGCCGCAGGGAAAAAGCGCGGCCGCTCTCCGCGAATCGCGCGAAACGGAAGGCGCGCGACACCGGAAGGAACCGTACGGGTCCACTCGCCGATCATCATGCCGCCGTCGTTCGAGAGCTTCGCGCGAATCGCAGAGTCGTACCAGTCGAAGCGAATCGCCACATTCGAGCCGTCGACGCTGACGCCACTGACCGGGACGCGCTCCGCGCCATTGACGATCTCGGCACGTTGGCCGGCGATGCGCAGCGTGAACGGAAGCTCGCCACCCGGCGACGCGAGCGCCGCGCGCCACGTGCCGTCGATCGTGTGCGCAGCCGGACGGCACGCCGCCAGCATGAGGATCAGAAAAGCGGTTCTAATGCGCAGAGTATATGAACGTTCAGCGCACCGGCCCAACGTCCTTCCTCGCGCAATTCGACGACGAGCAGGAACTCCGCGACGAGCACAAATCGAATCTCTCCTTCGGCGCTCTGCGCCTCGTCACGACCGAGACGGCCGCGCCGGATACCGCGCTCCAGATCACGCTTCGCGGCCCGTCAGGCGGCGAGACCACGGTGCCGGCGAAAGTCGTCGCCGCGCTGAAGGACGGAATCGCGCTCGCGATCGACGGCAACGGCGACGAGATTCTCGCGCGCCTGCTCGCAGCGCCGGCATCGACCGACGATCAGGACAAGATGCAGACCAGTTGGGACCGCGTGCGAGCCCTCTCGCAGAACGAAAAGATGCTGCTCGCCGTCAAAGCGGATCGGAGCGAGCGCGCCACTCTTCTCCAGGACAACGACCCGCGAGTGCTGCTGTCGCTGCTGCGAAACCCGCGGCTCACCGTCGACGAGGTCGTGCGGCTCGCGAAGTCGTCGTTCCTCAACTATCAGATCGCGGACGTGATCATGAAAACCGCTCAGTGGCTGGCCAGCATCGACGTCCGCCTCGGCCTCATCCACAACCCGAAGACGCCCCAGGCATTCGCGCTCCGCATCCTGCCGACGTTGCCCGAGGCCGATGTGAGGGCGATCGCGCGAAGCGGGACGAGCATGGCCCTCAAGCAGGCCGCGCTGCGAAAGCTGCAAGGGAAATGAAAACGGTGGCAGGCGAAGGCATGGATGCCGCCGCCGCAGTTGATACAATCAAGCTCTCATGATCAGCAAACGACTCTCCACGGTTCTGTCCGCCTGCCTCGCATTCGGCGGTGTGGCCTTCGCGCAGACCACGTCGACGAGCGCCGAGTACAGCCACGCCTCCGGCGGCGACATCGAAGCGATCGCGAAACAGACCGACAAGCTGTCCGGGTCGATCGGCGCGGGCATGTCGCGCTCGGCGGTGCCCTTCCTCTCTTCCACCAACCTCAAGAACTACGAGGCGTCCCTCGGCGGCACGATCCTGAAAGATCGCCTGTGGTTCTTCGGCACTGCGCAGTCGAACAATTCGTTCAACTTCAATCCCGCGCAGATGCAGACCGCGAAGATGAACCTGAATCTGAACGACACGCAGAGCTTCACGGGATCCGCTTCGCGCGTCACGACGACGCTCCCGGCGATGAAGCTGCCGTCGTCGTTCATGACCATGCATTACACCGGCATCATCTCGAACAACATGTTCGTCACCGCCAGCGTCTCACGGTCGGAGCGTACGTTCCTCGCCTTGCCATCGCAGTAGCTCATCGCATCCATGGCGCGAAATCGGCGCGGATGAATTCCTTCGTGCCCGGACGTCCCGTAAGCCCCATCCACAGCGGGCCGCCTTCGCGCTCGATCCTCAAGTCGATGTCGAAGAACGGGCAGCACAGCCGTTCCTGATCGATCCACTCGGCGAGCATGGCAAACGTCTTCGAGCTCGACGGAAATTGAAACTCGTAACCGTTCGGCAGCTCGTGAACGCCGGTCTTCAGTGCGCGCAATGCCGGTCCCAGCTCGTCGAAGTGTCGTTTGCGGACTTCCGGCGAAAGCGCGTAGACATTGCAGGCGAACGGCGACTGCTTTTCGCCGGCAGCGCCTGCGAACATCGGAAAGAGCGTGAGCAGCAGAAAAATCATTGTGCTTTTCATAAGACGACACGTTAGGACTTCAAGCCGGCTCGAGGTCAACATGCGAGATGTGAAGCTTTCGTGACAGGGAGCGATGCGATAATCGACCGCAATGGAGACGACGTTCGGGATCGGCGAGGTCGCGCGCCGCGCGGGCGTGCGGCCGTCTGCAGTGCGCTATTACGAAGAGCGCGGATTGATCGCGCCCGAACAGCGGCGCGGCGGTAAGCGTGTCTACAGTCAGCGATCGATTGAGCGGCTGACGCTGATCGTATTCGCGAAAGAGCTCGGCTTCAGCCTCGACGAGATCCGGCAACTGCTCGAAGGATTTCCGGAGGCGACACCTGCCGGCGAACGCTGGTCCGCGCTGGCGTCGGAGAAGCTCGTCGCGCTCGATGCGATGTCGCTGCGGATCGAAACGATGCGCGCAGCGCTGCACAGAATCTCGCGCTGCGGCTGCCGCGACCTCGATCAGTGTGCGGCGGGGATTGCGGCGAAGAAGTGCCAATAGTCATTCTGAGCCGCGAAGACGGCGAAGAATCTGGGCGGGGGCGCGATTCCCCCTCCCAGATTCTTCGCGCTCTGCGGCGCTCAGAATGACGACGACGCCAGCGTCTCGTACGTCATCCGCGCGATCTCCCACTCCTCGTTCGTCGGGATCACCCACACCTCCACCCGCCCCCGACTGATGCGGCGGTCGTCTGTCGTCGGCACGCGGTTCAGCTCCTCGTCGAGCTCGACGCCGAGGAACGCCAGGCGCGCGCAGACCTTGGAGCGGATGAGCGCGGAGTGCTCGCCGATTCCGGCGGTGAAGGTGATCGCATCGACTCCGCCGAGGGCGGCTGCATACGCGCCGACATACTTCGCGACGCGATAGGCGAACATTTCCAGCGCCAGCGCCGAGGCGGCATCGCCGTCGCGCGCCGCGGCCTCGAGCTGCCGCACGTCGCCGCTGCGGCCGGAGACGGCGAGCAATCCGCACCGATGATTCAGCAGATCGTCGAGCTCCGCTTCGTTCTTGCCGCTGCGCAATAAATAGAGGATGACGCCGGGATCGAGATCGCCCGCGCGCGTGCCCATCACGAGGCCTTCCATCGGCGTAAAGCCCATGCTCGTGTCGACGCTGTGCCCGTCGCGCATCGCGCACACGCTGGCGCCGTTGCCGAGGTGACAGGCGATGTG
>DASWBH010000027.1:0-2784 GCA_036390755.1 Thermoanaerobaculia bacterium
CACAGCGATCGAGCATCGAAGCATGGTGCTTCCGCCCGTCATCCTCACCGAGATTCACAGCGACCGGTCCGGCGATCAGACGGCAGCCGCTCTGTCAGCCATTCCTCTCCTTCCGATCGCCGATGGAGATTGGCTTCGAGCGGGCCAGCTCCGGGGCGCGCGTCATTTCAGCTTGCCGATCGCGGCGAGGTTATCGAGCGGCGACGGCATTCACGTCTCCGATCAACGGGATCCGCGGACGCGCAAGCACTTTTTCGACAAACGCGTTGCCGGATTCGCGCTTCCGTCGGAACTCGATCGCGGTGTACAGCGTCGGGTTCACCTTCCGGCGCAGTCGCCGTTCGGCCCGCGCGAGCCGTCGATAGAGATCTTCGAGCGGGAGGTCGTCTGCGATGACGAGAACATCGACATCACTGTCGCCGCGCTCTTGCGCGCAGCTCGTCGAAGATCGCGTTGTTCGCGTTCGCGCGATACTAGGAGCGCCGGCCATCCTTTCGCGACTCGAGGATGCCAGATTGTGAAAGCGAATCGACCTCGCGCTGCAGGCCCGACGGCGATGTCCCTAAAGCGTTAGCCATCTCGCTCAGGTACCACCACCGGTCGGGAGCGCTGAACGTCAGGCTCAGCACTCCTTTCCGCAGTGCGGGCAGCAAGGCATCGATCGCGCTTTTGCGCAATTTGCGTAATATAAGCAACTTCACCTCTAGGTAACGCGCCGCGCCCTCGGTGTAGCATCAACGTGATGGCCGACGAGCTCTGGACCACTCTGATGCGGTTTCACCGCGAGGTGGCGCTTCCGGAGATCAGAGCCGAGATCGCAGTACCTCTCCGCGAGGAGATGGCCGCCTTCCGTCGCGAGACGAACGCTCACTTCGATGCGATCGAAAAGCGCCTCGACCGGCTGGAAAGCCAGTGTCACGTACTCGGCGCCGCCGTCGCACGGTTGGAGGAGCGCCTCACCGCAGTCGAACAGAAGCTCGACCGCATGGCCCTTCCATCGGAACTGCTGGCGAGCTGAAGGCGCGGGTCGCGACTCTCGAGGAACGCATCGCGCAACTCGAGAGCGAGATTTGACCCGCCCTACCCCGCCGGATACATCCGCTCGAACTCCGGATCGTCCCGCAACAGAGCGAGGTCCGGATCGCGGCGCGTCCAGTCGGAGTCACGGAAGCCGGCGTCGTACGCCTTCCGCAGCGCGCTCAACGCCTCATCTTTCTTGCCCAGCTGGCAGAAGCAGCAGGAGACGTTGTACATGACGATGGCATCATTGGGACGAAGAGCCATGGCCATGTTGGCCTCTTGCAGGGCGTCATCCGGCCGGTTCAGCGAAGCGTAGTCTCCGGCCATCAGCACGCGCGCTCGCGCATCCTCGGGCACCTTGCTCAGCTGCGACTCGAGCACCTGGATCCTCTGCTGCCGCAAGTTGTCCATGCTCTTGCCGAGCGCACCCGTGGCGTTGAGGAGCGGGACATAGATGTTGTAGTTGTCGCCGGAGTGGGCGATGGCCTCGTCCGCCATATCGACCACTTCCTGATAGCGGCCGGCAGCAAACAACGTGCGGCCGAGGAGGTAGTACGCGTTTTCGGTGTCCGGCTTCCTGGCGATGGCTTGCCGCGCGCGCCGCGCCGACTCGTCGTACTGCTCCTTCATATAGAGGACCCACGCTTCGGCGACGATCACCTCCGGCGCGTCCTTCCCGAGCGCGCTGGCGCGCCCGCTCGCGGCCGTGGCGCGGTCGACCCACTTCTTTTCGCGTTCGAACAGGTTGTAGTACTGCGCGCAGGTGTTGGCGATGGCGGCGTACGCCAGCGCGAAGTTCGGATCGAGTGACACCGCATTCTCGAACATCTGCAGCGCGAACTCGAGGTCCTGCCGCGTCAGGCGGCGGGCGTAACTGCGGCCGCGCAGATAGAGATCGTAGGCCTGCAGGTTCTCGGTCGGCTTTGCCGCCAGCGCCTCCTGCTCCTGCGGCGTCAACGTGATCCGCAGCGCCTCGGCGATGCTGCGGGCGATGTCGTCCTGCACCTCGAAGACGTCCTTCATCTCCCGGTCATAACGTTCCGACCACAGCGGAAAGTCGGTGTGCGTGTCGACGAGCTGCGCGTTGATCCGAAGCCGCGCGCCGGCGCGCCGCAGGCTTCCGGTGAGAACGTACGCGGCGTTGAGCTGCTGGCCGATCGTGGCCGGCGTGACCGTCTTGTCGCGGTAAGCGAGGACGGTGGCGCGCGAGAAAATCTGCAGCCCTTTGATCTTCGAAAGCTCGGTCACGATGTCTTCCGTGATCCCGTCGCGCAGATACTCGTCCTCTTTGACGCCGCTCAGGTTCTCGAAATAGAGCACGGCGATCGACTTCAGCGTCGCCGGCGCTTTGCGCGTTTCGCCCGACTCGGACGCGTGGCGGCTGCCTGAATCGACGTCGCGTTTGAGCCGCAGCAGATCGGTCTTCAGATCCGTCGCGCTCTGGTAGCGGAGCGTTCGATCCTTCTCCAGAGCTTTGCCGAGGATCCGCGTCAGCTCCGCGGGAAGCGCGGGATTGATCTGGTGCGCCGGCACGGGGTCATGGTTGAGGATGTTGTCGAAGGTGATGGCGGAGGTGTCGCCTTCGAAAGGGAGTGTGGCGGTGGCCATCTGATAGAGCACGGCGCCGAGCGAGAAGATGTCGGTGCGGGCATCGGTGAGTTGTCCCCGGGCCTGCTCCGGCGACATGTACGAGACCGTGCCGACGGCCGTCCCCGCCTTGGTGAGGTCGTCGCGCATCGCCGTCGGCCCTCCGGACTGGTTGTT
>DASWBH010000028.1:0-2419 GCA_036390755.1 Thermoanaerobaculia bacterium
ACGCGTCTTACCTACGATGAACCGTCCCGTCGTCCAGGCTGTTGTGCTGATCGCCGCGGCATTCGTGCTCGCGGTCGTGTCGAATGCCGTCGCATCACGCGACCGGAAGCTCGTGCTGCCCGGGTATTACCCGAACGCGCAAGAGGTGCCGAGGCGGGCGGAAGCCAGAGCGGTGCCGGTCCCGGTGCCGCAGCCGGCGCCGGCGCCGACGGCACCACTCAGCGTGGCGCCGCCGACTCTGGCGGCCAACACCACGACCATCGCGACCGCGCCGGCCAAACCCGAAGCCACGGCCCCTCACCCGGCCTCTGGCCACCCTCTCCCCGCGAGTAGGGAGAGGGCGGAAACGGCGACGAAATCCGCCGAGCCTCCCAAACCCGCGACGAATACCCTCGCCGGATTTGCTCCCCATCCCGACAAGCCGTTCGTGGAAGTGAGCGGCGACGAAGCTGCGGAACTTCGCTCGGCCGGCGCGCTCGTCCTCGACGCACGGCGCACGTCCGTGTACGAGCAGGGCCACATCGCCGGCGCGCGGCCCTTTTCCGTGTGGGAGTCGGACGTCGACGAGAAAGTCAACAAACTCTACGAAGAGCGGAGCGATCCGCGCGAGCAGCTGAAACCGATCCTCGTCTACTGCTCGGGCGGCGACTGCGAAGACTCGCACATGCTCGCGCAGAAACTCTGGGGCGTGCAGTTCAACAACGTCTACGTGTACAAGGACGGCTTTCCGGACTGGCAGAAGCGCGGCGGTCCGGTTCGCACAGGCACCAATCCTTGAGGAACTACCTCACGCATCCCTGGCTCACGATCCGCGTCCAGCTCGCGCTCGGCGCGATCTTCATCATCGCCGCGCTGCCGAAGGTCGCCGACCCTCCGTCGTTCGCACACATGATCTACAACTATCGCCTCTTGCCGGGGGCGCTGATCAACATCAGCTCGCTCGTGATGCCGTGGGTCGAGCTGCTTTGCGGGATCGCGCTCGTCGCCGGCGTGTGGCGCAAGCCTGCGCTCGCGATCATCGGACTGATGCTGATCGTGTTCATCGCTGCGATCTCATTCAACCTGGCGCGCGGGAATGCCATCGACTGCGGCTGCTTCAACGTCAGCCTCGCCAACCGTACGGTCGAGGAACGCCTCGGCGACATGCGCCTCGACATCCTCCGCGACCTCGGCATGCTGCTGATGGTGGCGCAGGTGTGGTTCGCACTTTATGCTGAGCGAAGCGAAGCATCTGCTGCGGCGCTGCTATCTCGGTCAATCGCCGCGCCGCATGTGCCGCCGAGTTCGCGTCCATAGCCGCGCCACAGTAGACCCTTCGCTTCGCTCAGGGTGAACTTCCGCACGCCTGGTTGTGGTACAGCAGCCATCGCGACCACTCGTAGAACGCCTGCGGAAGACCCGTCCCCCGATCGCCGGCGCGCACGTACGACCAGCCGCCGTGCTGCAGAACGGCGAGATCGGGCGGATCGCGGAACGTCGTGAACACGAACGCGGCTGAGTCTTTCGCCCGCTGCGGATCGAGCAGATCGATCCCGAGCGTCGTGTCGGTGTAAGGACGGCCGCACCAGCTCGCAACTGTCGGCAGGATATCGACGTGGCTCGAAGGCGTGTCGATGCGCTGCGGCATCATTCCTTGTTCGTAGATCACGAACGGCACGTGGTACACGACCGGCGAGAGATCGCCGAGCTGCAGCAATGAGCCGTCCGCACCCGTGCGCGTGCCGTGGTCGCCATACATGACGAAGATCGTGTTCGCGAAATACGGCTCGCGCCGCGCCAGCCCGAAGAACACGCCGATCGAATGATCGAGGAAGCGGAACGAGTTGAGCTCTTCGAGCGACTCGAATCCGTGGCCGGGCGTGAAGTCCGTTCGCAGAGTGAAGCCGTGCGTCTGCTTCGGAATCGTGTACGGGCGATGATTGCCGGCGGTCTGGATGACCGCGAAGAACGGCTTCGTCTGCCGCCGCAGGACATCGTTCGCGGCGATGAAGAGGTCCTCGTCGGAGATGCCCCACACGTCGACGACCGGCGCGTGATACGAGCCTTCTTCGTACATGTGCAGCCGGTCGAGGTTGTGCTCGAGCATCGCCCGGATGTTGCTCCAGTTCGCGCTGCCGCCGAGGAAGTAGAACTTTTCGTAGTCGGAGAAAGCGTCGGCGATGCTGCACTGCCGGACCGTCAGGGGATTGTGCGCCGAGGCCTGCCACGAGCTGACGTCGGGCGTTCCGAAGAGCACCGCGAACAACGCGCGCGCCGTTTTCTCCGACGGCGAGTAGTGATTCGTGAACAGGATGCCCTGCCGCGCGATCGAGTCGAAGTTCGGCGACGCATTCATCGTGTTGCCGAACGCCGCCGTCTTGAACGCCGCGAACGACTCGAGCTGGATGACGACGACGTTCGGCTCGCGATTCACGCGCGG
>DASWBH010000029.1:0-2246 GCA_036390755.1 Thermoanaerobaculia bacterium
CGGTGGAGGGAAAGCCGGAAACCACAGTCACGCTGCTTCGCGGAAAATCGATCGAACTTCCCGTAGAGAGCGTGATCGAGCTCCGGCTGACTGACGACGCGACGCCATAAGAACCTGAACGGAACTGGACTGAACGCAACCGCCTCGTAACTCGCCGTCCCGTCGCGACGTCTCTCTAAACCCGAATAAACGCTTTCGCGGCTCCGCGAGTAGTCAATGAGAGAAGGCACGATGACCGCCGAGGTGATGTTGGCGAGAGCAGACGAGACGGAGCAGCCGGCGTTTCTGCTCGCAACCATTCGAGCGGCCAAGGCGGGCGATCATCGCGCATTCGAGGATCTGATGATCGCTACTCAACGCAATGTCGCGAACCTCTCCTGGCGGATCCTCGGCGACGCCGAAGAGGTGAAGGAAGCGGTGCAGGAGACTTTCCTGCGCGTGTTCCGACATCTGAACCGCTACGACGAGCAGCGCGATTTTCGCGGATGGCTCGCGCGCATCACCATCAATGTCTGTCGCGATCTCAACCGGCGACGGAAGAAGCGGCGCATCTTCACACCGCTGGACGAAGCGCTGCAACATGCCAGTCCCGAGCGCGTGGAAGATGAAGCTGCGGCGCGGCAGGAAGTTGCGCTCGTCGCACGCGCAATCGACGCGTTGCCGGAGCGTGAACGGCTGGCGATCATTCTTCGCGACGTGGAAGGCCTCTCCACCGAACAAGTCGCGGAGATCCTCGGCAACGCGCCTCCGACCGTGCGAGTGCAGCTGAGCAAGGCGCGCGCGAAAGTGCGCGCATGGGTGGAGTCGTGGAGGAAGCGATGAATGGCGAGATGCCGCTGAGCGAAAACGATTTTTCGGCAATCCGCGCGAACGTCATGAGCACGATCGCAGTACGAGAAGCGCGCCTTGCGTGGACGACTCGCGGCGCCGAGCTCGCGTTGGCCATCATCGTAGTCGTGACCGGCACGTACTGGTGGACGCTCACGCGCGAGGTACCGTTCCAGGCAGTTCATCACATCAGGATCGTCGTTCCAACTGCACCAGTGATGCATCCCGCAGCTTCGGTTCAGCCGCGACAAGTCGCGGAGCATCACCCGGGATCAAAGAGCAAACACGTTTCTCTGCTCGCCGCGGCGGCAAGACATGAAGACCCGATCCGCGTCGAACTCACGACGGGCGATCCCGACATCCGCATCATCTGGATCTCGAATTCCAATGAAGTTTCAAAAGGAGACACGCGATGAAGACGCTCCGCATCGTCCTGACCGTATTCCTGCTGGTGCTGCCCGCGCTCGCGCAGGAGTCCGCCAAAAGAACCGAAGACGACGCGAACGAGAACCGCTCGTTCAAGAACAGGATCTTCGAAGTGCAGAACCGCAATCCCAACGACCTCGCCAGCGCGATCAAGCTCCTCGGCAGCGGCTTCAAAGGTGCCGGCATTTCGATCAATCCACAACTGCATACGATCACCGTGCGCGATTTTCCAGAGAACATCGCCGCGATCGAAGAGGCGCTGAAACGGCTGGACAAGCCTGAGTCATCGCCGACGGTCGTTCTCAACCTCGCGGTGCTGATCGGCTCGAAGACGCCGCTGCCGAATGCACCCGCGATCCCCGACGAGCTCGCTGCCGTCATCAAGCAGCTCCAGTCGACGCTGCGCTACTCGCATTACGGCGTTCTGACCGCGACGATGCACCACGCCAGACTCGGCGCGAGCATCGAGAACTCGGGCGTCGCGGAACCTGCGCTCGTCGGCATGACGGCGAAGGAGGGCAACCCGGTCTTCTACAGTTACCGGCTGCAGCAGATCAGTGCCGGTGACAAGACGCTGAACGTCGAGCGCTTCTCGTTCGAAATGCGCATCCCGCTCCAGGTGGGCGATAAGGGAGTCCAGTACCAGAACGTCGGCTTCAATACGCCTTTGTCGATCCGGCAGAACGAGAAGGTTGTCGTCGGCACGACGACGATGGGCGACAAGGCGCTCATTGTGGTGCTCACGGCGACGATCGAGCCACAATGACGACCGCCTCTGAGCGATTCCAACTTCGAACGCATCCCGGCAGCTGAACGCGTGTTAGGTTAGACGACAACGTCGATCGCCCGGCAGCGACTGGGAGGCGGTCCATGAAACACACGCGCATCGTCGTGACCCGCTACGGCGGGCCCGACGCACTTCAGGTGCTCGAAGAGGATTGCCCCGAGCCGAAGCGTGGTGAGGTGCGCGTCAGAGTCCTCGCCGCAGGCGT
>DASWBH010000030.1:0-11387 GCA_036390755.1 Thermoanaerobaculia bacterium
CGCCGTCAGCTTCACGCCGGAGGGAGGACACATCGCGGTGAGCGGCACCAGCGCCGACAAAAACGTCGTGATCACCGTTCGCGATCACGGGCCCGGCATCGCGGAGGAACACCTCGAAAAGATCTTCGACCGTTTCTTCACCTACCGCCCCGACGAGCAGCGCAACCATCGCCACACCGGCCTCGGACTCTCGATCGTGAAGGCGATCGTGGAGGCGTACGGCGGATCGGCGCACGCGGCGAACGCACCGGACGGCGGCGCAGTGTTCGAAGTGAAGTTGCCGGTGGAGTGAAGCGGCGGCTCGGCCGCTGCACTCCAGATCAGTCGAATTCCACGCGCGGCTTGGCCTGCTCTTTTCCTACCCGGCCGGCGCTGATTTCCGCCTTGTAGTAGTTCTCGCCGCGCACCGGCGCGCCAAACGCGCGGCGCAGCATCGCGATCTGCCCGATGTGGGACAGCGTATCGGCGAACGGTCCCTGGAAGAGCTTCTCGGCCGTCGTCAGAATCTCTGCGTTCGACGCCAGGAACTGCTCGGCGCGATCGAGGCACGAGAAGAAGCGATCGACTTCACCGTCCCACGGCAACGGAGTCGCGACCTGCCATTTACGCGTGCCATCAGCCATCGAGATGAACCAGTCGAGCAGGTCGCCGATGTGCGCGAGGATCTGCACCGGCGTGCGCGACGTCGGCGAGATCTTGAAGGACTCGAATCCGGCCGGCGCGTCGCGCACGGCCTTGCCGCCGCGATAGGCGATCGTCGCCAGGATGTGCCGCAGAAATTCGCGTTGGTCAGGGGACACGCTCATTCGTCACCTCGTTGGCGCGACGTAAGTCAGTGTGTGATGGGCAATCAGGTTACCGCTCTCCGACACGCACTCAGCAGTGCCGTACGCCGTGCGGCGGCCGAGTTTGAGCACGACCGCTTTGCAGGTGAACGACTCATTGCGCGCGCTGTCGAGAAACTGCGTCTGCATGTGACTCGTCACCGACGGATCGTCGATGCCGCGCAGCGTCTTGATGGCGAGCCACATCGCCACGTCGGCGGCCAGCATCAGCAGCGGCCCGCTCACGATACCGTCGGGCCGGTCGAACTGCGGAATCCGCGGCACATGCAGCGTGCACGATCCATCGGCCGCTTCCGTCACGACGAATCCGTACGGTCTCGTGAACGCACTCTCGCGGCTGATCACGTTCTGAAGCTGTTCGATTGTGACCATCGACGCGGATGCTAACAGCGAGCGCCATCGGGCGGGCGCCAGTTCGCGGAAGCGATGTTCGAGTACGAGGAGTGTGTGGAGTGCGGTGCTTCGGCAACGCTCTCAGTGCGCCGTCGGAGCCGCCGTGGTCCAGAACGGCTTCGTCGTCTTCGGCGTCTTCCGTGGCTTCGGAACGACATCGAGCCGTTCGAGCTCGGTGAGCACTGCCTGCGCCGCATGCGGAATCGCATCCTTCACGGCCTCGCTCATGCCGAGGCCGGTGGTGGATTCCGGAACGACGCCGATCAGACAAATTTCCTTCGGACCGGTACCGAGGAAGTCGACCGTCAGCAGCGTCTCTTTGAGCGAAGGATCGTGCGGGCTGAGGCGAAGACCGGGAGGGTTCTTCAGGATCTCGTCGCGACTGTAGACGCGGATGCTTCCCGGCGCAGCCTTCGACGACACGGCGTCGACGAAAAGGACGGTGTCGAAATCAGAGAGTCGCGCGGCGAGATCGAGACTCGGCGTGCCGAGGTCGTCGACGACGACGCCCTCCGGGAACTCCCAGAGGGCGTCGAGTAAATTCACGACTGATGGGCCGACAGCATCGTCTCCAATCAGGACATTGCCGATGCCGAGGACGCCGATCCTGGTCATTAGAGAACTTTTACCACAGCTTGCTCGTTGCCGTCCGGATCGAACGTATGAACCGCGCACGACATGCACGGATCGAACGAGTGGATCGTGCGAATGACTTCGAGCGGATGATCGGGCTGCGCGACAGGATTCTTGAGCAGCGCGGCTTCGTACGGTCCGGGCGTACCCTTCGAGTCGCGCGGCGAGGCGTTCCATGTCGTCGGCACGACGGCCTGATAGTTCTCGATGACGCCGTTCTTGATCACGACCCAGTGCGACAGCGTTCCGCGCGGCGCTTCGTGGAAGCCCATTCCTTCGACCTGTCCCTTCGGGAACACCGGAACGTTGAACGTCTTGGTGTCGCCCTTGGTGATGTTGTCGACGAGGAGCTGCCACTGCTGCAACGCCAGATCGGCCATGACCGAGCAGCGGATCGCGCGCGCAGCATGACGGCCGAGAGTCGAGTGCAGCACTTCGGGGCCGACCTTCTTCTGCGCGATCGCGCCGACGGTGGAGAGCGCCTGAAGCGCCCACTTCGTCGTCAGCGGATCCTTCGCTGCCAGACCGCACAGCACGTTCGCCAGAGGCCCGACCTGCATCGGCTTGCCCTCGAAACGCGGTCCCTTGACCCACGTGTACTTGCCGTTGTCCTGGAAATCGGTGAACTCCGGCTCGGTCTCGCCCTGGAACGGATGGAGGTTGCTCGTCTTGTAATACGCGTGCGTCGTGTCTTCCATGACTCCCTTGCGGAAGTACGGGTCGTCCTGACCGGTGATCGGCTTGTACGTAGCGAGATCACCACCCATGATCGTGCCGCCCGGCATCGCGAACTTCGTGCTCTTAGTGTCGAGCGCGATGTCCGGAACCGAGAGGTAATTCGTTACGCCGGCGCCGTACCCGAACCACTCCGGATAGAACGACGCGACGGCGCAGACATCGTTGAAGTAGACCTGCTGGACGAACGGGATGACTTTGTCGAACAGCGCCTTGACCTGATACAGCCGGTCGAGGTTCAGCGTCGCTTCGCTGTTCAGGTTGATCGCGTTGGCCACGCCGCCCGGCGTGAGGTTCTGAATGTGCGGGGTCTTGCCGCCGAGGATGGCGACGATCTGCAGCGCGTAACGCTGATACTCGAGAGCCTGGAGGTAATGGCTCGTCGCGATCAGGTTGACGTTGGCCGGCAGCCGCATGGCCGGATGGCCCCAGTAGCCGTGCGCGAACGGGCCGAGCTGGCCGCTCTTGACGAGGCCGATGACCTTGTCCTTGACGGCCTGCAACTGCTTGCTCGAGTTGCCGGTCCACGGCGAGAGGCTCTCGGCGAGGACCGAGGCCTTGACCGGATCGGCGTTCGGGATCGTGGTGACGTCAACCCAGTCGAGCGCGCTGAGCTGATAGAAGTGAACGATGTGGTCGTGCAGCGCATGCGCGAGCACGATCAGGTTCCTGATGTACTGCGCGTTGAGCGGCACTTCCATCTGCAGGGAGTTCTCGACGGCGCGCACCGAGGCCAGCGCATGCACGGTCGTGCAGACGCCGCAGAAACGCTGCGTGAAGGCCCATGCGTCGCGCGGGTCGCGTCCGACGAGGATCTTCTCGATGCCGCGCCACATCGTCGACGAGGCCCACGCCTTCTGGACGTTTCCGCCGTCGACTTCGACGTCGACGCGCAGATGGCCTTCAATTCGGGTGATCGGGTCAATCGTGATGCGCTTGCTCATGCGCGCTCTCCTTCAGTTCCGCTGAGAATGGGGAAGTACTTGACGACTGCGCCGTAGACAGCCAGTTCGCCGGCGACGAGGCCGAGCGTGATCAATTGTTCGGTGACCGATGGGAAGTAGTGCCAGCCGCGCTCCGGCTGGAAGGCGACGAGGAACGTGTCGAAGCGGTACAGACCGCCGGCGATCGCGACGAGCATCGCGCCGCGGAGCAGGCTGCCCAGGCTCTGCTTCCGCCGCAGCAGCATGAACGAGGCGAGGACGAACAGCGCTGCCTCGATCCAGAACATGATGCCGTAAAGGTCGAACGTGCCGAACAGACCGACACGGCCCTTGAACGCCAGGTCCGCAAACCGGAACACCACGAAGGCCAGCGTCAGCCAGGCAGCGACCCGGCCGATCGGTTTGAGAAGCCCGAACTCCGGCTTCCTTCCGAACGCCACCGACGAGAACGCCGACTCGGCCACCACGATGGCGAAGCCCATGGCGACGCACGTGACGAGGTTGAAGAGCGGCAGCCAGGCTGTGTTCCACAGCCCGTGCAGACGCGGCCCGGCCAGCAGCATCAGCGCGCCGAGCGAAGACTGATGCATCGTCGGAAGCAGCATGCCGAGGGCGATGATCCAGATCAGGGCCTTCTCGAGGAACGGCAGCGTCGCACGTGCGAACGACTGCACCTTCGCCGGCCCTGTGGTCTTGAACTTCGCCAGGAACGCGGGCGCCAGCTCGATCCACAACACGACGGTGTAGGCCATGATGCAGACCGCGACTTCGAGCAGCACCGAGTTGAGGTTCCACGTCCAGACTTTGGCGAGTCTCCACGCGGCCCACGGACGGCCGACGTCGATCATGACCGACAGGCCGGCAATGGAGTAGCCGAGCGCGCTCGTCAGGACTGCCGGCCGCACCAGCGGGTGGTATTTGCCCTTGTTGAAGATGTAAACGAGGAACGCCATGGCGTAGCCGCCGCACGCGAATGCGGTTCCGGTCACGACGTCGAAGGCGATCCAGATGCCCCACGGATAACCGTCGGAGAGAGCTGTCGATCGTCCGAGCCCTACCGTGAAACGCCACGCGATGAGCGCGACGGCCACAGCCGCCAGAAACACCAGCATGTTGTAGGTTCGGCCGAAGACGTGTGGACGAGCGCCGATGAGCGGGCGTGTTTCAACGTACGTCGTCATTTGCGTCGCCTTTCTTGCGGTTGCGGAACATCACCGCGCCGAGAATTCCGTACAGCGCCAGCGGGGCGGCGAAGCCCTTGTAGATGCCGTGCTGTACGGTCTGCTGCAGATTCGGAACGGCTTCTTCCTGCTGGAAGCGGAAGCCGAGGTTTTCGAACGGGACGTGCGAGATGTAGAGGACCTGGGTGCCGCCGAGCTCTTTCTCGCCGTAGACCTTGTTCACGTACAGATCAGGTTTCGTGGCGATGCGGCGGTGCGCTTCCTGAAGCAGCTCTTCGCGCTTGCCGTAGATGACCGCCTGACGCGGACACGCTTCGACGCAGCCGGGGAGCTTGCCTTCGGCCAGACGGTCTTTGCACAGTTCGCACTTGACGAGTCGCGGCGAGAGCTTCGACCACTGGAACTTCGGAACGCCGAACGGGCAGGCCACCTGGCAATACCGGCAGCCGATGCACTTGTTCGCTTCCCACTCGACGATGCCGAACTTGCCCTTGTGCAGCGCGCCCATCATGCAGGCGCTGGTGCAGGCCGGGTCGACGCAGTGCATGCACTGCTTCTTCACATACGACGTCTCGCCGTTGTACTTCGCCAGCTGGATGACGTTCTTCGTGTACTCGTTGAGGCCTTCCGGCGCGTCGTACAGACCGTCGCCGTAGCCGTCGACATCCGCCTGAAGCTTGTTGACCTCTTTGCACTTCGCGACGCAGGCCTTGCAGCCGATGCACTTGGTCGCGTCGTAGAGGAGTCCGACCGCGTCGGCCGGCGCGACTTTTTTCTCGCGCGCTTCAACAGCGGAAACGCCCGCGACCGTGCATGTGGCCGCGGCACATAAGCCTTTGAGGAGTGTTCGACGATCAGTGCTCATCGCTTACTCCTCCTTCGTGTCGCTGTCGCCACCTGTCACGTTGTCGAACTTCTTCGAGGCCAGGTATCCGGCGCCGACGATCGCGCCGCCGACGACGCCGGCAACCGCGGTCGCGGCCGGGCTGACGCCCTTCCGCTCCGCGTAAACGCCGGGGTACGTGTCGGGACCGAACGGACGCTCGATCGGAACGGTGTCGAACAGAGCGATCGTGTAGCCGACGCCCTTTTCGGTGCAGCCGAAGCACGGCGCGCCGATCCCGATCGGCCACGCGTCGACGACGTCATTGAAGTGACGCGTCGAGCACGGTGCGTGCGTGACCGGACCTTTGCATCCGAGCTTGTACAGGCAGTAGCCCTCGCGATGGGCGTCGTCGCCGAACTGTGTGGCGAAGCGGCCGGCATCGAAGTGCGCGCGGCGCGGGCACTGGTCGTGGATCACGCGGTCATATGCGAACTTCGGACGCTTGAGCGCGTCGAGCTCCGGAACCGTTCCGTTCTTCGCGTACTGCAGCACCACGCCGAGGGTGACGTACGGGTTCGGAGGACAGCCGGGAAGGTTGATGATCGGCTTGTCTTTGATGATCGAGTCGACGCCGACCGATCCGGTCGGGTTGATCCCGCTCGACTGCACGCCACCCCACGACGCGCAGGAACCGATCGCCACGATTGCGGCGGCATCCTTGGCGACTTCGCGCAGGCGGTCGGCGCCCCACTTGTTCGCGACCTTCAGGTAGATGCCGTTGTCCTTCATCGGAATCGAGCCCTCGACCACGAGCACGTACTTTCCCTTGTTGGCCTTCATCGCGTCGGCGAGTGCCGCCTCCGCATCCGCGCCGGACGCAGCCATCACCGTCTCGTGATAATCGAGCGAGATGACGTCGAACAGCAGCGTGGCCAGGTCGGGTGTAGCCGGACGGAGCAGCGTTTCCGTGCATCCGGTGCACTCCTGCATGTGCAACCAGATCACGGAAGGCCTCCGGATCCCGGCGATCTCCGCGGCGACAGCGTCGACGCTGAGGTAATTGGTGATTCCCAATCCGAATGGCGCGGCCACCATCAGCTTTCCGCAGAAAGTGACGAAGTCGCGCCGGCTGACACCACTACTCTCGAGTTGCTGAGCAATGGTGCAGTGGTCCGCAGGTGAGTTTGTTGCGGCCATCGCGTTCTCCTTTGCGAGTTTCCTCATTGACAGGGAGGTCTTTCGCGGGAGTCTGAGCGTTTGAAACGCGATGCATCCGTGCAGGCGGTCACCTGTCACAGGGGGCCAGTTCACACGGCTCAGTGGCGGCGATCACTTCGCGGGTGTGTTACTCGAACAGCATGTCGACGTACGCGGCGGGGTCAAACGGGATCAAATCGTCCGCTCCCTCTCCCACGCCGATGAATTTCACGGGGATGTCGAACTGTCGCATGATCGAAAGGATGACTCCCCCTTTGGCCGTGCCGTCGAGCTTTGTGACGACGATCCCGGTGATCTTCGCCGCTTCGAGGAAGGCCGCGGCCTGGCTGACGCCGTTCTGACCGGTCGTGCCGTCGAGCACCAGAAGCGTCTCGTGCGGCGCGCCCGGAAGTTCCTTCTCGATCACGCGGCGCACTTTCGACAGCTCCTGCATCAGGTGCGATTTGTTGTGCAGACGTCCGGCCGTATCAATTAATACGACGTCGGCGTTACGCGACTTCGCCGCCGTGACCGTGTCGTGCGCGACGGCGCCCGGATCGGATCCGGCCTTGTGCTTGATCATCGGAACGCCGACGCGATCGGCCCACAACTGCAGCTGCTCGATCGCCGCAGCGCGGAACGTGTCTGCGGCGCCGAGCATGACGCTCTTCCCTTCGCTCTTCCACCGCGAGGCGAGTTTCGCGATCGTCGTCGTCTTTCCGGTTCCGTTCACGCCGACGACCAGAATGACAAACGGCCTGGCCTTGCTGATGTCGATCGTCCCCGCTTCGCGCCGCGGAATCAGCGCTCTCGTCTCCTGCCGAAGCGCTTCGGTCAGGCGGTCCATGTTCGTGATCTTCTCGTCGCGGACGCGCTGCTCGATGCGATCGATGAGCGACGTCGTGAGCTCGGCGCCGACGTCCGCGCCGAGGAGCCCTTCTTCGAGGCCGTCGATGGCGGCGCGCGAGATCGGCAGGTCGGGCGTGAGCGACTCCTTCACCTTCTCGATGATCTCGGTGTGAGTCATGAAGAGGCCGCGCTTGAGTTTGGAGAAGAAGGTTTTTTCGTCGGGCATGACGTTCGGGGTTCGGAGTTCGAGATTCGGGATTCGGGATTCGGGATTCGGGATCCTGCTTCTACGAATCCCGAATCCCGAGTCTCGAATCTCGTCAGCGCGCTCTCAACGCGCTCCCCTGCTCCCGCGACGTGATGGCCTGCTTGACCATCCGCTCATCGACCGTGAGCACGCGGTTCTCGTCGCGCGTCGCGGCGGCGGGATCGAACTCGATGTTGCGGATGACGCGGCGGTAGATCTCGCGAAGGGCACGAGCGCCGAGGCGTTTCTGCTGCGAGGCGTCCCAGGCGATCGCGATCAGCGCGGGCCGCGTGATCTGCAGGTCGACCCCGAATCGTTTGAAGTAGTCGCGCGACGTGCGGAAGATCGAGCCTTCCGGCTCGACGAAAATGCGCGCGAGGTCGCCTTCGCCGAGGTCGTTCAGCACGACGATCGACTCGAATCGCGACGTGAACTGCGGCGTCATCCCGTAGCGGAACAGGTCGTCGTACTTCAGGTAGTCGCGGAGATGGAACGGCAGTTCCTCGCGGACCTCGCCCGACGCGGAGACAACGACCACCGGCTGCAGCGGCGTAACGTCCTGACCGATCGTGGCGCGGCGCAGGACGCTGTCGTAGAGCTCCTCGAACGCGCCGCCGGCGACGAACAGAACGCCCGAGGAGTTGATGACGTGCGTCATGCCGTCGGCCTCGAAGCGGACGTGCTCGTTCTCCATCAGCGTCAGCAACGCTTCCTGCGCGACGATGCCGCGGACGTTCGGCACGCCGCTGACGGCCGCGCGGATCTTGTCGACTTCGTCGATGAACACGATTCCGCGCTCGACCGAACGCAGGACGTCCTGCGCGCCCGCATCGCGCCCGAGTGTCGCCCGCGCGTTCTGATACAGCCGCCCCAGCACCGCCCTCCCGTACCCGGCATGCTCCTCGGCCAATACGTTGGCGTTGAGGCGGACGACGTTCGCGAATTCCGCGAGCCCCGCGCGCGTGGTGAGGAAATGCTCGATCGCGCGCATGATCGTCGTCTTCCCCGTGCCGGAGTTGCCGATGAGAAGGATGTTCGGCGCCGGATGCCCGACGAGATGCTTGACGAGAGCGACCGAGAGCTCGCGGATCGCGTCGTCCTGTCCGACGACGGTCTTGCGCAGCTCTTCGAAGATGTCGCGGGGACGGAGGGGAAACTCTGGCATTGTCGCGCTTCAGTTTATCCTGAGCGCGAAGCGCGAAGGATCTCCTGCGAGGACGGCGAAGGGCGCGCCACGTGGCGCGAGTCACGCCGCGCAACAGTAGATCCTTCGGCGCTGCCGCGCCTCAGGATGAACTCGCGGCCGTCACCGCCGTATCCGACCGTCCTCCCCCGATCGACGGCCGCACGATCGAGAACGCGACGGCCGCGAGCAGCAGGATCACCACCGTGATCGAGATCCAGAACGCCTGCACCGTCTGGCGGTGCATGTTCACCTTCTCGCGCCGTTCGCCGAGGAGGTATTGGAGGTACTCGACGCGAGGCCGGATCGATCCGATTTTCTCCTCGAGATTCGGGTAGAGCACCTGGTTGATCTCGGGGACGATGACCACCGGGATGAACGTCGCGCCGCCGCTGCGGCTGATGAAGTCATTGAGGACTTCGTTGTGCGGCTGGTCCGAGGTGGTGACCAGGCAGTGGTAAACGGTCGTCGATTGCAGAACCGACAGCGCTTTCTGCGTCGCGCTCTTCGCGCGGTACGTGTTCATCACCGACTGCGAGGTCTGGCGCAGAACGCGCTCGTTGAGCTCCGGGAGGCGCGTGAAGATGACCACGGTCTCGCCTTTGGCAAACGAGATCTTTTCCGGGCGCGTGAAGATCACCTCGCCGAAGTTGGCCCACTCGTCCTCGCCCTGGTCGCTCGTGAAGCCCTCCTCGCGGAGGCGCTGCATCAGGCGCTTGACGGGATCGCTGTCGGCGGGTGACTCAATCGGTTTTTCGGCTTTCAGCTCTTGCATATTTTTTTACGAGACGGATGAGATCCTCGAATTCAAAAGGTTTGCCCATGTAGTCGTCGGCACCGCAAAGTCGCGCCTTTTCGGCGACATCGCGGTCGCCCGAGACCACGATGTACGGAATGTCGCGGGTCTCGGGCTGATTCTTCAGCACATTGCAGAGTTGCGCGCCGCTCATGCCCGTGATCGTCAGGTCGGCGAAGATGAGCGCAGGCGACTCGGCCCGCGCCTCCTGCAGCGCACTCTGGCCGTCGGCCACGACTTTCGACTGGTAGCCGTTTCGCTGCAGCACGAGCGCGATCAGGCGCGCGACCTGCGGGTCGTCCTCGACGACGAGAATCACGAGCGCCTCAGTAATCGAATTGGATTCGAATGCGTTTGCGAAGATGACCGGCCGCAGCGCCGGCCACCGCTCCCAGCGTGTTCGCGGCCGTGTCGGGCACGGTCGTGACGCGCGTCGGAAGAAAGTTCTGCCACAACTCCATCGACAGCGCGAAGAGCGCGCCGGCGATCAGCGTCGTCAGATAGGCGCGCGACCGCGGCCGCGACGGCGAGTCGATGGCCAGGAACAGCAGGAAACCCCACGGCAGAAAAAAAAGGATGTTCGCGGTGACCGGCATCAGGCTGGCCAGCACAACGTTGCGCGACACCGGTTGGGTACGCTGCATCAGACGCACCACGAGCTCTCGGAACGGCTCGCGACCGGTCGCGTAAGCCTTGCCGGAGAGCCAGTACAACAACGCCGCCATCGCCGCCGAGACGATGACGAGAAGAGTGATCGTCACCCATTTGCGGACGACGATGACCCGGACCCTGCGCTTGTCCATCGGCCGTGATTATCCCTTTCGAGGCGAGCACGAGAAGTCCGCATAGCCAGAATCGTGCTAAGTGCGACGCTGGTAAAATTGACCGATCGATTCATGGGTTCTCCCCTCCTCACGCTTGCTCCCTACAGCGAGATCGCAACGAAGGTGGCCGGTCGGCTCGCCGGCTCGCGCGACCGCTGCGACCCGCTCTCGCCGTGGAGCGAAGAAGTCATCGTCGCGTCGAGCGGCGTTGCCCAGGCGATCGGAGCGCGGAGCGCGGAGCGGGGAGCGCAGGGAGTTGCCGGACTGCAACTGCGATCGATCGAGAATTTCGCCCGCGCAGTACTCAACGCGGCCGGCGAGTTTCCGCGCGTCGCGAGCGATGCCGAGCGCCGGCTGGCGATGCGCACGGCGGCCCGCAGCCTCGACGATCCGCTGACCGCCACTCGCGGCGCCGCGGCGATGCTCGAGCGTTCCTACCGCGACGTGCGCGACAGCGGAATGACGCTCGCCGACTTCACGCGCCGCGCCGGCAGCGCTCCGCTTCGCAATCGCGATCGCATCCGGATCGTGATCCGCGCCTGGCAGGAATACGAAAAGCTGATCGCGAAAGTCGAAGCCGTCGATCCTGCTGACGTGCTGGCGCGAGCGGCCATCCTCATCCGCGCTCCGCGCTCCGCACTCCGCGATCAAATCGTGGCCGGCTTCTACGACCTGACCGGCGCACAACTCGCGCTCGTTCGCGCTCTACAGTCGGTAGAAAAGTTGACAGCGGT